>NZ_JACHDI010000006.1:0-343764 GCF_014201025.1 Paraburkholderia sp. MM5384-R2
TATGCGAAAGAGCGCGTGCAGAGCCGTCCCGTGGACGGCTCCGCGAAGCAGTCGGTCGCGATCATCCAGCACCCGGACGTGCGCCGCATGCTGTCAACGATGCGCAGCCTCACCGAGGCGTCGCGCGCGCTCGCCTACGTCGCGGCCTCGCACTGCGATATCGCGCATCGTCATCCGGACGATGCGACGCGCGCGAAGCATCAGGCGATCTACGAATATCTCGTGCCGATCGTGAAGGGCTGGAGCACTGAGCTGTCGATCGACGTGACGAGCCTCGGCGTGCAGGTGCATGGCGGCATGGGCTTCATCGAGGAAACCGGCGCTGCCCAGTACTACCGCGACGCGCGCATTCTACCGATTTACGAAGGCACGACCGCGATCCAGGCCAACGACCTGATCGGTCGCAAGACGCTGCGCGACGGCGGCAAGGTCGCGAAGGAACTGCTCGCTGGCGTCGCCGAAACGGTTGAAGCGCTTGGCGCGCAGCAGGGCGCGGCGTTCGCATCGATGCGCACGCAGCTCGCGCAGGGCCAACGCGCGCTTGGCGCGGTCGTCGATTTCGTCGTCGCCAATGCGAAGGGCGATCCGAATGCGGTGTTCGCGGGCAGCGTGCCCTATCTGAAGCTCGCGGGCATCGTGCTGGGCGGCTGGCAGATGGCGCGTGCGCAGCTTGCCGCGGCGACGAAGCGCGACGAGGACCCAGCGTTTCATGACGCGAAGATCGCGACCGCGCGGTTCTACGCCGAGCACGTGCTGCCGCAGGCGGCGGCGCTCGAAGTGGCGATCGTCAGCGCGAAGGGGGGCGAGGGCGTGCTGGCTTTGTCGGAAGACCAGTTCTGAGCATGCCTCGATGCCGGCCGCGATCGCGGCAGCACATTGAAATGCAAACGGCGCCCCGCGAGGCGCCGTTTGTTTGTACGGCTGCAGTTTGTTTCGGCCTGCGCCGCGGCCCGGGCCGCGTCAGCGCACGCACTCAAACTCACGCATACGCCGGCCGATGCTCGCCCGCGGTCTCGCCGAGATAGCGATGCACCGACAGATCGTCCGCGCGAATCGCGGGCTGCTTGCCCGACATCAAGTCGGCGAGCAGTTGGCCCGAGCCGCACGACATCGTCCAGCCAAGCGTGCCGTGGCCGGTGTTCAGGAACAGGTTCGGCACCGGCGTGCGGCCGACGATCGGCGTGCCGTCCGGCGTCATCGGCCGCAGACCGCTCCAGAACGTCGCCTTCGACGTGTCGCCGCCGCCCGGGAACAGGTCATTCACAGAAAGCTCGAGCGTCTCGCGGCGCGCCTGGCGCAGCGATTTGTCGAAGCCAACGATCTCGGCCATCCCGCCGACGCGAATCCGGTCATCGAAGCGCGTGATCGCGATCTTGTAGGTCTCATCGAGCACGGTCGACACCGGCGCGGCAGCCGCGTCGACGATCGGCGCGGTGATCGAATAGCCCTTCAGCGGATAGACCGGAATCTTCACAATGCCATCGAGGAAGCGCGTCGAATACGAGCCGAGCGCGACCACGAACGAATCCGCGCGTACGAACTCGCCGCCGCACTGCACGCCGGCGATGCGGCCGCCCGCCATCGCGAGCGCGTCGATCGACGTGTTGTAGCGGAACTCGACGCCCAGTTCCTCGGCGAGCGCCGCGAGGCGCGTCGTGAACATCTGGCAGTCGCCGGTTTCGTCGCCGGGCAGGCGCAGGCCGCCGGTGAGCTTGTGCGACACCGCGGCGAGGGCTGGTTCGGCCTTGGCGAGTTCGTCGGCCGTCAGCAGTTCGTATGGCACGTTGGCTTCCTGCAGCACGGCGATGTCTTTCGCGGCGCCGTCGAATTGCTGTTGCGTGCGAAATACCTGCAGCGTGCCGCCGGTGCGGCCTTCGTACTCGATGCCGGTGTCGGCGCGCAACGCCTGCAGGCCGTCGCGGCTGTATTCGGCCAGCCGCACCATACGGCCCTTGTTCACCGCATAGCGCGGCGCCGTGCAGTTCTGCAGCATCTGCCACATCCATTGCAGTTGGAACGCGGTGCCGTCGACGCGAATCGCTAGCGGCGCGTGCTTCTGGAACATCCACTTGACGGCCTTCAGCGGCACGCCCGGGGCGGCCCACGGCGAAGCGTAGCCCGGCGAGATCTGGCCCGCGTTGGCGAAACTGGTTTCGAGCGCCGGGCCGGCCTCGCGATCGATAACGGTCACTTCGTGACCGGCGCGCGCGAGGTAATACGCACTCGTCACGCCGACGACGCCACTGCCCAAAACGACGACTCGCATAGCTGCTCCAGATATCCAAAAATTGAGTGAGGGCAAGGCGCTCGTCGGAGCTTCGATCTGATTCGATTCGGCGAGCTGCAATGTGAGGTGAAATGCCGTTTGCCCAGTGTTAACCGCTATACTATTAACAGTGAGACAGGTTTTGTTATTGTATTTTCATCATTTTTAGAAAAAACACCATGCGTACCCAGCGCCAGCCCGTGCGGGCTCTCGACAAGCTCGATCACAAGATCCTGCGGCTCCTGCAGCAGGACGGCCGGATGGCGATGAAGGACCTGGCGGAGCAGGTCGGTCTGTCGGTGACGCCGTGCATCGAGCGCGTCAAGCGGATGGAGCGCGACGGCGTGATCACCGGCTACTACGCCCGCGTGAACCCGGCCGAGCTGGGCGCGGCGCTGCTCGTGTTCGTCGAGATCACGCTCGATCACAAGAGTGGCAACATGTTCGATCTGTTCCGGCGCGAGGTGCAGAAGATCCCCGAGGTGCTCGAGTGCCACCTCGTGTCGGGCGATTTCGACTATCTGATCAAGGCGCGCATCGGCGAAATGGCCGATTACCGCAAGTTGCTCGGCGATATCCTGCTGCAGCTGCCGGGCGCGGTGCAGTCGAAGAGCTATGTGGTGATGGAGGAAATCAAGGAGACGCTGACGATCGCGGTGGGCGAGTAGGTGCCGGTTCACTGACGGGGTGGGACGCGCATCAAGCGACCAACGAAGTGCTCGACAAACGGCGTAAACACTGTATATTTATACAGGTGTTTTGCGCCGCTTTCCTTTGGCGCTTCCTGTTTGCGTTTGTTTTGTGTGGCCCGCCGTGGATGACCCCGACACCCCTGACATTCCCGAATTTCCGATCGCGCCGCCGGCGCCTCGCAAGGGGCGCGGCGCGGTCACGAACCTGCAAGGCCGCTACGAAGTCGACCAGCGCGAAGCCGTCCACGACGGCTGGCAGACGGCCGACGAAGACGGGGAGCCGAAGGTCCTGCGCACGCAGGTGTTCGAGGAGCGCGCAAAAACCATCCTCACACGCAATGCGTCGCCGGACATTCCGTTCAATGTGTCGCTGAATCCTTACCGGGGCTGCGAACACGGCTGCATCTATTGCTTCGCGCGGCCCACGCACAGCTACCTGGGCTTGTCGCCCGGGCTCGATTTCGAAAGCCGCATCTACGCGAAGATCAACGCGCCCGAACTGCTCGAGCGGGAACTGTCGAAGAAATCCTATGTACCCGAGCCGATCGCGCTCGGCGTCGCCACCGATGCATGGCAGCCGGCCGAACGTGACTTGCGTCTCACGCGTCGTGTGATCGAGGTGCTCAGCGAGCGCAACCACCCGTTCGCGGCGATCACCAAATCATCGCTGATCGAGCGCGAAATCGACCTGCTTGCGCCGATGGCCGGGCGCGGACAATTCATGGCGGCGATCACCATCACCACGCTGGACGCCGACATCGCGCGCACGCTCGAACCGCGCGCGGCCACGCCGTCGCGTCGGCTGCGCACGATCCGTACGCTCAGCGAGGCGGGCATTCCGGTCGGCGTCAGCATCGCGCCGGTGATCCCGTTCGTCACCGAACCGGATCTGGAGCGCGTGCTCGAAGCATGCGCCGAAGCGGGCGCCAGCAATGCGAGCTATATCGTGCTGCGGCTGCCGTGGGAGGTCGCGCCGCTGTTCAAGGATTGGCTGGGCGCACATTTCCCGGATCGGGCCGAGCGCGTGATGAGCCGTGTGCGCGACATGCGAGGCGGCAAGGATTACGATTCGTCGTTCTCGACCCGCATGAAGGGAGAGGGCTTATGGGCGGATCTGCTCAGGCAGCGCTTTCACAAGGCCGTGCGCCGGTTAGGGTTGAACGGGCGCGACCGCGGCATTCTCGACATGTCGCATTTCCGCCGGATCGAGCCGCCGCGCGCCGAGCAGGTGAGCGCACCGGCGCGCGACAATCCGCAACTGAGGCTTTTCTAGCGCGCGGGAACGTCTGCGGTCCCGCCACGGGGGCACTACTGCGAAATCGCTTTGGCCGCTTCGACCTGACTTTCGAAGTAGGTCTGGAAACCGAGCGCGAGACCGGTCATCAGCAGAAACGCACCGATCAGCAGCGAAAAGATCACGACGAAAATGACCGTCCAGCCGGAGCGGCTTTTGCGTTGCGTGTGGGTGTTGAATTGCGCATCCCATTTCTGATCAGGACGCAGCCCGTAGACGAGCGCCGCCAGAAACGCGGCAAACAGCGAAACCGCGCCGATCGGCGCGAGCACCCAGCCCAGGATCGACGCGCGCTCGGTCGCGACCAGCAGCATCACGCCGGGAATGCCGATCAGCGTGCCGAGTAGATGCGCCCAGCCGTAGATGTCTCGGGTGCCATACAGATAGAAGCGGTGGGCGCCGAGGCTGCCGAACAGGAACGCCAACGCGGCGGTGAGCGTCTTGGATCTGAAGCGCGGGGAAGTCGAGGCAGCGGTGGGCATGAACGCGTGGGCAGAGTGACGGGCGGTCGAAAGGAGCGGCGCGCCGCGGGGGCGCGGACCGACGCGCATTCTACGCCTGCGGCGCGCGGGTGGTCACGTGGAGGACGATCGCCCAGGCTGAAAGCGGGGTGGCGAGATGCGCCGGACCTGGCTCAAGGTGAGTGCAGCCGTTCAGCCGGGCATGCGTGCATCCGCGCGTTACGGCGCTGAATACGTGATGCGATAGATTGCGCCGGCGGTATCGTCGCTGATCAGTAGCGAACCGTCTGGCAGCGGCAACACGTCGGCGGGGCGGCCCCAGACCGATTCGCCGGGTTGCAGCCAGCCTTCGGCAAAGACCTGCTGGCGTGCGTGGCTGCCGTCAGGGTCGGTGATCACGCGCACGACACGGTAGCCGACCTTCTTGCTGCGGTTCCACGAGCCGTGCTCGGCGATGAAGATATTGTTGCGGTAGTCGGCTGGAAACATCGGGCCGTCGTAGAAGCGCATGCCAAGCGCCGCCACGTGCGCGCCAAGCTTGACCACTGGCGGCGTGAATTCGCTGCACGGATGATCCTTGCCGTACTCGGGGTCGGGCGTGTCGCCGCCGTGACAGTACGGAAAGCCGAAGTTCATGCCGACTAGCGGCGCGCGGTTGAGCTTGTCGCTCGGAATATCGTCGCCGAGCAGGTCGCGACCGTTGTCGGTGAACCACAGTTCGTGGGTGACCGGATGCCACGCGAAGCCGACCGAATTGCGGATGCCGCGCGCGACGACCTCGTAGTGGCTGCCGTCCGGGTTCATGCGGCCAATCATCGCAAAGCGGTCCGGATCTCTCTGGCAAATGTTGCACGGCGCGCCTTGCGGCACGTACAGCTTGCCATCCGGGCCGAACGCAATGAATTTCCAGCCGTGATGCGTGTCCGTCGGCAGCTTGTCGGTGACAACGACCGGTTTCGGCGGATCGTTCAGGTGCGAGTCGATCGCATCGAAGCGCACGATTTTCGACACGGCCGACACATACAGAGCGCCGTCGCGCCACGCGACGCCGGCGGGCATCTGCAGCCCGGAGGCGATCACGTGGTGACCCGTCACGCGGCCGTTCCGCAGCTCGAGCGCATACACATGGCCATCGTCGCTGCCCACGTAGAGAATGCCCTTGGGCGACAACGTCATCGCGCGCGCGCTCGGCACCTCGTCCGACAACACTTCGATGTGAAAGCCCGGCGGCAGCTTGATTTTCTCGATGGGCAGCGCGGCGATTGCCGTCAACGCCTGCGCGGCGATAACCGCGGCCGCTACCGCACGTAGAATCCGGCTGCACGAGGTGCGCGAAAGTCCAGCAAAGCGTACGAAAATGGCACGAAAGGCGAACGGAAACGGGAGTTTCGGCTGGCGTTGCACAGGCGCTCCTTCAGGTAATTCGGGCGTTTGAGCGGGTTCTCGCACCACTTGTAAGAAGGTGGGGGCAGCCCGGTTCCGCAGTTTATCCCGGTAAGTGTTTGTTATGGCGTCGGTTTCCCGCTATAATCGCGTGTTTCAGTCGTTCCGAACCCCGGTTTTCAAGGATTCTAGTATGGTCATCATCCGCTTGGCTCGTGGCGGCTCCAAGAAGCGCCCGTTCTACAACATCGTCGCCACCGACTCGCGCAGCCGTCGTGACGGCCGCTTCATCGAGCGCGTCGGTTTCTACAACCCGGTCGCTACGAAGGGCGAGTCCCTGCGTATCGCTCAGGATCGCCTGACGTACTGGCAAGGTGTTGGCGCGCAACTGTCGCCGACCGTCGAACGTCTCGTGAAGGAAGCGCAAAAGGCGCAGCCGGCTGCTTGATATGGCGGCCCGCAGGCGTATCGTCGTCGGTTCGGCCGGCGGCCCGCGCAACTCGCGTGAGCAGTCCGATGCGCAATTTGTTTTACTGAAGCAGACGCCAAAGCAGGCTGCGAAGTTGTTGTCGAGGTTATTCGATGTCTGAGCGTGATTCCGGCAGTTCTGGTAGCGTCAAGGCAGCTTCGCGCGCAAAGGCGTCTGGTCAGGCGTCGTTCGGTGCATTCGTCCGCAAGCCGGTCGAACGAACCGACGGCAAGGCGAAAGAGGCGCAAGCCAATGCCGCGAACGCCGATTTCGAAGCTGCAGAAATGCGCATCGAAACGGCGGCAAGCTGGCCGGCCGATGCGGTCGAAGTCGGCGCAATCGTCGACGCCTATGGTCTCAAAGGCTGGGTCAAGGTAGCCGCGCATGCGGACGCCGGGCAAGGCGGCGACGTCTTGCTGAGCGCGAAGCGCTGGTGGCTGCTGAAAGGCCAGGAGCGCAAATCGGCGCCGTCCTTGCAGGCCAAAACACATAGCGACAGCGTGGTCGCCCGTCTGGGTGGCGTCGCTGACCGCGATACGGCGTTGGCTTTGCGCGGCTCTCGCGTATACATCGGCCGTAGCGAATTTCCGGCGCTCGAAGCCGACGAATTCTACTGGGTCGATCTGATCGGCCTGGACGTGGTGAATCTCGCCGGGCTCAACCTCGGCAAAGTCGCCAGCATGATCGACAACGGCGCGCAGTCGGTGCTGCGCATCGAATATCCGGCTACCGACAAAAACGGCAAGCCGGTCGCAGGCGAGCGTTTGATCCCGTTCGTCGGCGTCTTTGTCAAAACGGTGGACCAGGCGGCAAAGCATATCGTCGTCGACTGGGAAGCTGACTATTGAAATCTATCGTTGAGCGGGGAGAGCGATGCAGTTCGATGTCGTGACGCTCTTTCCAGAAATGTTCCGCGCGCTGACTGACTGGGGTATCACCAGCCGGGCCGCGAAGCAGCAGCGCTATGGGTTGCGTACGTGGAATCCGCGCGATTTCACGACCGACAACTACCGCACGATCGACGATCGCCCATACGGCGGCGGCCCCGGCATGGTTATGCTGGCCCGGCCGCTCGAAGACGCGATCAGTGCCGCGAAAGCGGCGCAAGCGGAGCAGGGCATCGGCGCGGCGCGCGTCGTGATGATGTCGCCGCAAGGCGCCACACTGAATCACGAGCGCGTGATGAAGTTCGCGGCCGAACCCGGTCTGATCCTGTTGTGCGGGCGCTACGAAGCGATCGACCAGCGTCTGCTGGACCGTGTAGTCGACGAAGAAGTAAGCCTTGGCGACTTCGTGCTGTCGGGCGGCGAGTTGCCCGCGATGGCGTTGATGGATGCGGTCGTGCGTCAGTTGCCTGGCGTGCTGAACGACTCACAGTCGGCGGTGCAGGATAGCTTCGTCGATGTGCTGCTCGATTGTCCGCACTACACGCGTCCCGAGGAATACGAGGGCGTGCGGGTGCCTGATGTGCTGCTCGGCGGCCATCATGCGGAAATCGAAGCGTGGCGGCGGCGCGAAGCATTGCGCAACACGTTGAACAAGCGGCCCGATCTGATCGTGAAGGCCAGAAAGAACAGAATGCTGAGCCGTGCCGACGAGGCGTGGCTCGCGAGTCTCGCGAAGGAAGAGCCGAAGGCCTGAGGCCCCGGTCTTTCGAGCGGACACAAGGCGGTGCCGTGCATGCGTGTGCGGTGCCAGATGTGAACCCATCCTCTATCGGGGCCGTAGCCCAACGCAGTAAGCGCGTGAGGCAGGTACGAACGTCGACAAGATGGATCTAGGAGTCAGTGATGAATCTGATTGCAAAACTCGAGCAGGAAGAAATCGCGCGCGTTCTTGGCGAAAAGACCATTCCGGATTTTGGTCCGGGCGATACGGTCATCGTCAGCGTGAACGTGGTTGAAGGCACGCGTAAGCGTGTGCAGGCTTACGAAGGCGTCGTGATCGCCAAGCGTAACCGTGGTCTGAATTCGTCGTTCATCGTCCGTAAGATTTCGTCGGGCGAAGGCGTCGAGCGTACGTTCCAGACGTATTCGCCGCTGCTGGCTAGCATCGTCGTCAAGCGTCGCGGCGATGTGCGTCGTGCGAAGCTGTACTATCTGCGCGAGCGTTCGGGCAAGTCGGCTCGAATCAAGGAAAAGCTGGTCTCGAAAGACCGCGCTGCTTCCCAAGCGTAAATGCTGTAAGAAAAAGCACCCCTCGCGGGTGCTTTTTTGTTGGCCAGGTCAAAATAGCGGCATGTCCACGCTCATCAGAGAGACCCGTTGATCCGCCCCGTCTTTGAGCCCGAAACTCTGCCTGTCATCGCGACAGGCGCCGATCTGCCACCGGTCGCGCGCGAGCGTCTGACGCCCGATGCACTGCGGGCGCGCTTTGATCGGCAGCTTGCCTGGACACCCGAGAAAATTGCCGATGCGCCGTGGCGCAATACCGACCTCGATCCGCGCGTGGCCGCGGTGCTGGTGCCGCTCGTCGTGCGCGCGCGTGGTCTTACCGTGTTGCTCACGCAGCGCGCGGACCATCTGAACGATCACGCCGGTCAGGTGAGTTTTCCCGGCGGCCGCCAGGAACCGTTCGACGCTGATGCGACCGCAACGGCTCTGCGCGAAGCGCGCGAAGAGGTGGGCCTCGACGCGTCGCGCGTCGAAGTTCTCGGCGCGTTGCCCGACTATCTCACTGGCACCGGCTTTCGCGTGTCGCCGGTCATCGCTCTTGTGCACCCGCCGTTCTCGCTGGAGATCGATACGCTCGAAGTGGCCGAGGTCTTCGAAGTGCCGCTCGCGTTCCTGATGGACCCGTCCAACCACGAAGAGCGCCTGTTCCGCTACGAGGGCGGAGAGCGCCGCTTCTTCGCGATGCCGTATCCGCGCGGCGAATTGACGGCGGCTCCGGAGGCCGCCGAGCAGCGCGGCGCGCACCACGCGCAGACGGTCACGCCAGCAGCCGTGCAAGGCGGCCATCATTTCATCTGGGGCGCGACGGCGGCGATGCTGCGTAACCTGTATCGGTTCCTCGCCGCATAAATTACGTGACTCGCATCGCCGCCTCGACGATGCACAGTTGCGCGAACGACGCACTTGTCGGCGCTTTGTCAGCATCCGCGTTCAGACTCATCCGACCCTGTGCTATCGTTATAAAACAATCGTAAAAAACTTAAAAAGCACGGCGCATCGCATGACTTTTTTCTCCGTATTGCTGGCTCTGATCATTGAACAGGTACGCGCGCTGTCGCCGAACAATCCGTTGTCCGCGCTGCTTCAATACCATGCGGAGTCGGCGGCGCACGGATTCGATGCTGGCAAGCAACGTCACGGTCTGCTCGCGTGGCTCGTCGTGGTGGTGCCCTGGACGCTCGCGGTCGCGCTCGTCTACTACGTGCTGTATCACATTCACTTCATGCTCGCGTTCCTGTGGAACGTCGTGGTGCTGTACTTCACGCTCGGCTTCCGGCAGTTCAGCCATTACTTCACCGACATCCATCTCGCGTTGAACAACGACGACGTGCCACGCGCGCGCGAAATTCTCAACGAATGGACCGGGCTCGAGACCGTCGACATGCCGGTCAGCGAGATCGTGCGTCACACGCTGATCCACGCGGTGGTCGCGTCGCATCGTCATGTGTTCGGCGTGTTCTTCTGGTTCCTGATTCCGGTCGGTCCCGCTGGCGCGGTGCTGTACCGTTGCGCGGAATATCTCGCGCGCGTATGGGCGCGGCCGGCCGACGACCGCACCGTCGCGTTTTCGAGCTTCGCGCAGCGCGCGTTCTTCGTGATCGACTGGGTGCCGGCGCGGCTGACGTCGCTGGGCTTTGCGATCGTCGGCAATTTCGAGGATGCGATTTACGCGTGGCGCAACCATGCACGGCAGTGGCCCGATACGAACGACGGCGTGTTGCTCGCCGCGGGCAGCGGGGCGCTCGGCGCGCGCTTGGCCGGGCCACTCGCGGAGCCGTCGAGCCTCGACGCGCTCGCCACCGGCGACGGCGGTCCGATGCAGGTCGGCGACGACTGCACGCCGCGCACGCTGCAATCGGCAGTGGGGCTGGTGTGGCGTGCAGTCGTACTGTGGATGATCCTGCTGTTGATGCTGACCATCGCGGTGTGGCTCGCCTGAAGCGGCCAAGGCCACGCGCGCAGCACAAGAAGAAGCCGGGCAATGCCCGGCTTCTTCAATTCCCGACTCCGCTTCACCCCTTCAACGGATCGCGCACAGTCCCGCATTGCCAGCACACGGTGAACTGCGCCTCGAGCACCTCGCCGCACTGCTGACATTGCCATGGAGGCGTGCCCGGCGCTGGTCCTCGCGAGGCCGCTTCGATCAGCCGCCGCGCGATCGCCTCATCGCGTTCATCGACGAGCCACAACTCCGGCGCGCACTGGTCGGCCGGAATCTCGCCGAGCGCACCGTTCAGATAGCGGTTGTGCAGCTCGCAAGCGATGCCCGCGGTCTCCAGCACGTTGACCCAATGCTGTCCGATGATCAGGTTCGGCGCGCGCATCAGTTTCATGTCAGCGGACAATCTGGCTCGCCTCGTGCACGAGCTGCGCATAAAGCGCATGCCGTTCGCGGCGGACACGCCCGTCGGCGACGGCTTCGAGGATCGCGCAGCCAGGCTCGTGCAAATGATGGCAGTTATAGAAACGGCAGTTTGGCAGCAGCGGCCGGAACTCGGGGAACGCGCGTTCGAGCCGGCCTTCGCTCAGGTGATGCAGGCCGAATTCCTGAAAGCCCGGCGAGTCGATCAGCGCGCCGGCCGCGCCGTTGACGCCATTCACGCCGGTCGTGCCCTCCGACCGCGGCAGCGGATAAAGACGCGTGAACGTCGTGGTATGGCGCCCGCTGTTCAGCGCGCTCGAGATCTCGCGCGTCGCGACTTCGGCATCGGGAATCAGCAGGTTCACGAGTGTCGATTTGCCCATGCCGGACTGGCCGAGCAGCAGCGTCGCGTGACCATGCAGATGTTCGGTCAGCGTGGCGCGTGCCGCCTCGGGCTGCATGCGGATCGACGCTTCGAGCACCGGATAGCCGAGCGCGCGATACGGCTCGAGCCGCTTGCGCGCGCCGTCCAGAGCATTGGTGACGTCGATCTTGTTCAGCACGATCAGCGGCTTCAATTCGTTCGCCTCGGCGGCGACGAGCGCGCGGCCGAGCAGATCCTCGCTGAAATGCGGCTCGGTGGCGAGCACGATCAGCAACTGGTCGAGGTTCGCGGCGAACAGCTTCGACTTGTACTGATCCGAGCGATACAGCAGATTGCGCCGCTCGCCGATCTCGACGATCACGCCTTGATCCGCCGAGGTCGGCTCATAGATCACGCGGTCGCCGACCGCGACCTCGCTGCGCTTGCCGCGTGGGAAACATTGCAGCAACGCGCCGCCGTCTTCGGGAGCGACCAGATAGTGGCGGCCG
Source organism: Paraburkholderia sp. MM5384-R2 (assembly GCF_014201025.1). NCBI lineage: Bacteria > Pseudomonadati > Pseudomonadota > Betaproteobacteria > Burkholderiales > Burkholderiaceae > Paraburkholderia > Paraburkholderia sp. MM5384-R2. Next base: position 11,975 of record NZ_JACHDI010000006.1, read on the forward strand.
TGCGCGGCCACCACGAGGCCGCCCGTGCGCGCGCCGTGCATGCCGGATGCGGTGGCCGACGCGCCGCGCGCCGCCTTCTTCGGAGCGCGGCCGCTCATGCGTGCTGCAGCAGTCGGTCGATCCGCTGCGAGGCCGGCGGATGCGAATAGTAGAACGCGGTGTAGATCGGATCGGGCGTCAGCGTCGACGCGTTGTCCTCGTACAGCTTGACGAGCGCGTTGACGAGATCGTGCGCGTCGGTTTGCGTCGCCGCGAACGCGTCGGCTTCGAACTCGTGCTTGCGCGAGCTGAGACTGCCAAGCGGCGTGACGAAGAACATGAACACCGGCAGCGCGAGGAAGAACAGCACGAGCGCGAGTCCGCTATTGCCGCCGACGAGCGACGGCCGCACGCCGAGCCCTTCGTAGAACCACACGCATTGCGTCAGCCAGCCGAGCAGCGCGAGCATCGCGAGGCTGATCGCGAACGTGACCAGCATGCGCTTCATCACGTGACGACGCTTGAAGTGGCCGAGCTCGTGCGCGAGCACCGCTTCGATCTCGCGGCCCGACAGGCGCGCGAGCAGCGTGTCGAAAAACACGATGCGCTTGCTCGCGCCGAAGCCGGTGAAGTACGCGTTGCCGTGCGCCGAACGGCGGCTGCCGTCCATCACGAACAGGCCCTTCGCGGCAAAGCCGCAGCGCTTCATCAGCGCCTCGATGCGGGTCACGAGCGCGTCATCCTTCAGCGGCTCGAACTTGTTGAACAGCGGCGCGATGAAGGTCGGGAAAATCAGCAGGCCGAACATCTGGAACGCGACCCACACGACCCATGCCCACAGCCACCACAGGTTGCCCGCGCGGTTCATCAGCCACAGCACGACGAACAACAACGGCAGGCCGAACGCGATGCCGAGCAGCGCGCCCTTCAGACGGTCGAAAAAGAACAGGCTTTTGCTCATGCGATTGAAGCCGAAGCGTTGCTCGACGACGAACTGCCGGTAGTAATCGAACGGCAGGTCGATCGCGCTCGTGATCGCGATCACAGCGGCAACCAGCGCGATCTGACCGACGTAGCCGCGGCCGAGCCAGTCGGAGATCGCGAGATCGAGCATCTGCACGCCGCCGAGCAGCGTGAGCCAGATCAGCACGGCCGCGCCGACGACGATCTCGACCATCGCGAGCCGCGTGCGCTCGACCGTGTAGTCGGCCGCGCGCTGATGCGCGGTCAGCGCGATGGTGTTCGCGAACTGGCTCGGCACCTGTTCGCGATGCGCGACGACGAAGCGGATCTGCCGCGAGGCGAGCCAGAGTTTGGTGCCGACCATCGCGACGACGGCAACGACGAACAGGGCGGTGAAGTACAGGGTAGGCATCCGGGGATTCCGTGGTATCTATGCGAGAATTATATGTTTCTTCCCGCCTTGCGGCGGAGATACGGTTTAACGCGACGGTTCAATGCAAGAGCTCCGGGTAGCAGTTCAGGGCGGCGCTTTGGCGCGGCCGGCCCGGCTCGAACCGCGCGAATCGATTTCAAACGAACACATGCCGCGCCGCGCGGGTTTCCAGCGAAGCCCGCCGCGCGGCCCTCAGGGTTGCCTTCATGACTGACATCCTCGCATCCACCGAACAGCCGCCGCTCGTGCGCAGCGACATGAATCTCGTCTGGCTGGACATGGAAATGACCGGGCTCGAGCCCGACACCGACCGCATCATCGAGATCGCGGTGGTGGTGACGAATTCGACGCTCGACAGGATGGTCGAAGGTCCGGTGCTCGCGATTCATCAGAGCGATGAAACGCTCGCGAAGATGGACGAGTGGAACCAGAACACGCATGGCCGCTCGGGGCTGATCGATCGCGTGAAGGCGTCGACGGTCAGCGAGGCCGACGCGACCGCGCAGATCCGCGAGTTCCTCGGCCAGTACGTGCCGCCCGGCAAGTCGCCGATGTGCGGCAACTCGATCTGCCAGGACCGCCGCTTCATGGCGCGCTGGATGCAGGATCTGGAGAGCTTCTTCCACTACCGCAACCTCGACGTGAGTACGCTGAAGGAGCTGTGCCGGCGCTGGCAGCCGGTCATCTACAAGGGCTTCCAGAAGCGCGCGATGCACACGGCGCTGGCCGATATCCACGAGTCGATCGACGAGCTGAAGTACTACCGCGAGCATTTCCTCGTGCCGTCGGCGCCGGACGCCGCCGCGAGCGCTCAGTAAAGCGCGGGCTTGCACGGGCAGGCCCCGAACGTCGAACCTCAGCCTTGCCGCGGCGCGCGTTGCGCGCTTTTCGGCCGGAACGCCTTGACCACGTCGACGTTCGTTTCTACGTAAGGGCCGCCGATCAGGTCGATGCAGTACGGCACCGCCGCGAAAATCCCTGGCACCTTGACCATGCCGTCATCGCGCAGGCCTTCCAGCGTTTCCCTGATCGATTTCGGCTGGCCGGGCAGGTTGATGATCAGCGCGGCGTGTCGTTCGGTTTCGCGGATCACCGCGATCTGGCGCGACAGGATCGCGGTCGGCACGAAATTCAGGCTGATCTGCCGCATCTGCTCGCCGAAGCCGGGCATCTCCCTGGTCGCGACAGCGAGCGTCGCCTCGGGCGTCACGTCGCGGCGCGACGGTCCGGTGCCCCCGGTCGTCAGCACCAGATCGCAGCCCACTTCGTCGACCAGCTCGATCAGCGTCGCCGAGATGGTCGGCGCGTCGTCGGCGATCAGCCGCGTGACCACCTGCCATGGCGAGCTCAAGGCCGCGCCGAGCCACTCCTGCAGCGCCGGAATGCCCTTGTCCTCGTACACGCCCGTCGACGCGCGGTCGCTGATCGACACGAGGCCGATCACGATTTCGTCGGGGTGCTGACGTTGCTTACGTCGATCAGGCGTCGCGGTCGTCATCGTCGTCTTCCGCGGCGAGGTTGGGGTCGTGCGCGTCTTGCGCTTCGTCGTCGGTGCCGGCCGCGCTCTTGATCCACTGGAACAACTCGCGGAAGTAGCGCGGCGGCTTGCTCTGCTCCGCTTCCTTGCGCGCGTTGCGGATCAGCGTGCGGCCCTGCTGCGGGTCGGCGCTCGGGTGCTGGCGGATGAACTCGGTCAGCGCGGCGTCGTCGGCCAGCAGCTTTTCGCGGGTGCGCTCGATCCAATGGAGCTTCGCCGTCTCCGACTTGTTGATGCCCTTGTAGGTGTCGAGCGCGGTGCGCAGCGCGGCGGTTTCGGTGTCGAGCAGCGAGCGCATCACGCGGCCGACGTACTGGATCTGGCGGCGCTTGCCTTCGTGGTCGGTGATGCGGCGCGCTTCGCGCACGGCTTCGTCGAGCTTTTCGGGCATCGGCACGCGCTTGAGCGCGTCTTTCGGCAGCGCGACGAGTTCCAGGCCCAGATCCTGCAACGCCTGCATTTCGCGTTTGACCTGTGACTTGCTCGGACGATCGTAGCCGTTTTCGTCGACTTCCGTGACGACGGATTCGATCGGTTGAATGCGGGTTTTGCGTGTCATGCCGGTATTGTAACTTGCCGCGCCGGCCCGACCCGCGGCGGCGCGTACCTTGCTATGATCGCGGGATGCATTTATCCCGCACCCGCGCGCCTGCCCCGAATACGGTGTGCATACCCAGGGCCGCGCGGCCCCAACAGGACGGCAACCACAATGGCAGCAGACATGGACGTCAAGCAGCGCTTTTTTCCGCATACCCAGGATGAGCTGAAGGAAATCGCCTCGGACATCCTTCGTCACGCGAAGGCGCTCGGCGGCACCGACGCCGCGACCGAAATCTCCGAAGGCGACGGCCTGTCCGTCTCGGTACGGCGCGGCGAAGTCGAGACGATCGAGCACAACCGCGACAAGATGGTCGGCGTGACGGTGTTTATCGGCAACAAACGCGGTAACGCGAGCACCTCGGACTTCTCGCCGCAGGCATTGAAGGACACGGTCGCGGCCGCCTACAACATCGCGCGCTTCACCGCCGAAGACAATTGCGCGGGCCTCGCCGAAGCGGAGCTGCTCGAAACCGCGCCGCGCGACCTCGATCTGTACCACCCGTGGAATCTGTCCGCCGACGAAGCGGTCGAAATCGCGCGCCGCGCCGAAGACGCCGCGTTCGCGACCGATCCGCAGATCAAGAACTCGGAAGGCGCGAGCGTGTCGGCACAGCACTCGCAGTTCGTGCTGGCGACCTCGCGCGGCTTCCTCGCCGGCTATCCGTATTCGCGCCACTACGTCGCGTGCGCGCCGATCGCCGGCAGCGGCCGCAACATGCAGCGCGACGACTGGTACACGTCGACGCGCAGCGCCGACGAACTCGCCGATCCCGAAGCGGTCGGTCGTTACGCGGCGCAGCGCGCGCTCGCGCGCATCGGCGCGCGCGGCCTCGACACGCGCAAGGTGCCGGTGCTGTTCGAGGCGCCGCTCGCGGCGGGCCTGCTCGGCGCATTCGTGCAGGCGACGAGCGGCGGCGCGCTGTATCGCAAGACTTCGTTTCTGGTCGACAGCCTCGGCAAGCCGGTGTTCGCGCCGCACGTGCAGGTGGTCGAAGACCCGCACGTCGCGCGCGCGATGGGCAGCGCGCCGTTCGACGAGGAAGGCGTGCGCACGCGCCAGCGCTCGGTCGTGAAGGACGGCGTCGTCGAGGGCTACTTCCTGTCCACCTACTCGGCGCGCAAGCTCGGCATGAAGACCACCGGCAACGCGGGCGGCTCGCACAACCTGTCGCTGCTCAGTTCGAACACGCGCCCCGAGGACGACTTCGAGGCGATGCTGAAGAAGCTCGGCACGGGTCTGCTGCTGACCGAGCTGATGGGGCAGGGCGTCAATTACGTGACCGGCGACTACTCGCGCGGCGCGTCGGGTTTCTGGGTCGAGAACGGCAAGATCCAGTATCCGGTCGAGGAAATCACGGTCGCGAGCACGCTGCAGGAGATGTTCCGCCATATCGTCGCGGTCGGCGCGGATACGATCACGCGCGGCACCAAGCAGACCGGCTCGGTGCTGATCGAGCGGATGACGATCGCGGGGCAGTAAGCCGCACGGCTCGTTCCAACGCAGCCCCGCATCAAACGAAAATGCCACGCAACTGAACGTTGCGTGGCGTTTTTTATCGCTTGCGCGGCGCGCGCCGTCAGACGTCCTTGCGCTGATACGTGACGAATGCGTAATCTAAGTCGTTGGGCGCATTCGAGTGATGCGCTTCGCGCGCGATTTCTTCCCACACCTGCGGGTCGATCGCGGGGAAGGTCGCGTCGCCGTCGAAGTCGGCGGCGATTTCGGTGACGATCAGCTTGTCCGCATGGCGCAGCCCTTCGTCGTAGAGCTCTGCGCCGCCGATCAGAAACGCCTGCGGCGCCTGGTCCTGCGCGGCGAGCGCGAGCGCTTCGTCGAGATTGGTCGCGGTGTCGCAGCCCTGAAAGCGTCGCGAGGCATCGCGCGTGACGACTATGTTGCGGCGTCCCGGCAGTGGCCGGCCGATCGATTCATGCGTTTTGCGGCCCATGATGATGGGCGCGCCCATCGTCGTGCGCTTGAAGAATTTGAGGTCTTCGGGCAGTCGCCAGGGCAACTGGTTGTCGCGGCCGATCACGCCGTTGCTGGCGCGAGCGACGATCAGGGTGAGCGTCGTCATCGAATGGAAAGAGGAGGGTAACCGGGCGATTCTACCCGAGCCGTCGATCCACACCGACGCGTGCCCGCCGCTCACGCCCGCGCCGGCCCGTCCGCGGGGAGCGCTCCCTTGTCGTCGGCGCTGCCCGGTTCGCGCAAGCCGTGCACGCCCATCAGCCGATACAGCGTCACGCGGGAAATGTTCAGATCCACCGCCGCCTCGTTCAACCGGTGCCGATGGCGCAGCAGCGCGGCCTCGATCGCGCGCTTCTCGGCAGCCTCGCGCGCCTGCGTGAGCGTCATGCTTTCCTGCTCGGTGTAGCCCGCGAGGTCGAGATCGTCGGCCGAGATCAGCTTGTTCTCGGCCATCACGATCGCGCGGCGCACGCGGTTGATCAGCTCGCGCACGTTGCCGGGCCAGTTGTAGTTGTAGAGCGCCTCGATCGCCGACGGCGTGAAGCCGCGAATCTTGCGCGCGTTGTCGGTCTTGAACTTGTGCAGCATGTGGTACGCGAGAATCTCGATGTCCCGCCCCCGCGCGCGCAGCGGCGGCTCATCGACGCGCAGCACGCACAGGCGATGAAACAGATCCGCACGGAACTGGCCCTCGCGCATCGCGCCGTCGAGATCGACGTGGGTCGCCGAGATGATGCGCACGTCGACCGGAATCGATTCGCGTCCGCCGAGCCGCTCGATCTTGCCTTCCTGCAGAAAGCGCAGCAGGCTCGCCTGGCTTTCGAGCGGCAGATCGCCGATCTCGTCGAGAAACAGCGTGCCGCCGTCTGCCGCCTCGACGCGGCCGATCTTGCGCTGATTCGCGCCGGTAAAGGCACCGCGCTCGTAGCCGAACAGTTCGGATTGAAGTAGATGATGCGGGATCGCGCCGCAGTTGATCGGCGTGAAAGGCGCCTTGCGGCGCGGCGAGCGCTCGTGGATCGCGAGCGCGGTCAGCTCCTTGCCAGTGCCCGATTCGCCCGCGATGAACACGCTCGCGTCGGTGTTCGCGACCTTGCGGATCGTGCGAAAAAGCTGTTGCATCGCCTCGCAGGTGCCGACCATTTCCTCGTCGCCCGCTTCGCTGACGGGCGGCGGAAGTTCCGGGTCGCACAGCGCGACCATGCCGAACGCGTGGCCGGCCAGATAGTCGATCGTGGCGTGCGCGACGGGCAGCTTCACGAAGTCGAAGCAGTAGTGGCGCACGAGGCGTCGCACGAGCGGATCGTCGAGCCGCTCGTTGGTCGCCAGCGCGATCCAGCCGATCTGCTGCTGACGCAGGCTCGCCTCGAGCCCGCCGATGTCGCGCAGCGCGAAGCTCGCCAGATCGACGATCCCCGCGCATGCGATGTCAGGCTTCACGAGCCGCCCGAGTTCGTGCGCCGAGCGCGCCGCCGCGACCTGCCAGCCGCGGCTTTTCAGATGCGCGATCAGCGTTTCGTCGGGCGTGCGCGCGACGTACAGCAGCTGTCGCTCGACGCCGCGCACCGCGGCGCGCTGCTTCGGCACCGCGAGCGATAGATGCGATCCCGCTGCCGCGACGGAAGCCACACTGGTCAGATGAGGTGATTCACGCACGTTCGACCTCGTATCGTTGGCACGTCAGAAGGTGTACGGAAAGCGCATGCCGACCACGAAGTTCGGCGCGTCGGGTGTGAGTCCGATCGATACCGAGCCGTTGATGGTCAGATGCTTGTTTACGACGTGGTTCAGGCCAAAATTCATCGCCGCGGCCGTGGTTTCGCTGCCCGGCACCTTCTGATAGCTGCCGCCCGGCGACTTGGTCTGCGACGCGGGTTCGAGCGCCATCGTGAACGACACGCTGGCCGAATCCTTGTCGGAGAACGCGAGCGCGACGCCTCCGCCGAACTGCACGATATCGCCGAGCTTGACCGTCGCCGGTTCGGTTTGTCCCTGCACCGACGAGATGTCCGCGAACGAACGCGCAAGGTTGTAGGTATAGGAAACGCTGCCGAACAGCACGACCGGGTCGTAGGTCTTCAGCACCGACAGACCCGCCGTGATGTTCCAGAAGCCGGTGCCGGTCGGCAGTCTGGTCGGCGCGACGAGGTTGGTGTTGTCCGCGTCGAGCTGCACGACTTTTTCGCCGAACGGCGAGCTGCCGGTCGGCGCCTTCACGCGCAAACTGCCGACCACGTCCGGCAAGGCATTGGTTTCCCTGAGGAACTGGTAGTAGATGCCGAAGTTCACGTCGCCGATATCGTGACTCGACACCGTCGCGTCCGACAGCGTGCTCGCCGCGCCGCCCGCGCCGCCGACGATGAAGGTGCTGCGCCGATACACGTACGGCACGTCGACGTCGACATTGATGCGGTCGGACACCCCGTAGCGCGTGTCGAGGTCCGCCATTACCTGGTGCGACTTGGTCTGGCCGAGGTTGATGTTGCCGAGGAAAATCGCGTCGAGCGCGAGGAAGCCCGACAACTGCAACTGGCGACGGTCGTAATAGGTGTCGCTGATGCCGAAGTCCATCGTCAGCTTGTGGTCGAAGAGCGGCGCATGCTCGCGTTGCACGACCGCCTGCTCGGCCTGCGTGCGCACCGGTTCGTTCGCGCGCTGGGTCCGGCCGACCGCGCCGCTGCCGTCGGTGGCGGCGGGCAGGCCGCCGGCGCTGGCGTTGCCTGCATTGCTGCCGTCCGGCGTCGGCGGATTGACCGGCACGCCGGTCGCGGTGCCGGTTCTGTCCCCCGGCGCGGGCGCGCCGGGGGCGATCTGCGCGAGCGGCGGCAGCGGCACCGGCAGGCCGTCGGCGCCGGGCTGCTCGGCCACCGTGTCGCTGCCCGCGGGGGCGCCGGCGCCCGGCACGCCGCGTCCGCGCTGCGCCATCTCGAGTTCGGTGACCTGCCGTTCGAGCGAATGGATCTGCCGCTGCTGCTCGTCGACGACGCGCATCAGCGTGTTCAGACGGTCCTCCACGGATTGACCGGCGAGCGCCTGCGCGCTCGCCGACTGAGAAAGAGCCCACAGCATGACGGCGGCCGGAATGGCCGCGAGAGCCATGCGCGGCGCCCTGGTCGATGACAGTTTTTTCATTTTTGCTCCCCCGGTGGTCCTGCCGCGCGGTGCTGACTGCGCGGCCGTTTCTTTACTGCTTGTGCTGCAACTGGCGGGTGGCGGCCCGCTTCGCTATCTCCTGTTTCGCAGTGCCTGCAGTACGCCTAACTGACGAAGCATCGAAGCCGACATCTGCTGGGTTTGCAGATGCAGTTGCAGGGCGTTGGCGACTTGCTGGTTATTGCCTGCAATCTGCAGCAACTGGGCGATCTGCCCGTTGCTCGGCGCGACGGTCTGGGTGGCGAGCCCAGCGGGTGTCTGCAGCGCCACATTCACGCCGTTGCTGCCGAACGAAATGCCGGCTTTCACGGAGCCGGTCGAATTGCTGGCCAATGCCGACGGCGCGTTGGCGGAGCCCGTCAGCGTCACGGCGCTGTTGTTGAAGTCGATTAGCGCGGCGTTGGTGCCGCTGTTTCGATCGCCCGCGACCTGGGTGACCTGCGACACGCCATTGACGCCGACGCTCTGGCCGCCGCGCGCCTGGGCATTCGGGTTGGCGCCCGAATCGCCTGGATGGCCGTGCGCGCCGCCGCTCACGCTGGCGAACGTGCTGACGGAGCTCGTGAGCTGGCCGCGGCCGTTCTGCACCGCGCTCAGCGATCCCTGGGCGAGCGCGCTCGCGCCGTTGGGCAACTGCCATTGCGAAATGACGTTCAGCACGAAGCCGGAGATCATCGTCGCGCCGGCGTATTTGCCGGTCTGGGTCGCGAGCACGTCGTCGCCGACGAGTTGCACCCGCAGGGGCGCGGCGCCTGGCTCGGGCGGTATCGAAAGTTCGGGAGCCGGTGGCGAGGCGGCGCCCTCCGAAGCGTGGGCAAGGCCGCCTGCGCCGCAGGCGACGGCGCAGAGCACGAACCCAAGCTGTGTGAAGTGTGACTTCATGGCGGGATCAGAACATGTCTGCCTTGTTCAAGCCGTACTCGAAAAAGGGAGTCGCGGCGGTGCCGGCTGCGAGCGCAGCGGCGCGCAGCTTCAGCGCGAGCGACTCGTTGTCCTGCAACAGTGGTGAGTCCTCCCTGAAGGGTTTGCCGAGGACCGCGAACACGAGACCGTTCCAGGTCTTCGCGAAGTCCTCTTCGAGCACGATGCGATTGCCGAGCGCCGGGTCCGCGATGAACACGCGGCCGTCCTGCGCATGCTTGACGATCACGAAATGCTCGTAGCCGTCGATGTTCATCAGGACCATCACGGGGATCTGAAGATGGTGGAGCGCTTCGACGTTGACGCGAAAGCCGCGGCCGCGCAGTCCGATGGTCTCGACGAAGTGCTTCATGTCGAGCATCGAGAAGCCGTTCTTGACGACGACTTCGGGGGTTGAAAAGACCATCATCCGGCGAATCAGTTCGGTTTCCGGAATATCGATGCCGTAGCCGTACTTGAGGAGGGTGGCGAGCGCCGCCGCGCCGCAGCTGTAATCGAATTGCTGATTGACGATGTGGTTGTAGCGCAGGTCCTTCATCGAACGGACCGTCTTCGTCAACGGCACGCCGACGAACGTGGACGTGTCGATGCTCGACTGTGCGGCGGCGTAATCCGCGCACAGCACGCACCCTGCCAGCGCTACGGCGAACGGTAGCGCCGGGAACCCCTTGAACCCGGTCATGCTGGTCTCCTGCCCGATCCGCGCCGACAGCTTCTATGGCTGCCGGCGCGCCCCCTCCGACTGCTTTGTGCTTCTTCTGCTTGCCCGCGCTCGCCGCGTCGTCGGCTTACTTGCCGCTGTTCAGCGCCGCGATGGCAAGGCCGTTGTGCTGCAAGTTGCCCGCGCCGCCGGCGATGTTCACGCCGATGTTTCCGGAGGCGCCTTTCAGCGTATCGGCACCCAGACTCGCGGTGCCCTGGAATTGCCCGTGGACGGCCATCGTCGCGGATTGCGAGTTGTCGTCCGTCGCATCCATCGCGGTGGTCAGCGCCTTGCCCGGCGAGGTCGTCGTCACGGCGCCGGCAAGCGCGTTGTCCTGCGCGTTGCCGATACCGGAAGCGATGTTCACACCGACGTTGCCCGTCACACCCGACAGCGACCCGTTGCCGACCGACGCGTTCAGATTGAAGTTGTGGATCGTTGCGCTGCCGCCCGAGGACTGCATGTTGAAGGCCTGCGCGTTGCCGAACACGTTGCCGACGTCGACCGAGGCGAGCGACACGTCGTTGCTCTGCGCGTTGTCGATGCCTTCCGCGATGTTGATGCCGAGGTTGCCCGACACGTTGCTGGCTGCATTGGTGCCGGTGGTTGCATTCAGCGTGGCGGCAGCTTCGTTGTTGATGTGCTGCGTGATCGAGCCGCGCGTCGTCACGTCGGTCGTCGACATGCCTGCGTCGATGCCCCAGGCGGCGCCATACGAGTCGCTCGACGACGAGCGGCTGCGCGAGTAGCCCGACGATTGCTCGCCGACCATCGCATAGCCGGAGCCTCCGCTCGCCCTGAAGCCCCATGAACGGCTTTGCCCGGACGCTTCGCTCGCTTCGAAGCCGCCGGCGACGCCCGACGAGTTCGCGTAGCTCGATTCGCGATAACCGGCCTGCAGGCCGCCGCGGGCGCTGAACGAGCCGCTGCCGTGCGAGAACGTGTTGTGGTCCTGATAGCTGTAGCTGCCGCCGATCGAGCCGCCGGCCGACAGATGGCCGCCCGAGTTCTGACTTGTGTGCGAGAAGCTGCCCGCGATGCCGGCTGCCTGCTGGCTGGTTTCATAGCCGCCGCTCGTCACGCTCGCGCTCTGGCTGCCGTACGCATAGCCGCCGGAGGCTTCGAAGCCCTGCGAGCCCGAGCTCGACGACGTATGGTTTTGCGTCGTGAACGCGAATGCCGAGCCGCCGCCCCTGACCGACGTTCTGCTGTTGTTCAGGGTCGTGGTCACGTTGCCGCTGGTGTAGGTCTGCGCCTGCGGATCGAGGGTCGCATTCACGTTGACGGTCTGATTGTTGTTGATCACCGCGTTAGCCGTGCTGGAGACATGCACGCAGCCAAACAGTCCGACCAGACCTTCGACGCCGACCATCTCGCCGACGACCGTCGTATTGAACAGGTAGGCCTTCTGCGGCGCGGCAAGCACGCTGCCGGACGCGGCAACGAGAACGGCCGTGGCAATAAGAGTGCGCTTCATGATTCGCTCCGATACTTAAGTGTGGTCAGTTAAAAAAAGTGCCCGCCGGGGGACGGAGCACAAAACTGTTTGCCGTGGCATTACCGGCGCCGGCTGCCTGGTTGATCTGCACGATTCCGTTCGCGTTGCGAAAGGCATCGCTGGAAATGCTTGCCTCGCGCACGCCGTGAATCGCGTTCGACTGCCCCGGACTGCCGTTTTTCGGGGCCGTCGCGGATAGCTCCCCATCCGAGACGGTCTCGACTCCGAGCGCCGCAGTCCCGATCTGGGTGCTGTTGCGCTGCAGATTCCCTGCTCCGGCCGACTGGTTCACCAGCACCGCGCCGGATGTGTTCGAAAACGCATTGGCTTCGATCGACGCCTGTGCGCGCGGCACGTTCGCGGCCACCGACGCGCTTTGCACGCTCGCGTTCGCGTTGCCGACCGCGGCGCCGTTCGTCACCGTGATCTGGTTGGCCTGCGCGTTGTCGAGGCCAGCCGTTTCGTTGACCGTGAGCGCGCCCGTCGCGCCCATGCCCGCGCCGGTGCCGATCGTCGCGGTGGCGCCGACGATGGGCACCGCTTGCGCCTGCGCGTGAGCCGCGCCGGCGACGAACGCAGCGACGCCCATGCACAGGCACGCGCAGACGCGCAGGGCCGGGCGTGCCGCAGCGATTGGCAGCGAGCGCGGCGAGGGGCGCAGGCGTGTGCTCATTTCAGACCTCCGAGCGCGCCGCCGAGGACGTTCGATAGCGGCGCGAGCGCGCCCGTCACCGACGAGCTGATCGTGCCGCCGACGCCCGTCGCCGGTCCGCCGATGCCGCCCGAGTTCAGCGGGATCGTGTTGCCGGTCGCCTTGCCGGAGAGGATCTGCGTGACGGCCTGCATGCCGGTGCCGCCGAGTACGCCGCCGGCGGCGACGCCGTTCGAGCCGTGCGCGTTCGTCAGATCGGTGTCGCCGACGAGCGTCGCGATCGTCGGATCGAACGAGTTGGCCGGGAACGTGGTGGCGCGCACGGCGACCGGGTCCTGGTCGCGCGGCACGGGGACGAACGCGTCACGCGGCGTGACGCTGCGCTCGACGACGAGGTCGCCCGGATTGGCAACCTGCTCGGCATAGGCATGGCTCGTGAAGCAGGCGGTGACGAGGACGCTGGCGAGAAGGGCGGTGCCGGCCGAAGCGGCGCGCGGCAAGGCGGGAGTGTTGCTGAACGACGCCGCCGGCAGCCCGAAGGCGTGCGGCGTCTGTTGGTTCGTACTCATGTCCCGGTCCCTTCTCTCTTGTTACTTGTATCCCGCCGTCGTGGGGCGCGTCACTGCTCGCGCGGCCACCGGTCCTGCATTGCCTGGTTATTTGCCGTCTGTTCGTTGCTTCGTCTTGCTTACTTGCGCTGGTATGTCGCGACGTTGCCCTGGGCGGCGCGCGCGGCATCGACGGGCACCGGCAGCGGCGAGGGTGGCGCGATCTCGTCCCACAACGTCACCTGGTTGCCGCCGCTTTGCATCAACCGGGGCGTCGCGGCGACCATCAACATGCCGACCGCGCCGCCGCGTTGCCGCGACAGCATCTGGTCGTCGAGCGAAATATCGTTCATGGATGCAGCATCGGCAGCCGGGGTCGACGGGTTGGCGGCAATCTGGCTGTCGTCCTCCGCGGCAACCGGCGCGGTGGCTTGCAGGCTGGCGGAGGCGGGGTCGGCGGCATCGCTGGAATCCGTCAGCGTGGCGAATCGCGCCGGGGCGGCTTGCGCTGTCGGAGTGCCGGCACTCGCCGGCAGGGCGCTGAACGCGAGAGCTGCGCAGATCGCGAAGTATGGTGCGCGGCGGTTTATCAGATCGATGCGGAATGCGAGTCGCATGATGTGTCTCCCTGGTGCATGCCAATTAGCGAAACATGTGCCATCGCTCGCAATCCATTGACACGTCTGGCGCCAACCAGCGCAAACACGACTAATGCGTTCCAAATCGGGAAAAAACGTTGCAGCCCTGAAACGGATCAGCAGAAAATACCTGTAATTCGTTAATTCGCGAGGTACGAAATACTGTCGCGAGAACGCCACGAAAAGCGCTTCCACTAATGCTTTATTTGTCGGCTGAATAAATCGCGATCGGCCGCTAAGCCTTGATAGGCAACGGGTCAATCGATTAAATTCGCATAATTGTTTTCGAAGCGGCGCGCGTATAGTAAGCTCTCGAAAACAGCTTCAGATTTAAAAAAGGCCCATATCGGGCCGTCTCGAACACACACGCCGCTTTCTTGGGGATCAGCTGTCCGCACGGAATGGAATGGCCGTTCGGGTTTTGCGATTCGCGAATCCTGGACGAGTCAGCGTGTCTGAACCGCAATTTCAGGTGCATGCGTCGTCCTTAACGTTCGTTGGCGAGAGGATCTGAATAATGGAACCCGCAGCGCGGCAACTGATTTACGTTTCGCGTGACCCGAGCGCGGAACTGAATACGCGTTTTATGCAGCGTGGCTGGCATGTCGAAGTCGTGGGATCGGCGCGCGATGCGCGCCGGGCAGTGCGCACCGGCTCGGCTGCTGGCGGCCTGCTCGATCTGTCCAGTGATTTCCAGCCGCACGAAATCGCCGCTTTTGAATCCTGTTTGACCATGCCGAACGTCGGCTGGGTCGCTGCCACTACGCCTGGCCAACTCCAGGACGCCGCGTTGCGCCGGCTCGTGCGCGACTACTGTTTTGATTACGTGACGGTGCCGTCTTCTGGCGACCGTATCGTCGACTCGGTCGGTCATGCGTACGGCATGATCTCGCTGAGCGAAACGGCGTCGCACGACGGCTCGCAAGGCGCCGAGGGCGAGATGGTCGGCTCGTGCGACGCGATGCTCGCGCTGTTCCGCTCGATCCGCAAGGTCGCGATGACCGACGCGCCGGTGTTCATCTCCGGCGAATCGGGTACCGGCAAGGAGCTGACGGCAGTCGCCATTCATGAACGCTCGGCGCGGCGCAACGCGCCGTTCGTGCCGATCAATTGCGGTGCGATCCCGCCGCATCTTCTGCAATCGGAGCTGTTCGGCTACGAGCGCGGTGCGTTCACCGGCGCGAACCAGCGCAAGATCGGCCGGGTCGAGGCGGCCAACGGCGGCACGCTGTTTCTCGACGAAATCGGTGATCTGCCGCTCGAAAGCCAGGCGAGCCTGTTGCGCTTCCTGCAGGAGCGCAAGGTCGAGCGGCTCGGCGGCCATAGCGCGATCGACGTCGACGTGCGCATCATTTCGGCCACGCACGTGGACATGACCGCGGCGATGATCGAAGGGCGCTTCCGTTCCGACCTCTATCACCGCCTCTGCGTGCTGCAGATCGACGAGCCGCCGCTGCGCGCGCGCGGCAAGGACATCGAACTGCTCGCGCGGCACATGCTCGAACGTTTCAAGAAGGATGCGAGCCGCCGCCTGCGTGGCTTCGCGCCCGACGCGATCGCCGCGCTGCATAACTACGGCTGGCCCGGCAACGTGCGCGAACTGATCAATCGGGTGCGGCGCGCGATCGTGATGTCGGAGGGGCGCGCGATCACCGCGCGCGACCTCGAACTTGCCGAATACGTCGAGATCGTGCCGGTGTCGCTCGCGCAGGCGCGCGAAGCGGCCGAGCGTCAGGCGATCGAGCTTGCGTTGCTGCGGCATCGCGGGCGGCTCGGAGACGCGGCGCAGGAACTTGGCATCTCGCGAGTAACGCTGTACCGGCTGCTGTGCTCGCACGGCATGCGTCATATGGAAGGTGAGCCGATGGCGCCGCCGCACGGCGATTTGCCGGCGTCGGTGCAGCATCTGTAGGCGGCGCGGGCGAGCGGCGAGACGGGCGACGTGGCAGGTGAAGGTCTGGCGCGTCGCCGGGGGCTCGGGCTGTGCCGGTTCGGACGGATTGACTGTGCCTTCCGGGCGCAGCGACGCCAGCCGGCAAGCGTCGCGTCGAAGCACTTTTGCATACACGTGTTTGCCGCCCGTATATCGCGTGCCGCGGTGTTTTCCTTTCCGTCTGATATTTCCCTCGATATTCCCCCATGCGGCGCGCCATGCCCCGGCGGCGTGCGGTCGCGCTTGTTAGAATCGGGTTTTGCTCAATTCCGTGTGCACGCCTGATCGGGTTCGCGCCGCGCCGAAGGAAACTGCATGAAACAATACCTGGACCTCGTCCGTACGATTCTCGACACCGGCACGTGGCAGGAAAACCGCACCGGCATCCGCACCATCAGCATGCCCGGCGCGATGCTGCGCTTCGATCTGCAACAAGGCTTTCCAGCGGTCACGACGAAGAAGCTCGCGTTCAAGTCGGCGATCGGCGAGTTGGTCGGGTTTCTGCGTGCTTCGCGCAGCGCCGCGGATTTCCGCGAGTTCGGCTGCAAGGTGTGGGACGGGAACGCGAATCAGAACGCGCAGTGGCTCGCCAATCCGTATCGCGAGGGCCCGGATGATCTCGGTGATGTCTACGGCGTGCAATGGCGCAAGTGGCCGGCCTACAAGGTGCTCGACGCCAGCGCGAGTGCGCAACTCGCTGACGCGCAGGCGCGCGGTTTTCGCGTGATCACGCAGTTCGACGAAGAAGGCCGCTCGAAGGTGCTGCTTTACAAGGCGATCGACCAGCTGCGCCAGTGTCTCGACACGATCATGCAGAACCCCGCCGATCGACGCATTCTGTTCCATGCCTGGAACCCAGCCGTGCTCGACCAGATCGCTCTACCGGCTTGCCATCTGCTGTACCAGTTTCTGCCGAACGTTGCGCGCCGCGAAATTTCGCTGTGCCTGTATATCCGCAGCAACGACGTCGGGCTTGGCACGCCCTTCAATCTGACCGAGGGCGCGGCGCTGTTGCATCTGGTCGGACGGCTGACGGGCTATACGCCGCGCTGGTTCAGCTATTTCATCGGCGATGCGCATATCTACGAGAATCAGCTCGATATGCTGCACCAGCAGCTCGAGCGCGAGCCGTACGAGAGTCCGCGGCTCGCGATTTCCGATCGCGTGCCCGACTACGCGAAGACCGGCGTGTACGAGCCGGAATGGCTCGAGACGATCGAGCCTGCGGATTTCTCTCTGGTCGGCTATCGGCATCACGAGCCGCTGACGGCGCCGATGGCGATCTGATGTCGGTGGGAGCGGGGCGGTAGCGCTCGCCCGCGTCGTCGTCGAATAACAGAAGCCCCGCGATGGTTTGCATCGCGGGGCTTTATTGTTGCCGGGACGGCAGGCGTCCTGCTTAGCTCTTGTGATGCTCGTCGCGATTGCCTCCGCCCTGGTGCTGCTCGGCATGTTGCGGTTGCGGCTGGGGTTGCGGACGTGGCTGCTGCACCTGCTGGGGCCGCGGTTCGGGGCGCGGCTGCTGCATCTGCGGACGCGGCTCGGGCCGGGCTTGCGGCATCGGCTGTGGACGCGCTTCGAAATGCGGCTGCCGCGCCTGCTGGAACTGCGGTTCGGGCCGAGGGGCTTGCGGCATCGGCTGCGGACGCGGTTCGACACGCCGCTGTTGCGCCTGCTGCATTTGTGGTTCGGGACGCGGTTGCTGCGGCGGGACGGCGCGCGGCGCCTGTTGCGTCACAGGCGGATGCCAGTTTGGCACACGCGCCTGTTGCTGCGCGGCCCGGTTGTCCGGCGGATGGGGCACACCGGCCCGTTGCGCGAAGTTCGGCTGTTGCGGGCCGCCTGGTTGCGCCATGCGCGGTGCCTGCTGCGCCATCGGGGTATGCGGCTGCGTCCATGCCGGCTGAGACCTGCCGACCGCGCCCCATTCCTGCGGCGCGCCGCGCTGCCGTGCGTACGCCGCCGTGTTGGCTGAATTCCCACCGGCTGCTTGCGGCGGCCGCGGCACACCGTTCGACGGATGGTCCATATTGCCCGCGAGCCCGCTCTCGCCAGGCTGCGGCGGACGCGGCTTGCCGACCATCTGCGGCGGCATGCCCTGACGCGCTTGCGGCGCTTCGCCATGCGGCCCCACGACGCCGGCTTCGCCGGGACGCTGGCCAGCCTGCTCGACGCCATGCGGGCCGTTACCGCCCATTGCGCCGGGTGCGCCAGGCGCGCCTGGCGCACCCGCGGCCATCCCCGGCGGACGTCCCGGCACATGCGATTGCACGACCCGCACGTTCGCCATCGGCAGCGCGTTCGGTGCGCCGGTCATATGCGCCGGCACCGCGGTGCGCACGACCGGCTGGCCGCCGCCGGGCACCCGAGCGCCGCTTTGCGCGAAGCGCTGCGCGAGCTCGTCGTGATAAGCGGCCGGCATGACGGGATTGCGAGTCGCGACGACCGGCCGGCCGACGACGCTCGCTGGTGGCCGGTAGTTCGCGCGCCGCAGATCCGACCCGAAGCTTTCGCGCACCGGCGCGATCCCCGGTGCGCCCGGGTTGATCCGCGCGTTGCGCCACTGCGCCGGATCGACCTTCTGCGAAAAGCGTCGGACTGGCTGACCGTGCACGAACGCTGTCGCCGGCACGGCTGTCACACCGCCCGGCACGCGATAGTTCACGTATGTGTTGTGGATGTTCACGTTGCGGCGGTAGCCGTTGACGATCGTCGTGCGGTTCACGCGGTCGTAGTACCCAGCGCTCCAGCGGTCGTGACCGCCCCAATGCGGCTGCCACCGCTCGCCCGGCCCGAGCGGAAACCACGCGACACCCGCCGCGATGACCCCGCCGACCGCCAGGTTCACACCCCAGTCGACACCGCCGTCGTCGTCGCCGACGAATGCGACGAGCGCCGGCGCATAGACCGGCGCCGCGTCCGCTTCGAGCGGACCTGGCACCCAGGCCCACGTGCCGTCGACCTCGGCCCAGCGGCCGTAGTGGTACGGCGCGAAGCCCCAAGGTTGGTCGTCGACCCAGGTCCAGCCCCACGGCGCCTGCCAGACCCAGTGGCCGTCGTGATACGGCGCCCAGCCGGCCGGCGTCGCGTTCGGCACCCACACTTCGCCGTACTGCGGCGTCTCGCGCCATGTGCCGTTGGCATCGAGGTCCTCGTAGCCGGGGATGTCGCGCGACACGTAGCGCGCCGACAGCGAGCGGTCTTCGGTGGCGTCGCGGCTGGCGGCCCACTGGTCGAGTTCGTCGACAGCGGGCGCGCGGTTGTCGGCGAGCTGCTGCAGGCTGGTGCCGGCAAAGCGGATCTGCTGACCCGCCGCGACCGGCACCTGGCCGCCGTCGCCGTACGCGATCGCGCTGCCGCTGCGCACGGTGACGGTCGTGCTGCTGCCGTCCGGCGCGACGTCGACGCGGTAGTCGCCGGGACCATTCACGCCGAGCGCAAGGTTCGGCGTGTCGATTTCATACGACGAGCCCGGCGCGAGCTCGCGCACGCGCGTCGATAGCGTGCCTTGCGCGACTTTCAGTTGGGCGGTCGTGTCATCGAGATTGAGCACGTCGAGGCTCGTGTTCTGGCCGAGGCGCACCGCGGTCGAGCCGATGTGCAGCTCGGAGCGTGCGTTCTGGTCGTTCCATAGCTGGTCGCCGGTCGTCAGCGGCCGGTTGATCTGCGCGTACGACCAGTCGGTCGCGCCGGCGGGCTCGGTGGTCACGGCGCCGGCCGTGTAGTTCAGCCGCGCGATGCGCCCCGGCGGATCGCCGCCCGACGGGTCGCCGACTGACGGGTCGCCGCCCGGCCCGACGGCCGCCGCGGCTTGTGGCGTGGGTGTCGCTTGCTGCGCCAGGGCGCTCTGCGCCGCGAGCGCGACGGCGGCCGCGAGCAGCGTATAGCCGCTCATCCGGCGGCGGATCCCGGCATGCTGCACGGGCTGCGTGGCGTGTGTCATGACTGATCTCCGACGGACATGGCAATGGGCCGGGTCCGTTCAGTCACTGTACCCGCCGCCTATGTTTCAAGACTCGCTCATTTGTAAGGTGGATTCGCTGGCGTGTAACAAAAGGTCTCGCCACGTCGGGCCGCCGGCAGGTGAACGGTCTATCCGGCCAGAAACGCATCGAACTGTTGATGGCCGGTCGGCGTGACGCGCAGCACGCGCGGCCGCTCGGTCCGTTCGACCCAGCCATGCGCCGACCACGCATCGAGCAACGCCGCGCCGAGCGCGCCGCCCAGATGCGGCCGGCGCATGCTCCAGTCGAGGCAGGTGCAAGCGAAGCGCCGCCGTCGCGTCTTCTGCGCGGCCATATCGATGCCCCAGTCGGCGAAGCGGGCGACGCCCTGCGCGGTCGCTTCGAGCGATGCGCCGTCTTGCGTCAGCAGTCCGCGCTCGAGCATGCGCTCGAACATGCGCACCGACAGCTCGCCTGCCATGTGGTCATAACAGGTGCGCGCGTAGCGCATTTCTAGCGGCACGGTGCGTGCCGGACGCGGCACGGAGCGCTGTGGCGCGCTGACCTGCGCGACGTTGGCGAGTGCTTCGATCGATGCGGCGATGTCCGCCGACGCGATACGGAAATAGCGATGCCGGCCGCGCACTTCGAGCGCGAGCAGCCCGCCGTCGGTGAGCCGTCCGAGATGGGCGCTCGCCGCCGATGGCGACAGCCCCGCGATCATCGTCAGTTCGCCGGCTGGGCGGGAGCTGCCGTCCATTAGCGCCCACAGCATCGCGGCGCGGCCGGGATCGGCGAGTAGCGCGCCGATGCGGCTCAGGCCGGGGAAGTGGTTCTGGTCGTCTAAGAGGGGGGCGGTCATGGCACGTCTCCTGAATGGGCGGCACAGGGCAGCGCGGTCCAATCGCACAGCCCGCCGCCACGATTCCTACTCTACGCGCATCGGGTATTCGATGTTTCAGCTTCGCGTGAACAATCGATGCGACGGACGTGTCCGGCTCGGTCCGAGCTTGCGCATCGTCGCGAGCCGCCAGGCTAGAATCGAAGCCTGTCCTTGCAGGAAATCGATGTGATGAAAACTCTTCTCGCCGTCGCCGCGGCGGTTCTGCTGTCCAGCGCCTGCGCGGGGGGCGGAGCCGGCTCGGGGTCGGCCGGCAGCGGCAGCATCAACATGTACGGCACCGTCGACACGGGGATCAGCGTCCACAACTAGGCCCACCGTCGGCACATCGGCGCGCTTCGCGCCGCGTCCCCAATCGACGCCGCGCCGCGCGCAATATTGCGCTCGTATAATCGCCTCCTTTCAATGCATCCGATTGACCGGAGTCAAGATGAGCACTGTTCCCACCGCACCGCTGGACCGTTCGGAAACCACCTTCCGCTTTCTCGCCGAGCCGACCTCGGTCAACTTCGGCGGCAAGGTGCATGGCGGCGCGCTGATGAAGTGGATCGACGAAACCGCCTACGCATGCGCGGCGGTATGGTCTGGGCGCTATTGCGTGACGGTCAGCGTCGGCAATATCCGTTTCCGTCGGCCGATCCTCGTCGGCAATCTGGTCGAGCTGCGCGCGCGCGTCGTCGCGACGGGCCGCACCAGCATGCACATCCACGTGTCGGTGCACGCGGGCGACCCGAAGGGCGGCGAACTGCTGCAGACCACCGACTGTCTCGTCGTCATGGTCGCCGTCAACGAGAACGGCCATCCGGTGCCGGTGCCCGCCTTCCTGCCAGAGACCGAGGAGCAGAAACGCCTCGCCAGGTACGCGATGGACGTCAAGGAAGCGCTCGACGCGATCGTCGAGCTGAAGCCGGAAGAAGTCGCGCAGGGAAAGATCTAAGCGCGCATCATCATGCGGTGCGTCCGACCATATCCTTCGGTCGCACCCACTCGTCGAACTGCTGCTCGGTGACATAGCCGAGCGCCAGCGCCGACGCCTTCAGCGTCGTGCCTTCCTTGTGCGCCTTCTTCGCGATCTGCGCGGCCTTGTCGTAGCCGATGTGCGGATTGAGCGCCGTCACCAGCATCAGCGATTCGTTGAGCAAGGTATCGATGCGCTCGTGATTCGGCTCGATGCCGGCCGCGCAGTTGTCGTTGAAGCTGTGCGCGCCGTCGGCGAGCAGGCGCACCGACTGCAGCACGTTGTGCGCGATCATCGGACGGAACACGTTGAGCTCGAAGTTGCCGCTCGCGCCGCCGATGTTCACGGCGACGTCGTTGCCGAACACCTGCGCGCACAGCATCGTCAACGCTTCGGACTGGGTCGGATTGACCTTGCCCGGCATGATCGAGCTGCCCGGCTCGTTTTCGGGGATCGACAGCTCGCCGAGACCGCAGCGTGGGCCGCTCGCGAGCCAGCGGATGTCGTTGGCGATCTTGTTCAGGCTCGCGGCCACCGTTTTGAGGGCGCCGTGCGCGAATACCAGCGCGTCGGCGGCTGCCATCACCTCGAACTTGTTCGGCGCCGACATGAACGGCAGACCGGTCAGCTTGCCGATCGCGGCGGCGACGCCGTCGGCGAACTTCGGGTGCGCGTTCAGTCCCGTGCCGACCGCGGTGCCGCCCTGCGCAAGCTCGTACAGATGCGGCAACGCCGACTCGACGTGCCGGATGCCGTGCTCGAGCTGCGCGACATAGCCCGAGAATTCCTGGCCGAGCGTGAGTGGCGTCGCGTCCTGCAGGTGCGTGCGGCCGATCTTGACGACGTCGGTGAACGCTTTCGCCTTGCCGTCGAGCGTGTCGCGCAACGTCTTCAGCGCGGGCAGCAGATGCTTGACGATGGCATCCGCGGCAGCCACGTGCATCGCGGTCGGAAACACGTCGTTCGACGACTGCCCGCGATTCACGTCATCGTTCGGATGCACCTTGCGCGCTTCGCCGCGCTCGCCGCCGAGCAGCTCGCTCGCGCGGTTGGCGATCACCTCGTTCAGGTTCATGTTGGTCTGCGTGCCCGAGCCGGTCTGCCAGACCGCCAGCGGAAATTCGTCCGGATGTTTGCCGTCGATGATCTCGTCGGCCGCCCGCATGATCGCGCGGGCCTTCTGCTCGTCGAGCACACCGAGGCCGAGGTTGACCTCGGCGGCCGCGCGCTTGATCACGGCGAGCGCGGTGATCAGCTCGGGCGACTGCTTTTCCGTCGAAATCTTGAAGTTCTGCAGCGAGCGCTGCGTCTGCGCGCCCCACAGGCGGGCGTTCGGCACCGCGATTTCGCCGAACGTGTCGCGCTCCATCCGTACGTCTTCAGTCATGGTTGACTCCGCTTCTCAAAGTTCCGAGTTGACAGGCAATAACGAGAATAGACCCGTTAGCGCATTCCGGTAAAAACCGGCCTGCGGATCGAAAATGTAGGTGCGTGTCTGGCCGTTCTCGACGTCGGTCCAGACGAGCGGCGACAGGGGCGCGCCGATCGAGCGCAGATAGGCGAGCTGGGCCGCGTCGGCGAGCGTCACGTGGTAGCTGTGATCGGGCTGGATGGCGCGCTCGAAGATGCCGGCGACCTGATTCGCGAGTTCGGGGCTGTGGATCACGAGTGCGAGCTCGGTGTTCAGATTGGCCGAGCGCGGGTCGAGGTTCATCGAGCCGATGACGAGAATCTGGTGGTCGATCACATAAGTCTTCGCATGCAAACTCGCGCGCGAACGCGAGCCGACCAGCCCCACGTTCGGCGTGTCCTGGAATGACCTGAATTCGTACAGTTCGACGCCAGCCTTTAGCAGCGGCACCCGGAACGGGCTGTAGCCGGCCTGCACGGCGACCGCGTCGGTAGCCGCGAGCGAGTTGGTCAGCACTGCGATGCGGATGCCGCGGCGCGTGAGCTCGCCGGCCGCCTGCACGCCCGACGCGTGCGGCACGAAGTAGGGCGACACGATCAGGAAGTCGTGCTGCGCGTCGCGCATCAGTTCGCGCAGCCGCGCGAGCGGCGGGCTCACGTAGTCCGGCGACGGATGCGCGATCTTCTCCGGCAGGTCCGCCCAGAATTCCGCACCCGCCCACGTGAGGCCGAGCTGCCCGCTCGTAATCTGCGCGGCGAGCGGCGTCGCGTTCAGCGGTTTCGCGTTGTACGGATCGGCATTGGTGCGCCAGTGGTGGCGCAGGTCGTCGCGCGTCTGGTCGAGTTCTTTCTGGTCGAATTTCTGCTTGTTCAACGCACGCAGCGGATAGGCGAGGTCGCTGTTCCAGTAGTCGTCGAAACTCGCTGAGACTTCGGCGACGATCGGGCCCGCCGCGAGCACGTCCATGTCGCGGAACTGCAGCGTTTCACTGGCGCTGAAGTACTCGTCGCCAAGATTGCGCCCGCCGACGATCGCGAGCTGGTTGTCCGCGATCATCGCCTTGTTGTGCATGCGGCGCGTGAAGTGGCCGATCTGCGTGAACACGTTCGTGGCGCGCTCGAACATGCCTTGCTGGGCGCTGCCGAACGGATTGAAGACGCGAATCTCGATGTTGTCGTGCGAGTTCAGCCCCGCCATGATGCGGTCGATGTCCTTGAAGTTCAGATCGTCGACCAGCATGCGCACGCGCACGCCGTGATCGGCCGCATACAGCGCGGCGCCGAGCAGCAGCTTGCCGGTGGTGTCCTCGTTGGCAATGTAGTACTGCATGTCGAGGGTTTTGGTCGCCGCGCGCGCGAGCGCGATGCGCATCTGCAGCGCGTCGGTGCCGTTCGCCAGCACGCGAAAGCCCGACTGCTCCGGATGCTTCGCCTCGAACGGCGCGAGCGCTTCGCGCAGCGGCGTATCCGCGGTGGCGGGGAGTGCGTGCGTGAGCTGGCGGTTGAACGCGGTGGCGGGCGGCTTCGTCGCGCAGGCGGTCACAAATGCCGCCGCGCAACAGAGCAGGAAAAATTGCCTCGTCGTGCTGACTATCGAGTGGCGGCGCGCGGCCCGCCGATGTTGTTCGAATTGGCCCTGCACGCTGTTTTCCCCTTGTTTAGCAAGCTTTTCGCGTGGCGACAGCGAAGGCCTGCGCACGCTGTCGAGAAAACCATTCTAAGGGAATTGGGGCGCGTGTTCGTCGCTCGTCTGCAAACGCAGCAGCGTGCCGCGCGTCGGTCGGGAGGGCGCCGCGGTTCGGTGATCCATCATCCGATGCGACCGCGGCGCGCGGACGCTCTATCAGACGCGCCCGGCGCGCAGCGCGCGCTCGTCATCGGGATGGGTCGAGCCTTTCGCCGGGCGACCCGCCCACACTCCCGCGAGCAGCGAGCCCGACAGGTTGTGCCAGACCGAGAACAGCGCACCCGGCAGCGCGGCGAGCGGCGTGAAGTAGAGCTTGCCGAGCGTCGCGGCGAGACCGGAGTTCTGCATGCCCACTTC
This sequence comes from Paraburkholderia sp. MM5384-R2, assembly GCF_014201025.1. Classification (NCBI taxonomy): domain Bacteria; kingdom Pseudomonadati; phylum Pseudomonadota; class Betaproteobacteria; order Burkholderiales; family Burkholderiaceae; genus Paraburkholderia; species Paraburkholderia sp. MM5384-R2. The sequence continues at coordinate 36,762 of NZ_JACHDI010000006.1, forward strand.
GATCGCGAGCGTACGGCAGACGGCTTCGTCGAAACCGAGCAGACGGCCGCCCCAGTAGCCGCCGAGCAGGCCGATGCCGTTGTGCAGGATGACGCCGACCATCACGACGAGGCCCACCGACGCGATGCTCTTCTGCGTGCCGCCCACCACCGCGCCGATGATCAGCACGATCGCGACCATCGACACGAGCGGCAGGATCGGTTCGATCTTGCGCACGAGCTTGCCGAACAGATGATTGACGACGAGACCGACGACGATCGGCAGCGCGACTATCTGCAGGATGCTCATCAGCATGCCGTGCACGTCGACGACGATCGACGCGTCGACGTAAAGGCGCGTGAGCAGCGGGGTCGCGAACACGCCGACGAGCGTCGACAGCGCGCTGATCGTCACCGACAGCGCGACGTCGCCGCGCGCGAGATAAATCATCACGTTCGACGCGGTGCCGCTCGCGACGCTGCCGACCAGCACCATGCCGGCGGTCAGCTCGGGCGGCATGCGCAGCGCCCTGGCGATGACCCACGCGGCGAGCGGCATCACGAGGTAGTGCAGCACGATGCCGGCGATCACCGGCGCGGGCCGCGAAAACACGCGCAGGAAATCGCCGGCCGACAGCGTGACGCCCATCGCCAGCATGATGATCGTGAGGAGCGTGGTGACGTGCGGCGCAACGCCGGAAAACGAGGCCGGCGAGAAGTACGCGGCGACCGAGACGAGCACGGCCCAGAGCGGGAACAGGCGGGTGACGCGGGCAAGCATGGCGGGTGGTCCTTGGTTATGTTGTATCGCGGGAAAGCGGGGGCTGCGGCGCGGCCGGATGTCGGCCGGCGATGCGGCGTTTGCCGCGCCAAAGCGGGTGAAGCGGCTACGGCCAAGCGCCGTGGCGAAAGCGCGGCAAAAACGGGCGGCCAATTGAAGCCGCACGCGAAGCGGGCAATGGTGAGCGCGCGAGCGGCGCCAGTCCGGCGCCTGCCTTCGTGAGGTGCGCCGTCGTGCGGTTCGTGGCGCGTGAGCGCGGGTTAGCGCTCGCGGGCCGCGGCGGCCATTTTACCTTTTACAGGGAGTGCTTCAGGAGTGGGGCTTGCCGCTACTTCGCTCGAGCCGAGCGCGCGGGCGGCGTGGCCGATGCCGCCGTCGGCGCCTGCCGCTGGCTTAGCCTGTGAAAACGCAGCGTCATCAGCAGCGCGACGCTCGCGAGACCTGCGGCGAGCCCCCACCACAAGCCGCGCGCGCCGAGGCCGGCGTGAAACGCGAGCAGATAGCCGGTCGGAAAACCGATCACCCAGTAGCCGAACGCGGCGGCGATCATCGGCACGCGCGTATCCTTCAGGCCGCGCAGACAACCGGAGCCCACCGCCTGCATCCCGTCGACGATCTGGAAAATCGCCGCCACGCCGAGCAGCGAACTGGCGAGCGCGATGGTCGGCGCGTTGGCCGGGTCGTCCAGATGCAGATACAGACCGACGATCCAGTGCGGCGCGGTGATCAGCACGAGGCCCGACATCGACATGAAGCCGACGCCGAGTGCGAGCGCGACGAAGCCCGCGTGGCGCGCGGCGAGCGGCTGACCGGCGCCGGCCCAGTAGCCGACCCGCACGTTGGCCGCCTGGCCGATCGACAGCGGCACCATGAACGCGACCGACGCGACGTTCAGCGCGATCTGATGCGCGGCCAGTTGCGATTCGCCGAGCAGGCCGACCATCAGGCCAGTGGCGAGGAACAGCGTCGACTCGACGCCGTAGGTGATCGCGACCGGCCAGCCGATGCCGAACAATTCGCCCATCAACGGCAGCTTCGGCCGCGTCGCGACGACGAAATGGCGGAAGCGCGGCCGCAGATGCAGTAGCGCCATCAGCACGAGCGCGGTCAGCCACACGGTGATCGTGGTCGCGGCCGCCGAGCCGAGAAAACCCAGCCGCGGCAGCCCGTACGCGCCGTGGATGAGCCCGTAGTTCAGGAAGCCGTTCACGCCGACGCTCGCGATCGACACCCACAACAGGCGCCGTGCCGCGCCGATCGCCGGCAGGAACGAGCGCATCAGACCGACGCCGATCAGGCTCGCGGGTGCGCCCCAACGCAACACCGCCGCGTATCGGCCGACGTTGTGCGCGAGCAGGCCCGGCTCGCCGACCGCGAGCAGGATCCTCGACGCGAACGACAGCAGGATGAACGCCGGCACCGACAGCAGCACCGACAGCACGAAACCGGTCCAGTAAATATGCGGCACCCGGCCGTCGTCCTGCGCGCCGCGCGCGTGCGCGACGCTGACGCTGACCGAGGTCAGCACGCCCTGCAGCAGCGTGACGACGACGAAAAAGAGGTTCGCGCCGAGGCCGCCGGCGGCGAGCGCATCGGGGCCGAGCGAGCCGAGCAGGATCGTGTCGGTGACGCTCATCGCCATTTGCGACAGTTGCGCGATCGCGAGCGGCGCGGCGAGCCGCGCGGTGTCGGCCGCGTGGCGGGATAGGGTCGGCGGCCGGCTGGCCGCGCGGGCGAAGCTGGGTTGAGTCATCGAATGCCTGACGGCGAAAAGTGGCAGCGGTGGCAACAGCGGTGGCGTCAGCGAAAGGCGGGCGCGAGCGGCGCCGCATTGCATCTCGCCGCGTGCTCCGACGGGCGTTGGAGCGGCCGGGCAGCGGGCGGGAAAAAAACGCGACGCGGCGCCGAGCCGGTCAGCCGACCCCTCGCCCGTGGCGCGGTCCGTCGTTTACCTGTCGAAACCGACAGCTTATTGCCTCCCCCGGCCGCTGTCGATGGACGACGCACGTTTCTGGTGCGTGCCGTCCTGCGATTTTCCGGACTGTCGTCAGCTTTCGTGGACCGCGATCCGCGTATCGCCGAGCAGTACGACCTGGCCCGCGCGGATCTTGCAGGTCTTACGCGTCTCGACCCGGCCATCGACCATCACGGCGCCGTCGGCAACCATCATTTTCGCGGAGCCGCCACTATCCGCGAGGCCCGTGATCTTCAGCAGATTGTGGAGTTCGACGTATTCGCCGGTCAGCGTGAAATTGAGGTTGGGCATGGCGTTTGCACCTTTGGGCACGGGGTCGCGTTGGGGTTCGCATCATAAAGCAAGCGCACCCGGAGTGGCGGCGCGGCCATCCGGCGAGCCCTTCGCGCAAGCAAATGAAAGTAGATGTTATTCAGTCGTCGGAAAGTGAAACGTTCCGTAACGCTGGTCGCGCCGGATGGATTCCACTCCTAGAGTGCAGTTCAGCAGCAAAGCCCGCTGGCTTCCGGGATCGCTCCCCGGCCGTCCATCCAGCGACGCACAGACCGGACGAGGCGCGCGCGACGTTCTGTCATCACGACGCCAGAGAGTCCGCCCGTGTCACAACAACTCCAGAGAGGATAACCATGACCCAGATTCGTTCGCTCCTGATCGGTACCGCCCTCACTGCTTTTGCCGCGACGGCGGCCGTTGCGCAGACCGCGCAGCCGGCAGCAGGCATCGGCGCTCAGGCGCAGATCCAGAGCCAGAGCCAGGGCGCCGCCGACATGGCGCCGCCGTCCGCGGCTGGCGTCCAGCGCATGCAGGTGGCGCCTTCGACGCAAGGCATGCAGCAAGTCCCGGGCGCACCCGCCGCGCAAGGGGTCGAGGCGCCGCCGCCGGCCCGTTTGACGGCTTCGGGCTCGACCGACCCGCTCGTGCAGAAGCGCGACGCCGACGCGAAGGCCAACGCCGAGTATCGCGCGGCCAGGAAGTCCTCGAAAGCGGAATTGAAGGCGGAGCAGAAGGCCGCGAAGGACCAGTACAAGGAGCAGGTGCGCGGCGCGAAGCTGAACCAGAAGGCGGACAAACAGACCGCCAATAACGAAATGAAGATGAACATGGAAGGGCAGGCTGCCGCGCAGGGCGATGGCGCGGACGTCAAGCACTAAGCCCTGCTGGATGCCGCGGCGCGCGGGTCTGCGAGGCTCGCGCGCCGCGGGCGGATAGGCGCCCGAAAAAAGGGGCGCTTGTCGCACGAGGTTGTATGGATATACAGTGTGCGTCGCATCCTGAAAATCCATCCAACCCGCGAAACCGATCAGTGTCCACCGTCGCCGAGTCCGCTCCGTCGTTCGATACCGCCGCCTGGCTAGCGAAGCTCAACGACGCCCAACGCGAAGCCGTCGAATACGGGTCCGACACGCCGGACGCGCTGCCCGGCGCGCTGCTCGTGATCGCGGGCGCCGGCTCCGGCAAGACCAACACGCTCGCGCACCGCGTCGCCAATCTGGTGGTGAAGGGCGCCGATCCGCAGCGCATCCTGCTGTTGACCTTCTCGCGCCGCGCGGCGCTCGAAATGATCCGCCGCGTGACCCGCATCGCGGGCGCCGCGGCCACTACCGTCGGCCCACGCGCCGCGCTCGCGCAAGGGCTCACGTGGGCGGGGACCTTCCATAGTGTCGGCGCGCGGCTGTTGCGCGAATACGCGGATCTGATCGGCCTCGCGCCCGCGTTCACGATCAACGACCGCGAAGACTCCGCCGACCTGATGAACCTCGTGCGCCACGAGCTTGGACTGTCCGCGAAGGAGCGGCGCTTTCCGGCGAAGGGCACCTGCTTCGCGATCTACTCGCGTGTCGTCAACACCGGCGCATCGCTCGGCCAGGTATTGGACCGCGCGTTTCCGTGGTGTCGCGAGTGGGAGGACGATCTGCGCCGGCTGTTCGCCGCATACGTCGACGCCAAACAGAAGCAGAGCGTGCTCGACTACGACGATCTGCTGCTCTACTGGTCGCACATGGCCGCCGAGCCCAGCATCGCGGCCGATCTGTCGGCGCGTTTCGATCATGTTCTGGTCGACGAATACCAAGACACCAACCGCCTGCAGGCGTCGATCCTGCTCGCGATGAAGCCGGACGGCCGTGGCCTGACCGTGGTCGGCGACGACGCGCAGTCGATCTATTCGTTTCGCGGCGCGACGGTGCGCAATATCCTCGACTTTCCCACGCAGTTCGAGCCGCCCGCCAGGCAGGTCACGCTCGAGCGCAACTATCGCTCGACCGAGCCGATTCTCGCCGCGTCGAACGCGGTGATCGAACTCGCGAGCGAGCGCTACACCAAGAATCTGTGGACCGACAAGGCGTCGGCGCAGCGCCCGCGCATCGTCACGGTCGCCGACGATGCCGCGCAAGCTCGCTACGTCGTCGAGCAGGTGCTCGAGGCGCGCGAGCAGGGCGTGAAGCTGAAGTCGCAGGCGGTTTTGTTTCGCACCGCGCATCACAGCGCCGCGCTCGAGATCGAGCTCACGCGCCGCAACATTCCATTCGTCAAGTTCGGCGGGCTCAAATTTCTCGACTCGGTGCATGTGAAGGACGTGCTCGCGGTGCTGCGCTGGGCCGAGAATCCGCGCGATCGCGTCGCCGGCTTTCGCGTCGTGCAGTTGCTGCCGGGCGTCGGCCCGGCCACCGCGGCGAAGGTGCTCGACGACATCGTCGCGCGCGCGGACGGCGGCGATCCGGTCGCGACCGCGGGCGGTGTGCTGGCCGCGTTTGCGGCGCCCGCGCGCACGCAGGAAGACTGGCATCCGTTCGTCAAGCTGATGTCGAGCGTATACGGCCGACAAACGCCGTGGCCCGCCGGGTTCGAGATGGTGCGGCGCTGGTACGAGCCGCATCTGGAGCGCAACCACGAGGACGCCGCGATCCGTCACGCGGACCTGCTGCAGATGGAAAGCATCGCGGGTACGTATCCGTCGCGTGAACGCTTCCTGACCGAATTGACGCTCGATCCGCCCGACGCGACCAGCGACGAATCCGGCGTGCCGCTGATCGACGAGGACTACCTGATCCTGTCGACGATCCATTCGGCGAAGGGTCAGGAGTGGCGCAACGTGTTCGTCCTGAACGGCGTCGACGGCTGTATTCCGTCCGATCTCGGCACCGGCAGCGACGAGGAAATCGACGAGGAGCGGCGCCTGCTTTACGTGGCGATGACGCGCGCGAAGGAAGACCTGCACATCGTCGTGCCGCAGCGCTTTTACGTGCACAACCAGACGCATCTGGGCGACCGCCATGTGTGGGCGTCGCGCACGCGCTTCATCGCCACGCCGATGCTGCCGCTGTTCGACGCCTATGCATGGCCGCGCATTGCGGTGGCGAGCGCGCCGAGCGCGGCGGGGCTCGCCGCGGCCGCGCAGGCGAAGATCGAGATCGCGGCGAAGCTCAGGAAGATGTGGGATTGAGCGGCTAGCACCGCGCATTGGGATCGACTCGCGGGCAGGGGCCGCGTTTATCCGACGAAGGGACGCGCGCCGCGCGGGTCAGTGGAAGCTCAGCGCGACTGCCGCTGCTGTTGCTGCGCGACCGGAGGCGGCGGCACGAAGAAATTGCGCAGCCATGCCGCGAGCCGCGAGAACACGTCGTACGGCTCCTCGACGAAAATCTCCGGCTTCAAGAGCCGCAGATACTCCATGATCTGCTGCGCTTCCTGCTTCTGGAACGTGCCGTGCGAAATGCCTAGCCGCAACAGCCCACGCAGTTCGCCGAGCTTCTCGCGCGCGGTGCTGCCCACGCTCGTCTCGCACGCGACCTTCGCCTCGTAGACGCGCTGGCGCAGCGATTCGACGAGCCGCCATGCCGGCGTCTGCATCACTTCCTCGAGTGCCTGAATGTCCTGCACGGTGCTCTTGATCTGCGAGGCGAGGGGGTCGACCAGCGTCGCGTCGCCTTCCGCTTCCTTGACGATTGCGGCGGCCCAGTCGCGGCATTGCTTGGTGAGCTCCTCGGGCGTCCATTCCGAGCGCGCCGCGAAACCGAAGCCGAACTCGCCCGCCTGCCGCATCAGGATCGACACGACGTCCGGGAATTCCTTGTCGAGCGTGCGTTTGGCCCACGCGTACTGGCCGCCTTGCAGCATCCGCTGTACCGCGTGCTCGGTGAGCGGCACCATGTTGTCGAGCAGCTTGGCGCGTAAGAAATCCTCGAACGACGGCGTCGCGAACTGCGGATCGAGCTTCAGCGAGACCCGTAAAAAAGCCTCGAAGTCCTTGCGCAGCGACGCGACGGTCTCGTCCTTGAGCTTCAGGGTGATTTGACCCATGTGTTATCCCGTTTAATGCGGCCGCGCGCGGCGCGCCGTCGCAAGATCGCCCGGCCGCTTGCGCACCGAGGCGATGCGACGCCGGTTGCCGACGCGCTTGATCCAGCCTGTTGCCGCGTAACCAGCGGGACGACTCCCGATGAGCGGACCTCGACTGCATATCGGCGGGGTGGCGGGAAACTTGAGGGCGGCCCGGCGACGCGTGGACGCTTTGGAGGGAAGCTTCGGGCGATGGCCCGCTTGGGAGTCGCTTGAACGGGAGTGCGCGGCCCGCGACGCGGCGAGGTGTCGACGGGACCGCTGATGAGTCGATGAGCGTAGAGACAGGGCGCGCTTACTTCAGCACCACGCACTGCCAGACGAAGAACGCGCCTAGACCGACTGCGATCGTCAGCAGCGGCCGGCGCGTCAGCGCGCTAACGACGATCGCGGCGAGCGCGCCGACCAGCTGCGGATTGCGCCAGCTCAGCTCGGCGTTGTTGCCGTGCGGCGACACGGCCATCGGGACGATGATCGCGGTCAGCACGGTGACCGGCACGAAGCTAAGCGCGGCGCGCAGAAGCGGCGGGAACACGAGCCGGTCGCCTAGCACGAACACGGCCGCGCGGATCAACCACGTAATCGCGGCCATGCCGACGATCAGAACGACGTAGTTCATCGCGTGGCCTCCACGGGACGGCGCGCGCCACGCAGGTTCAGACGCGACATCGACAGCAGCACGCCGACCGCGACTCCCGCGAACACTGCGCCGAGCAAGCCGAGCTTGTACGGCCACGCCTGCCAGAAAAACGCCAGCGTGCCGGCGGTGACGGCCGCCGCGATATAGCGCAGCGCGACCAGTTGCGGCACGACGATCGCAATGAACGTCGCCACCATCGCAAAGTCGAGACCGAGCGACTGCAGGCCGGGGAAGGCCGCGCCGAACAGCAGGCCGGCGACGGTCCATAGCTGCCAGTTCAGATACATCGCGACGCCGGCGCCGAAGAAGTAGTACGGGCCGACCGTGCCCGGCTCGCGATGCCGGTAGTGCTCCCACGCGACCGCGAAGACTTCGTCGGTGAGCAGCGCGCCGAGCGCCCAACGCCAGCGCTTCGGCAGATGCGCGACGTGCGGTGCGAGCGTCGCGCTATACAGCACGTGACGCAGATTGACGACGAGCGTGGTCGCCCAGATGACGGCGAAGCTCGCATGCCCGGCGATCAGGCCGAGCGCGATGAACTGCGCGGAGCCCGCGAAAACGACGAGCGACATCAACTGGCCGTGCCACAGATGCAGCGGGCTGGACGTCACGAGCGTGCCGAAAATGACGCCGAACGGCGCGGCGCCGACCATCATCGGGATGATGTCGCGCGCGCCGGCGGCGAATTCTTTGAGATGGCCGCCCCCGGTGGGCTGGCCTTGGGTGGAATCGGTCAATCTAGGCCTCCTTGATGTCGGAAGCATAGCGGCTGACCGGCGTTCGGACTTGTACGTTCTTGCGGCGGGTTGCGGATGGGGTGCTACGGTGTAGCGGGGGGGGATGGCTGATGACGGGCTGACGGATTGCGGCGGCACGCTCACGGCGCGCGGTGCAGGCGCCGGCGGTGCCGCATCGCGTTACGAACCGCGCTGCGTTCCTTGCCATTGGCCCGGCGGCACGCCGAACATGCGCCGGAAATGCCGCGTGAAATGGCTCTGATCGGTGAAGCCGCTCGCGGCGGCGACGTCGGTCACCGGGACGCCGGCGCGCAACGGCGCGAGCGCGCGCTGCAGGCGCACCTGATTGCGCCACGCGTGGGGCGGCAGGCCGGTCGATTGGGTGAATAGCCGCGCCGCGTGGAACGGCGACAGACCCGCTGCCTTCGCGACCTCAGCGAGCGTCACCGGTTCGACGAGGTCGCCGGTCAGACGCTCCTGCATCAGTGCGACGCGAGTGTCGTCGGTGGCGACGCAAGCGGTGGCGGGGCGCGTCCGCGCATAGCGGACCAGCAACGTGGACAGCGCGTCGAGCATCGCGGTTTCGGCGGCGAGCGCGTCGTCGCCGGCTTCGAGGAGGCGGTGGGCGTGCGCGAGCCGCATCGCGAGATCGGAATCGCGGATCACGCCGGGCGCGAACCACGGTAAGGCCTGCGGCTTGCCGGCGACTTCGTCGGCCAGCGCGCAGAGGAACCCGACCGGCGCATACATCACGCGATACCGCCAGCCCGCCTCGACCGCCTTCGACCCCGTATGCAACTCGCCCGGGTTGATGACCGGCACGCTGCCCGCTTCGGCGACATGGTGCTCGCCGCTATACCGATAGCATTCCGCACCCGCGACGATCACCGGGATCGTGTAGGCGTCGTGCCAATGCGGCGCGAACTCGTGATCGTGATATTCGGCGGTGAGCAGATCCGCGCCGGGCAGTAGCGGCGTGCGCCAGTAGCGGGCGGAATCGCGGAAACGAGGGGTGGCGGTCATGACGAAAGTCTGGCTGGACCGGTCAGTTTAACGCGTCGTTGTCGGGGACGGCGGCGGGTGTGCAGCGCCGCGCCGCATGCCGCGGGTGCCGTCAATTGCCGGTACTTGTCCTGACTTGCCCTTACTTGACCGGAATCGTCGTGCCAGTGGGCATCGGCACGGCGCTCACGCTGTTTTTCGCGCTGCCGCTGACGACGCGGTCGCTGTAGGTCAGATAGACCAGGGCGTTGCGCTTCGTGTCGACCACGCGCACCACGTGTAGCGACTTGAAGATCAGCGACATGCTGACCGAGAACACGTCGGCCTTCTGCTTGACGGGGCCGGTGAAATGCAACTCCCCGAGCTGGCGGCACGCGATCGACGCCTCGGTCGGATCTTCGGCGATGCCGAGCGTGCCTTTGACGCCGCCCGTCCGCGCCCGCGACACGTAGCAGGTGACGCCTTGCACGATGGGATCGTCATAGGCTTCCACGACCACGCGGTCGGAGCCGGTAACGTGAAAATTCGTATTGACGCTGGCGATTTCTTCGCCGCGCGCCGAAGAAAGCAGCAGGGCGCCGGCGGCCGCGAGCGCGATGCGTAGCGAGGTGGATTTCATGAGCGTGCCGGTTGAGTGTCTGGAGTGGGCCGACGCCAGAGCGGGGCGAAACGTGCGCCGTGAAGTCGCCATCGTATAACGGCGCGGGGCGCGCGTGAGGCTGTCCATCGTGGCACAAAAACAAAAAGGCCCGCAAGGATGCGGGCCTTTCAATTTTTTTGGCTCCTCGACCTGGGCTCGAACCAGGGACCTACGGATTAACAGTCCGGCGCTCTACCGACTGAGCTATCGAGGAACAGCAGTACAACTTGATCTACATAAAAAAACCCGTCTGATTAACGGGCTTTTGCAATTCTTGGCTCCTCGACCTGGGCTCGAACCAGGGACCTACGGATTAACAGTCCGGCGCTCTACCGACTGAGCTATCGAGGAACAGAACAACAACAGCAGAGAAGCGAAATTGTAGAGGCAGCTGAAACGTCTGTCAATACTTCGGCGTTCATCCTGATACTGAATCTGAACGGCCAAGGCAGGTGACAGGCGGCAGCGCTCAGCGCGCGAGCAGCGCGAGCTTTTCCTTCACATCCTTGAATTCCTCGGCTTCCGGCAGCGGTGCCTTGGTCTTCGTGATGCTCGGCCACGCTTTCGCCAGGTCGGCGTTCAGCGCGATGAAGTCCTGCTGGTCGCCCGGCACGTCTTCTTCGGCATAGATGGCGTTCACCGGGCACTCGGCCACGCACACGGCGCAGTCGATGCATTCATCGGGGTCGATCGCGAGGAAGTTGGGACCTTCGCGAAAGCAGTCCACCGGGCACACATCGACGCAGTCGGTATAGCGGCACTTGATGCAGCTTTCGGTCACAACGTGAGTCATTCAGGCAGCTCCTGCATGCGGAATCGGGGAGGGCGCGGACGCCAAGACAACTATTGTAACGTAACGTCAACAGGCGCATAAAGCATCGGGCCGTGCGTCTTATATGTTTTTGTGATTAGTTTATGGGGTGCCCCGAGCGGCCGCGCAATGGCGGCGAAGGCCCGGTGGGACGCTGGATGCGGACGCATTCGGGTAACATGCATCAGGTTGGCGCGCCGCTCGGTTCAGCGCGCCCGTTGCAAGGGTGCAGTGAGCCCTTTTCGTTTTTTCAGCGGTCCAGTTCGTACCATCATGATTATTACTTCGCTGCTCGATACCGATCTGTACAAGTTCACGATGATGCAGGTGGTGTTGCATCACTTCCCCGCCGCCAACGTGGAGTACCGCTTCCGCTGCCGCACGCCGAACGTCGATCTGGTGCCGTACATCGACGAGATTCGCGACGAAGTGCGCAAGCTCTGCGAACTGCGTTTCACCGACGACGAACTCGACTACCTGCGCCGCATGCGCTTCATCAAGGGCGACTTCATCGAGTTCCTCGCGTTGTTCCATCTGAACGAGAAGTACATTTCGATCACGCCGTCGCCGAAGGGCAATGGCGAAATCGACATCGACATCAAGGGGCCGTGGCTGCATACGATCCTCTTCGAAATTCCGATGCTCGCGATCGTCAACGAAGTCTATTTCCGCAACACCCAGCAAACGCCCGACTATCACGTAGGCCGTGGCCGTCTGCTCGACAAGATTCAACTGCTCGGCGCTCGTCCGGAGTTCGCCGACTGCAAGATCGCCGATTACGGCACGCGCCGCCGCTTCTCGAAGCAGTGGCACGAGGAAGTGATCCTCACGCTGAAGGACGGTCTCGGCGAGCAGTTCGCCGGCACGAGCAACGTCTTCTACGCGATGAAGCACAGCCTGACACCGCTCGGCACGATGGCGCACGAGTACCTGCAGGCTTGCCAGGCACTCGGTCCGCGGCTGCGCGACTCGCAGATCTTCGGCTTCGAGATGTGGGCGAAGGAATATCGCGGCGACCTCGGGATCGCGCTCTCCGACGTGTACGGCATGCAGGCGTTCCTGCGCGACTTCGACATGTACTTCTGCAAGCTGTTCGACGGCGCTCGCCACGACTCCGGCGACCCGTTCGACTGGGGCGAGCGCCTGCTCAAACACTACGAGGCGAATCGTTGCGACCCGCGCACCAAGGTCCTCGTGTTCTCCGACGCGCTCGACATCCCGAAGGTGCTGCAGCTATACGAGCGCTTCCGCGGCCGCTGCAAGCTCGCGTTCGGCGTGGGCACCAATCTGACCAACGACCTCGGCTACAACCCGCTGCAGATCGTGATCAAGATGGTTCGTTGCAACGGTCAGCCGGTCGCGAAATTGTCGGACTCGCCGGGCAAGAACATGTGCGAGGACAAGGCGTATCTCGCGTATCTGCGCCAGGTGTTCGGCATCGCGCAGCCGGAAGAAGAGGCGGCCAGGTAGCGCGCTTTGCGGACTGCTTTTCGGTTCGTCGCCTGACCATGATCTGCTCGCGTTCGGGGGCACGGCCAACAGTGTCGCCGCGCGATCGACTGGCGGCAATATGCCGTTCGGCCAGGGTGTTCGCGCGGAGCGCGGCCGGTATAATCCTCGCCATATCGCACGGCCGTCGACACGAGGATTTCGCCCATGGACACATCGATCGCCCGCCGCAACATCCTGGCGCGCATCCGCGCCGCGCAAGAGCGCGAGCCCGAACCGAGCGCCGCCGAGCGCGAAGCCGCGGCGGACTATCTCACGCGTCATCCGGCCGGTCCGCGTCCGGACATGCCCACCGATCTGCGCGCGCGCTTCATCGAGGAAGCGCAGAAAATGGCGAGTACTGTCGACACCGTTCAAACCTTCGCCGATGTACCCGCAGCCGCGCATCGCTATCTGACGCAACACGGTTTGCCGTTGCAGGCCATCGCGTGGCAAACGCTGCGTGATCTGCCGTGGGCCGCAGCCGGCCTCGCCGTCGAATTTCGCAAACCGCAAGACAATGACGTGGTCGGTCTCACCGGCTGTTTCTGCGCGACCGCGGAGACCGGCACGCTCGTGTTGCTGTCCGGTCCCGAGACGTATGCGTCGGCCGGGCTGCTGCCAGAGACGCACATCGCGATCGTGCCGGGCTCGCGGATCGTCGCGGGTCATGAAGAGGCGTTCGACCTGATCCGCAAGGAACGCGGCGAGCTGCCGCGCGCGGTCAATTTCGTGTCGGGACCATCGCGCACCGGCGACATCGAGCAGACCATCGTGCTGGGCGCGCACGGCCCCTACCGGGTGCATGCGATCGTCGTGCAGGATGCTTGAACGCGTCGCGCGGCGGCGTGCCAGCGCATACGCGACACACGCGTTATCTGTCGTGCGTGCGGTTGCAAGCCGTCGCGCGGCCTGTAACGGCATGAATTCGCAGGCGGGCCGGTGGCTCGCCGTTGCGTCGATGCTTGCGCTGTGCTCGCCGTCCGTGCAGGCTGAGACGCTCCTCGACGGCGCGCGCTTGTCGGCGTTGTGGGGCTTGCCCTTCGCGGGTGTGCTGCTGTCGATCGCGATCCTTCCGCTGATCGCGCCAGCCCTCTGGCATCACCACTTCGGCAAGATCGCCGCGGCGTGGGCGCTCGCGTTCATCGTGCCGTTTGCCGTGAGCTTCGGCGCGAGCGCGGCGCTCGGCGCGCTCGCGCATGCCATGCTCGACGAGTACATCCCGTTCATCATCCTGCTGACCGCGCTCTATACCGTCGCAGGCGGCATCTGCGTACGCGGCAACCTGCATGGCACACCGCGTCTGAACACCGCGATTCTCGCGCTCGGCACCTTGCTCGCGAGCGTGATGGGTACGACCGGCGCGGCGATGCTGCTGATCCGCCCGTTGCTGCGCGCAAACGACAATCGCCGCCACGTGACCCACGTGGTCGTGTTCTTCATCTTCCTCGTCGCGAACGTCGGTGGCGCGCTGTCGCCGCTCGGCGACCCGCCGCTGTTCCTCGGTTTTCTCGAAGGCGTAAGCTTTTTCTGGACCACTACGCATCTCACGCCCCCGATGCTGTTCGTGAGCGGCCTGCTGCTTGCCGTTTTCTATGCACTCGACTCGTACTACTTTCACCAGCGCGAGGAAGCGCGTTCGGCTTTCCTCGATCCGACGCCCGACGGCGCGCCGCTCGGCATCGACGGCAAGATCAATTTCGTGCTGCTCGCCGCGGTGATCGCGTTCGTGCTGATGAGCGGCCTGTGGCGCCCGCAAATCACATTCGACGTGCTCGGCACGCACGTCGCGTTGCAAAACATCGTGCGCGACGCCGCGCTGATCGTCGTCACGCTGCTATCGCTCGCGTGGACACCGCGCGCGGCCCGCGCGGGCAACGACTTCAACTGGGCGCCGATCGAGGAAGTCGCCAAACTGTTCGCCGGCATCTTCGTGACGATCGTGCCGGTTATCATGATCCTGCGCGCGGGAGAGGCCGGCGCGTTCGCGGGCATCGTCCATCTGGTCAATGACCCGTCAGGCGAGCCGCGCGACATCATGTACTTCTGGGCGACCGGCCTGCTATCTTCGTTTCTCGACAACGCGCCGACCTACCTCGTATTCTTCAACCTGGCCGGCGGCGATGCGCAGACCTTGATGACCACCGGCGCGACCACGCTCGCGGCGATTTCGGCCGGCGCCGTGTTCATGGGCGCGAACACCTACATCGGCAACGCGCCGAACTTCATGGTGAAGGCGATCGCGCAATCGCGCGGCGTGCGCATGCCGAGCTTTTTTGCGTATCTGGGCTGGTCCGGCGCGGTGCTGCTGCCGTTGTTCGCGCTGACCGGCTGGCTCTTTTTTGAACGCTGACTCTGCAACGCCGAGACAATCCCTCGACGTGCGATACGGAGACTTGCATTGCAGAAAATCCTCGTTGCCCGTTCGATCTTTCCCGACGTGATCGACCGGCTCAAGCAGTACTTCGACGTCGACTGGAACGAGGGCGACGTGTTGCCCGCCGACGAACTGAAGCGCCGTCTCGCGGACAAGGACGGCGCACTGACGGCCGGCGAGATGATCGACGCGGGCGTGCTCGCCGCGGCGCCGCGTCTGCGCGTCGTGTCGAACATGGCGGTCGGCTACAACAACTTCGACATGGCCGCGTTCAACGCGGCGAATGTACTCGGCACCAACACGCCGGACGTGCTGAACGAATCGACCGCCGATTTCGGCTGGGCGCTGATGATGGCCGCCGCGCGCCGCATCGCCGAATCGGAGCACTGGCTGCGCGCCGGACATTGGCAGAAGTGGAGCTACGACGGCTTCCTCGGCAGCGACCTATACGGTTCGACGCTCGGCGTGATCGGCATGGGCCGCATCGGCCAGGCGCTCGCGCGGCGCGCGCAGGGCTTCAACATGCGGGTCATCTATCACAATCGCTCGCGCGTCGCGCCGCAAATCGAGGCCGAGCTGAACGCGGAGTACGTGTCGAAAGAGGATCTGCTGCGGCGCGCCGACCACGTCGTGCTGGTGCTGCCGTACAACAAAGGCAACCACCACACGATCGGCGCAGCCGAACTGGCGCTGATGAAGCCGAGCGCGACGCTCACCAACATCGCGCGCGGCGGCATCGTCGACGATGCGGCGTTGGCCGACGCGCTGCGTGACAGGCGCATCGCGGCGGCCGGTCTGGACGTGTTCGAAGGCGAGCCGCAACTGCACCCGGCGCTGCTGAACGTGCCGAACGTCGTGCTGACGCCGCACATCGCGAGCGCGACCGAAACCACGCGCCGCGCCATGGCGAATCTCGCCGCGGACAACCTGATCGCGGGCCTCGGCGCAGGACCGCGCGCCGGTCAGCCGCCGAATCCGATCAACCCAGACGTGATCGGCAAGGCGCGTTCATGACAATGATTCTGGTGGCGGCCGTCGCGGTGCTGGCGGTTGCCCTCGTGATCGCACTCGCCTTGCTGCTACGCGGTCACGACCGCACGGAGCAGCGCGAACAGTTCGAGGTGCTGAACGAACGCGTCGATGCCGTCGTCGACGCGCAGGCGCATACCGCCGAGCGGCTCGAGCGGCAACTGCGCAACGACATCGCCGAGACCGCGCGCGTGTCGCGCACCGAGCAAAGCAGCGGCTTCGCGCATTTTCAGCAGACGCTCGCCGCGCAGTTCAGCAGCATGACGACGGTGCAGGGCGGCAAGATCGACGGCTTCGCGCAACAGCTCGACGCCGTGCGTCACAGCCTGCAGGCACAGGCGCAGCAGGCGCGCGACGAGCAGGGCCGCTCGTTGAAGCAGTTCGGCGACACGCTGAGCCTGCAACTCGGGCAACTAACCGAGGCGAACGACCGGCGCTTCGCCGAAGTGCGCGCGACGATCGAGCAGCGTCTGAAGGACATCGAGGCGAACAACGCGACGCGGCTCGAGGAAATGCGCCGCACCGTGGACGAAAAACTGCACGCAACGCTTGAGCAGCGTCTCGGCGAGTCGTTCAAGCTCGTGTCCGACCGGCTCGAACAGGTGCATCGCGGCCTCGGTGAAATGCAGACGCTGGCGGCCGGCGTCGGCGATCTGAAGCGCGTGCTGACCAACGTGAAGACGCGCGGCACGTGGGGCGAAGTGCAGCTCGAAGCCTTGCTCGAACAACTGCTGACCGTCGATCAATACGCGAAGAACGTCGCGACGGTGCCGAAGAGCGCCGATCGCGTGGAGTTCGCGATTCGTCTGCCGGGGCGGCAGGAGCCCGGCGGCGCGAATACGCCGGTATGGCTGCCGATCGACGCCAAGTTCCCGCGCGAGGACTACGAGCGGCTGATCGAAGCGCAGGAGCGCGCCGATCCGGTCGCGGTCGAGGAAGCATCGCGCGCGCTCGAAGTGCGAATTCGCGCGGAGGCGCGCACGATCGCGGAGAAGTACGTGGCGCCGCCGCATACGACCGACTTCGCGCTGCTGTTCCTGCCGACCGAAGGCCTGTACGCGGAAGTGCTGCGCCGACCGGGGCTCACGGATCTGTTGCAGCGGGACTATCGCGTGACGATTGCGGGGCCGACCACGCTGACCGCGTTGCTCAATAGTCTGCAGATGGGTTTCCGCACGCTCGCGATCGAAAAGCGTTCGAGCGAGGTGTGGCAGGTACTCGGCGCGGTGAAGACGGAGTTCGGCAAATTCGGCGACGTGCTCGCGAAGACCAAGGCGCAGCTCGAAACCGTCACGCGTTCGATCGAGGCCGCGGAAACGCGCACGCGCATGATGAACCGCAAGCTGCGCGACGTCGAGGCGTTACCGGGCGACGAGGCGAGCGGGTTGCTCGGCGATGCGCTGTCGAATGTGGAGCCTGATGAGCAATGAGGGGCGAGGCGCTGGAATTCAGGCCCTTGCAGCCAGCCGCGCCAGCGCATCGCCCGTCACGCGCACGACGCGCCAGTCCGGCAACACCGTCGCCCCCATCTTCTGATAGAAGCTGATCGCCGGCTGATTCCAGTCGAGCACGGTCCACTCGAAGCGCGCGCATTGCCGCTCCACCGCCAGCGCCGCGACGTGTCGCAGAAGCGCGGTGCCGAGCCCGCTGCCCCGCTGCGCGGGCTGCACGTAGACGTCTTCAAGATAGAGCCCGCGGCGGCCCGCGAAGCTCGAAAAATTGTGGAAGAACAGTGCATAGCCCACGATGCTCCCCGCGTCTTCGGCAACCAGCGCTTCGATCGACGGCCGCGCGCCGAACAGCGCGTCGCGCAGGCTATCTTCCGTCGCGACGAAGATGTGCGTGAGGTTCTCGAACTGCGCGAGTTCGTAGGTGAGCGCGAAGATCGCGCCGGTATCCGCGGGCTTGGCGGCGCGGATCGTCGCGGGCATTACGCTTCTTCCGGTGCGTCGGCCAGATGGATTTCGATACCACCGAAGCGCGACGCGACCCAGTTGTAGGCGTGGCACGCGATCCACAACAGCACGAAGCCGAGGATCGCGTTCAGCAGCAGCGCGCTGAACACCGTGCTCAGCTCGACCGAGCCATAGCGCACGAACGCGACCACCACGCCGAGCAGCACGATCGGCACCGAGAACGTCAGATAGACGAGGATCAGCGCCTTGGCCGTCTGTCCCGGTGCGATGAACGAGATCTGTTTTTTCATGTAAGTCAAACCCGTGTGTCGTGGTAGTGATAGTGGGTGGAGTGTCGATGAAGTGCTGCTGTGGAGCCGATGTCGTGCGATCGATGCGCCGCCTGGAACGTCAGATGAGACCGTCGAACAGCATGATCGACACGCGATCGCCGACCTCGATGTCGCCCTCGTCGTGGCCGAGCACGATGAAGCAGTTCGCTTCGCTCATTGAGCTCAGCACGCCTGAGCTTTGCGACCCGGTCGGGCTCACGTGCCAGTGTCCTTGCGCGTCCTGTTCGGCGATGCCGCGCTGGAATTCGGTGCGGCCCGCGCGCTTGCCCACCGCCACGCGGCTCGTCGCGTGAATCACCGGCAGCGGCCGCGGCGTCGCGCCGGCCATCAGCAGCAGCGCTTCGCGCACGATCTGATAGAACGTCACCATCACGGCGACCGGGTTGCCGGGCAGGCCGAAGAATAGCGCAGGTTTGCCGAGCCCGGGCTTTTCGCCGGACCACAGGCGGCCGAACGCGAGCGGCCGGCCGGGACGCATCGCGAGACTCCAGAAGGCGACGTCGCCGAAGGTCTGTAGCAGCTGCTTCGTGAAGTCCGCTTCGCCCACCGACACGCCGCCCGAAGTCAGCACCACGTCGGCGTTGGCCGCGGCACTGCGCAGCGCGGCTTCGAGCGCGGCCGGCTCGTCACGCACGACGCCGAGATCGAGCGCGTCGATGTTCAGGCGCCGCAGCATCGCAAACAGCGTGTAGCGGTTGCTGTCGTAGACCGAGCCCGCGTCGAGCGGCTCGCCGAGCGAGCGCAGTTCGTCGCCGGTCGAAAAGAACGCGACGCGCAAACGCCGCCGCACGCTGACTTCGCCAATGCCGAGCGACGCGAGCAGGCCGAGGTCCGAGGCGCGCACGATGCGGCCGGCATGCAGCGCGACGTGGCCGCGCGCGAGATCTTCGCCGGCGCGGCGGCGGTTCGCGCCCGCCGCCACCGCGCCGGCGGCGAAGCGGATCGACGTGGAATCCGCACCGTCGCGCTGCACCTGTTCCTGCGGCACGACGGTGTCGCAACCGGCAGGCATGCAGGCGCCCGTCATCACGCGCACGCACTGGTTCGCCGCGACGCGGCCCGCGAACGGATGACCGGCGAGTGCCTTGCCGGCAACCGTCAGCTCGACGCTGTCCGCGCCGCCTCGCATAGCGGCCGCGAGCGCCGCGTGATTGAACGCGTAGCCGTCCATCGCGGAGTTGTCGTGCGCGGGCACGTCGATCGGCGACACGATGTCGGCGGCTAGCACGCGGTCGAGTGCATCGCGCAACGCCAGGCGCTCGACGGCCGCGACCGGCGTCGCCCACTGCCGGACGATCGCCTGAGCGGCCGGGACGGGTAGCGCATGAGGATCGTACTGCGCGACGCAGCGGGAAAAGTCGTTGAGCGTGGTCATGAATGGCTGGGCGTCGCGACCGGTGATGGGCGCGGCTGTTGCCGTGCGGCCGGAGCGGATGTCAGCCGGGGCCCCGATTGCGTTCGAGGTCGGCGAGTTCTTGTAACGAGTTGGCATTGTAGAACGCGCGCTCGTCGGCAAAGACGACTTCGACCGTCTTGTGGCGCGCGTACCACGCGCGGACCTTGCGCTCGCCGGAAGCCAGGAACGCGGCCAGGTCGTCCGCGACGGCGGTGCGCATCAGTGCGAATACCGGGTGCAGGGAGGTTTCTCCACCGGTGTCGACGGTGGTGACCGTTGCGATCTCGGCGTGGTTCGCGTCGAGCGCATCCGCGAGGCGCGCGGCGAGGTCGGCTGGTAGCCACGGCGAATCGCAGGGCGCGCTCAGCAGGTACGCCGTGCCGGCGGCGCGCAGTCCGGCGAGCATGCCGGCGAGCGGGCCGGGAAAGTCGGGAAGGGTGTCGGCGACGAGCGTTGCGCGATATGGCGCGCCGAGCGCCGCATAGGTGTCGGGATGGCGGTTCGCGCTGATCATCAGCGGGCCGGTCTGCGGCGCGAGGCGCCGCAGCACGTGAGCGGCGAGCGGTTCGCCGTGCAGCGGCTGCAACCCCTTGTCGACGCCGCCCATGCGCGTGCCGCGCCCGCCCGCGAGCACGAGGCCAGTGATCTGTTCGCGGGGGATGGACATGCGTCGGCCGCTCAGCCGCCGATGTAGGACATTTCCACGCGACGCTTGGCCGGCTCGCCCTGGTCGGCCGGCTGGCTGCCGCGCAGCTGCGAGTAGCGGTCGCCGCGGCCCTGCCAGATTTCGGCGATGGCGGTGGCGATCCCGGCATCGCTCGCACCGCCGCGCAACAGCGCGCGCAGGTCATGTCCGGTCGATGCGAACAGGCACAGGTATAGCTTGCCCTCGGTCGACAAACGCGCGCGCGTGCAATTGCCGCAGAACGCGCGGGTGACGCTCGAAATGACGCCGATCTCGCCGCCGCCGTCGGCATAACCCCAGCGTTGCGCAGTTTCGGCGGCGCTGTGCGCTTCGAGCGGCACCAGCGGGAGATGCTCGGCGATGCGCGTGACGACCTCGGCGGAAGGCAGCACTTCGGTCATGTTCCAGCCGTTCGAGGTGCCGACGTCCATGTACTCGATGAAGCGCAGCACCGCGCCCGTGCCTTTGAAATGACGCGCCATGGGGACGATTTCGCCGTCGTTGGTACCGCGTTTGACGACCATGTTTACTTTGACCGGCGCGAGCCCGACCGCATGCGCGGCGGCAATGCCATCGAGCACGTCGGCGACCGCGAAGTCGGCGTCGTTCATGCGGCGGAACAGCGCGTCGTCGAGCGCGTCGAGGCTGACGGTCATGCGCGTGAGGCCGGCGTCCTTCAGGCTGCGCGCCTTGCGCGCGAGCAGCGAGCCGTTGGTGGTCAGCGTGAGATCGAGCGGATGGCCCGCAGGCGTGGTCAACCGGGCGAGCCGTTCGATCAGGAATTCGAGGTTTTTGCGCAGAAGCGGCTCGCCGCCGGTCAGGCGAATTTTCTCGACGCCATGCGCGACGAACAACTGCGCGAGCCGCTCGATCTCCTCGAAACTCAACAATGCGCTGTGCGGCAGGAAAGCATAGTCCTTGTCGAACACTGCGCGCGGCATGCAATACACGCAGCGGAAGTTGCAGCGGTCCGTCACCGAGATGCGCAGATCGTGCAGCGGACGCGCGAGCGCATCGTGCAGCACGCCGCTAGGTGTCTGCACTGGGCCGGTGATGACCGGCGCCGCGCTGAGATCGGCAACAGGGATGATGCGTCGTGACATGAAATGCTTCGTCGGGTGCTTTAACGGACGTGGATGATTTGATTCTATCGGAAATGCCGGTGGCGGCAGATGCGCGACGGACGTTGTCGGGGTATACGGGGAGCGGCGCGGCTCGCGGCTCGCGGCGACAAATGACCGCCTAAAGAAAAAGCCCGCCGGAAAGGGCGGGCTTTTTCACGAACAACGACGCGGCTTACTGCGGATGCTTGATCGTTTCGACCTGTTGCATCGGCGCGTGGTCGTCTGGCGGCAGCGCCTTGCGCTCACGGATCACGCGCGGCGGCTTGACCGTCTGCGCCGCCGCTTCCTGCGCGGCACGCAGTTTGTCGGCGTCGGTGTTCACCCAGACCAGGCCAGCCTGCTCGAGGATCGGCTGCAAGGCGTCGGCAGGTGCGGCGGCGGGGGCTGCGCTGCGGACGGGGGCCGGCTGCGGGGCCGCGGCGACGGGCGCCGGTTCGACCACGGCCGGTTCCGTTGCGACGACCGGTTGCGGCTCGACGATTTCGGCCTGCGGTGCCGGCACGGCTGCCGGTACCTCGACGATCGTGGCCGGAGCCGCGGTGTCGAGCGCAGCCGGGACGGCTCGCGGTTCGGTCGGGACGGTCGGGACGGTCGGCTGCACTTCCAGGGCCGGTTCGACTGCCGGGGATTCGGCATGCGCGGCGGATTCGACCGAAGCGGCCGGCGTAACCGGTTCGCTCGCGGCCGACGCGGCTTGCTCTGCCTGCGCTGGCGCTTCGATAGCCGGCTCCGCCGCCACGGGTTCGATCGACGCCGCCGGGGCCTCTTCCACCGGCACGACCTTTTCGGTCTTCGCGGCATTTTCCGCGGCGAGAGCCGGCGTTTCGGCTGCCGCATGCAGTTCGGCCACGACGGCGCTTTCCGTTGCGACAGCGGCGACCACCACATCGACCGGGGTCACTTCCTTCGCTTCGCTGGCTGCAGGCGTGTGCTCGACCGGCTGCTGGGTGCGCACCGGCGCTTCGTCGCTGACGGCAACGTTGTCGCCTTCTGCTTCCGCGACATCCGCCGCGAGATTGCCATTCACGTCCTCTTCACGCTCGCGACGACCACCACGACGGCCGCGGCGACGACGACGACGCTCTTCGCCGTCACGTGCGACTGTTTCCTGATCGACCGGCACGCCGTTTTCACCGGCTGCGGCGCGGTTGCGCGCCAGTTCGTCGGCGGCTTGCGTGTCGGTTTGCGTCAGCGCCGAGGCGGCTTCCGCCTGCGGCTTGCGACGCTCGCCACGCTCGACGCGTTCAGCGCGCTCGCGACGCTCACCGCGTGCCGTGCCTTCGACGGCTTCCGCGCGCTCGGCGCCGCGGGTGTCGCGTTCGCGAGCCTCGCGCGGCTCACGCGCTTCACGCGGCTCGCGAGCCTCACGCAGTTCACGGGCCTCACGCGGTTCGCGTTGCTCACGCGGCGCGCGCGGTTCGCGACCCTCGCGTGCCTCGCGGCCTTCGCGTTCCTCGCGACGCGGCGACGGCTGCTGACCTTGCGCCTGACGGCCGCCGGTCACGCCTTCGCCACGCGCTGCCGCGTCGCGACCGCCTGCGCCGCCACGGCGATTGCGGTTGCGATCGCCGCCGCGCTCGCCCGTGCGCTCGGTGCGCTCGCCGCGTTGCGGACGGGTCTGCTTGTCGGTGGCGGCCGGCGCCGCGGGTGCCGGAGCAGCCGGATGCATGCCGAACAGGTTCTTCAGCCAGCCGATGAAGCCGCCACTGGCCGGCGTCACCGCGACCGGAGCGGGGGTAGCCGCCGGGCGGGCCGGCGCGCTCGGAGCCGGCTTCTCGGGCGTGATGCCCTTGACCGCCGCTTCCTGCTTCGGCTTCACTTCCTCGGTGCGCTTGCTGTAGCCGGTTTCCGATTCGAGTTCGCGGGCCGCTTCTTCGGCCATCTTCCACGATGCGCGCGGCTCGTCGAGGCGCGCGTCGTCGTGACGCAGACGCTCGAGCTTGTAGTGCGGCGTGTCGAGGTGCTTGTTCGGGATCAGCACGACGTTGACCTTGAAACGCGACTCGATCTTGTTGATTTCGGCGCGCTTCTCGTTCAACAGGAAGGCGGTCACTTCGACCGGCACCTGGCAGTGGATCGCCGCGGTGTTTTCCTTCATCGCTTCTTCCTGAATGATCCGCAGCACTTGCAGCGCGGACGATTCGGTATCGCGGATGTGGCCCGTGCCGTTACAGCGCGGACACGTGACGTGGCTGCCTTCCGACAGCGCCGGACGCAGACGCTGACGCGACAGCTCCATGAGGCCGAAGCGCGAGATCTTGCCCATCTGGACGCGGGCGCGGTCGTGCTTGAGCGCGTCTTTCAGGCGCTGTTCGACTTCGCGCTGGCTCTTGGCCGATTCCATGTCGATGAAGTCGATCACGATCAGGCCGCCCAGGTCGCGCAGACGCAACTGGCGAGCGACTTCGTCGGCGGCTTCGAGGTTCGTGCGCGCGGCCGTTTCCTCGATGTCCGCGCCCTTGGTGGCGCGCGCCGAGTTCACGTCGATCGCGACGAGCGCTTCGGTGTGGTCGATGACGATCGCGCCGCCCGACGGCAGCGGCACGGTGCGCGAGTACGCGGTTTCGATCTGGTGCTCGATCTGGAAGCGCGAGAAGAGCGGCACGTCGTCGTGGTAGCGCTTTACCTTGCCGACGTTGTCCGGCATCACGATGTCCATGAAGGCGCGGGCCTGGTCATGGATTTCGGTCGTGTCGATCAGGATTTCGCCGATATCGGGCTGGAAGTAGTCGCGAATCGCGCGGATCACGAGGCTCGATTCGAGATAGATCAGCATCGGCTGGCCGGCCGTGCCACTTTGCGACGCGGCTTCGATTGCGCGCCACAGCTGCATCAGGTAGTTCAGGTCCCACTGCAGCTCTTCGGCGCTGCGGCCGATGCCGGCCGTGCGCGCGATGATGCTCATGCCTTCCGGCAGTTGCAGCTGCGCCATGGTTTCGCGCAGTTCCTGACGGTCGTCGCCTTCGATCCGGCGCGACACGCCGCCGCCGCGCGGGTTGTTCGGCATCAGCACCAGATAGCGGCCCGCGAGCGAGATGAACGTGGTCAGGGCTGCGCCCTTGTTGCCGCGTTCTTCCTTTTCGACTTGGACGATCAGTTCCTGACCTTCCTTCAGTGCGTCCTGGATGCGTGCGGAACGCATGTCGACGCCGTCGCGGAAGTACTGGCGGGCGACTTCCTTGAACGGCAGGAAGCCGTGACGGTCTTCGCCGTAGTTGACGAAGCAGGCCTCGAGCGACGGCTCGATGCGCGTGATGATGCCCTTGTAAATATTGCCTTTGCGCTGTTCGCGGCCGGCGGTTTCGATATCGATGTCGATGAGTTTTTGCCCATCGACGATGGCGACGCGCAGCTCTTCCTGCTGCGTCGCGTTGAACAACATTCGCTTCATTGAACGGCTCCAGAGCGGCCTCGCCGGCCCAGCTGCGCGGTTGTCAGTCGCGAGAGCGGGGAGAGTAGGCGTGCCGCGTCTTATTGTGTTTTCACAAACACGCTGGAGCGGGAAAGATGGCGGGAGAATTGCCTGAGAGGGCCCAGCCCGATAAAAAAGGGCACGGTGCCGCAGGGCACATGCGAACACGGCTTCAAATCATGGCCTGACACGCCGCGTTTAGCCAGCAGACCTTCATAAGTCTTCGCCCTCTGAAGCCGGCGCGCCAAATGGGCGCGCGAGCGAAGGGCCGAAGTCCGCGGTCATGCCGCAACGGGAAGTTCGCGCAGGCGGCGCGTCTTTTCCTGCTGGGGGTGTCTCGCCTTCTTTTGACGTCGCCTTGTCTTGTACTTTCTACAAGACGCCTTGGGCGCACGCCGTATTTTCGCGACTTGCAGCTTCGTCCAACTGGGCGTCATACCACCCGGATCACGAAGCTGAAAGCTAAATTCTTTTTTACCAAAATTCCGTTACCGTCGAAGCCGACCTTGACCGAACGCGCCTGCGGGCGCCGTCCCTGCCGGGAGCTGACTTCGTGCGTGCAACTTGTTGCATCTCATTTTCAGGGCGAGCAACCAGACCCCGGCGCAAGTAAAATAACGGTTTATCGCTTGCGCTCGCGCAATCCGCCGCATTCCGGACACTGCGCCGGCCGTCGCGGACTGCTGGGCAAATTATATTCAGAATGAAACAGTTAGGCAAAACATCCCAGAGATCGGTTGCAGGCGCGGTCGAAGACTCGGTTTCAAGCGACCAGGTTTCGCTGATCGAAATCGACGACCGCTCGGCTGGTCAGCGCATCGACAATTTCCTGCTGCGCGTCTGCAAGGGCGTGCCGAAAAGCCATATTTATCGCATCCTGCGCAGCGGTGAAGTGCGCGTGAACAAGGGCCGGATCGACGCGCAGTACCGGCTTGAACTGGGCGATATGGTGCGTGTGCCGCCGATCCGCGTCGCGCAGCCGAATCAGGCCGCAGCCCGCGTGCCCGTGCCCGTCGCGGGCTTTCACATCCTGTTCGAAGACGAGCACCTGCTCGTGATCGACAAGCCGGCCGGCGTTGCGGTCCACGGGGGCAGCGGTGTCGCGTTCGGTGTAATCGAGCAGATGCGCGAGGCGCGGCCGCAGGCGAAATTCCTGGAACTCGTGCATCGGCTGGATCGAGAGACCTCGGGCATCCTGATGCTCGCGAAGAAGCGCGCGGCGCTCGTCAATCTGCACGAGCAGATTCGCGATAACCGGATGGACAAGCGCTACTACGCGTGCGTGCACGGCGAATGGGCGAGCGACTGGGGTCGCCGCCGCGCGGTAAAGGAGCCACTTCACAAGTACCTGACCGCCGACGGCGAGCGCCGCGTGCGCGTGCAGGCCGATGGCCTCGCTTCGCACACGATCTTCAATCTGATCGAGCGCTGGCCGGAATATGCGCTGCTGGAGGCGGAACTGAAGACGGGGCGTACGCACCAGATTCGCGTGCATCTGCAGCATCTGGCACTCCCGATCGTCGGTGACGCCAAATATGGCGATTTCGCGCTGAACAAGGCGCTTGCGCGCGCCAACGCGAAGCCCGGCATCAAGCGGATGTTTCTGCACGCTTACCGGCTCAAGCTCACGCATCCTGCGACGGGCGCGCCGCTGCAGTTGGAGGCACCGCTGCCTGCCGACTGCCGCGGCTTTATAGAACAGCTCAACGAACTACGCACTGGGTTCAACCCGGAGACGACCTTGCATGGCTAGAGAGCAATTCGATCTGATCGTGTTTGACTGGGATGGCACGCTGATGGATTCCACCGCGCATATCACGCGCAGCATCCAGGCGGCGTGCCGCGATCTCCGCCTGCCGGTTCCCGCGGACGAAGCCGCGAGCTACGTCATCGGCCTCGGCCTGCGCGACGCGCTGCAGATTGCCGCGCCGACGCTCGATCCGGCCGACTACCCGCGGCTTTCTGAGCGTTACCGCTTTCATTTTCTTGTAAAAGACCAGACTACCGAGCTGTTCCCCGGCGTGCGCGAGATGCTCCAGGAGTTGCGCGACGTCGGCTATCTGCTCGCGGTCGCGACCGGCAAGAGCCGCGTCGGGCTCAATCGCGCGCTTGACCAGGCGCGCCTGACGAGCCTGTTCGACGGCACGCGCTGCGCTGACGAAACCTTCTCGAAACCGCATCCGGCCATGCTGCACGAGCTCACCCGCGAATTGGGGCAGGATACGGCGCGCACGGTCATGATCGGCGATACGACACACGATCTGCAGATGGCGCTCAACGCCGGCGTGGCGGGCATTGGCGTGACTTATGGCGCGCATCCGGCGAATTCGCTGAATGCGATGTCACCGAAGTTCGTGGCGTCGAGCATCAGCGATCTGTCCGGTTGGCTGCGGGAGAACGCATGAGCGCCGACGGCGTGGATACTGCTACCGCCGCGGCTGCGCAGGCTGTGCGCATTTGCGCGGCCGACGAGCTGATCGACGGTGGCGACGGCATCCGGCGCGACGCGCGGCTCGGCGGGCAGGATGCCGTGGTGTTTTTCGTCCGCCATGATGGCTGCGCCTACGGCTATTTGAACCGTTGCGCTCATGTGCCGATGGAGCTCGACTGGCAGGAAGGGCAGTTCTTCGAATCGTCCGGCGCATACTTGATGTGCGCGACACATGGCGCGATTTACGCGCCGGATACTGGCAAATGCGTCGGTGGTCCGTGTCGCGGGGGCAGATTGCGTCCCGTGCAGGTCGAGGAACGCGACACGCTCGAGGGCCGTGCGGTATTCTGGCTGCCTGACGGCGATTTGCTGCCGGTTACGCGCTGATTTCCTCTTCCAATTTTCCACTGTCCGCATGTCCGACAACTTGACCCCCGAAAAGGACCCTGCCTCGGGAAGTGGCTCCCGTGCACCCGCCGACCAGCCCGGCTGGGAAAGGGCCGCGCTCGAGCGCATCGCGCTCGCCGCGATCAACGAGCAACGCGCCGCGCGACGTTGGCGGATTTTCTTCCGCTTCGTGTTCCTCGCAGTGCTCGCACTGGCGGTATGGGGTGCGCTGAACCTCTCGGGCGAGCGGGTCGCTACGACTGGCCGTCATACGGCAATGGTTTCGCTTGATGGCGAGATCGCAACGGATGCGAGTGCGAACGCCGAAGATATCAACACCGCACTCGATTCCGCGTTTGAGGATTCCGACACAGCCGGCGTGATTCTTTATTGCAACAGCCCGGGCGGCAGTCCAGTGCAAGCGGGCATTATCAACAGCGAAATTCGGCGATTGCGTGGCAAATATCCGTCTATTCCGCTGTATGTCGTGGTCGGCGATATGTGCGCATCCGGCGGCTACTACGCGGCCGCGGCGGCGGAAAAGATCTATGTCGACAAGGCGAGTATCGTCGGTTCGATCGGCGTGCTGATGGACGGATTTGGTTTCACCGGCCTGATGGACAAGTTGGGGATTCAGCGCCGACTGCACACATCGGGTGAGAACAAAGGCTTTTTTGATCCGTTTTCGCCCGAAACGCCGAAGATGGACGAACATGCGCAGGTTATGCTCGATCAGATCCACGCGCAGTTCATCGACGCGGTGCGTCAAGGGCGCGGCAAGCGTCTGCATGAGACATCGGACATGTTCTCGGGTCTATTCTGGACGGGGCAGAAGAGCGTCGAACTTGGACTCGCGGACGGTTTTGGCGATGCAGATTACGTCGCGCGTGAGATCTTCAAGGCGCCGGATATCGTCGATTACACGGTGAAAGAGAGCATTACGGATCGCGTTGCCCGCAAATTCGGCGCGGCCATCGGCGCCGGCGCGGTTCGGGCGATGGCGCTCGGCGCGAAAATGAATCTGCGTTGAATCCACAGTTTTAAAAGGACGCCCACGCGGTCGGTTTTGGCCGATCGCGCGGACTTTGCGTTGTGAGTTTCGGGCCCTGGTCGCCCTCAGTTGCCTGGCCGGTGTCTACGTTCAGGCCGCGAGAATCAGAAAAATCGCCGGCCGCTTATGCAGGTCGATCTCCGCCTTCTTTTTCCAGTCGGCGACGCTCCGGCTTGCGATCACTTCGCTCGGCAGCGTCAGATCGACCGCCACGCAGACCAGCGTCGACGGCGCGCAGGTCGCGAGCAAGGTATCGAGCAGTGCGCGATTCCGGTACGGCGTTTCGATGAAGATCTGCGTTTGCCTGCTCTTGCGCGACTGCTGCTCGAGATCGCGCAGACGTTTGGCGCGCTCGGTGACGTCGACGGGCAGGTAGCCGTGAAACGCGAAGCTTTGGCCGTTCAGCCCCGATGCCATCAGCGCGAGCAGAATCGAACTCGGCCCGACCAGCGGCACAACCTTTACGCCGCGCTCGTGCGCGCGTCGCACCAGCAGCGCGCCCGGGTCCGCGACTGCAGGGCAGCCAGCCTCGGAGACGAGGCCCGCATCGGTGCCCGACAGCAGAGGCGCGAGCAGCTTGTCGATTTCGCCGGCCGGCGTATTGACGTTCAGTTCGCGAATCTCGATTTCTTGAATCGGCCGATCGGGGCCGACTTTCTTCAGGAACGCGCGCGTGGTTTTGGCGTTTTCGCCAATGTAATAGTGCAGCAACGCCGCGCGGGCGCGTACGGGCGCGGGCAGTACCAGATCGAGCGCGCTTGCGTCGCCTTCGCCGAGCGTGTTGGGAATGAGATAGAGCGTACCGGTCATTGGGCCCCCAAAAGCGGGTAGTTGGCCGCGAGCAGCATGTGCGACAGCGCGATAAGCGGCAGGCCGACGAGCGCGGTCGGGTCGTCGGAATGGATGGCCTCCAGCAGCGCGATGCCAAGCCCTTCGGATTTGGCGCTGCCGGCCACGTTGTACGGGGTTTCAGCGTGCAGGTAGGCGTCGAGCGCCGCGTCCGGCAGATCGCGAAAGCGCACGCGGGTGATCACGTCGATCGTTTGCGCGCCGTCCGTCGCGCTGTCGAACAGACACAGCGCGCTGTGGAACAACACGTCGCGGCCGCGCATCGCCTGCAATTGCGCGAGCGCCCTGTCGTGCGTGCCGGGTTTGCCGATCTGCAGGCCGTCGTAGGTGGCGACCTGGTCGGAGCCGATCACGAGCGCGTGTTCGTCGGCGGCGAGGCCTTGGGCGACCGCACGCGCTTTGGCTTCGGCGAGGCGCAGCGCAGTGGCTTCGGGCGTTTCGGCGGCGAGCCGGGTTTCGTCGATCGCAGGCACGACGACGTCGAACGGCACGCGCAGGCGTTCGAGCAACTCGCGGCGATACCGCGAACTCGACGCCAGAATCAGGCGTGGCGGGCGTTTGGAGGATTCAGGCATAGTTTGCGGGCAACGGGAGTGGCGGGTCGTACGGGGTCGCGCGAGGCTCCCGTACGTACGGGCTTAAGTGTTTGACTCGAAAAGACAAAACGGATATGATTTCGGGCTTTTCACGGTATGCTTGCACTTGAAGGGTCTCGGCGCGTTCAGCGGCTTTCGGCAGTCGGAAGGTTGAAGAAAGCCCGGCAGGGTGAACGCAATGGCCGCGGGCCCCACTGGCTGCCCCGCACACCGGATTATCTTCGCGGCGGATCTGATCATCCTTCGCGAATCACCCCGGCAACATGCTTGCCGACGCAGGAGCGCACATGACTCAACATCCTGGCAAACCTGCAGGTCTGTCCGACCCGCATGAACTCGATCTGTTCGAATTTGCGCGGAGCGGGCGTCAGGCCGCGGGTGTCGTGCGCGTCTCGCAACTGCCGCGCATGTTAAACGAAGTCCCGGCGGAAGCGCCAGATCGCGACACCGCGTTCACATGGCAGGCCGAAGGGACGACGCAGCCGGAATTGCAGGACGATGGCACCGAAGGTTCCCAGCCTTATCTGCGGCTGGCGATTCACGGTGCCGCGTGGCTCGAATGCCAGCGGTGCTTGACGCCGTATTCGCAGGCGTTCAACGTCGATGCAACTTACCGGATCGTCAATACGGAGGCGGAAGCCGAAGAGTTTCCGCTGGACGAGGATGAAGTCGAGGTGGTCGTCGGCTCGCGCCAGTTCGATCTCATCGACTTGATCGAAGAAGAGTTGCTGCTTTCCTTGCCGCTCGTGCCCAAACACGAGGTCTGTCCCGAAGTGCACGAAAGCCTTGTCTCGGGCACGGACGGTAGCGAACGCGAGGGCGACGAAGCCGCGCAGGAAGAAGCTGGCGATGCCAGCAAGCCGGACCAGTCCAGCGAACGGCGCAATCCGTTCGCGGCGCTCGAAAGTCTGAAACGCGACGAACCGGGCGGCAAGAAGCGCTAAACAGTTGCAGGGGGCGCGATGAGGGCGCATTGGTCATTCGGCCAGTGGTTAAGTCCGTGTCGGTCTGTGTTAGAATTCGGAAAATTTTTTGGAGTTTTAGTCATGGCAGTTCAACAAAACAAGAAGTCGCCGTCGAAGCGCGGCATGCACCGTTCGCACGATTTCCTGACGGCAGCGCCGATGGCCGTCGAGCCGAGCACGGGCGAAGTGCATCTGCGTCACCACATTAGCCCGAACGGCTACTATCGCGGCAAGAAAGTCGTCAAGACGAAGAACGACTAATCGTTGACTGCGATGCGCCCTGTGGCGTTTCGCGTAGCGATCGGCTCGCTTGACATTTTCCCGGTTCGGCAAAAAGGCGGCATTCAACTGCCGCTTTTTTGTGTCTGAAATTCGTCGCACTCCATGACAGTAAAGCTCACGATAGATTGCATGGGAGGCGACCACGGCCCGTCCGTGACCGTTCCCGCTGCCGTCAACTTCGTTCGTTCGCATCCCGACGCGCAGTTGCTGCTCGTCGGCATTGAAAGTGCGATTCGTGCGCAGCTGAAGAAGCTCAAGGCTCAGGATCTGCCGGCGCTGACCGTCGTACCTGCTACCGAGGTCGTCGCGATGGACGACCCGGTCGAGGTCGCGCTGCGCAAGAAAAAAGATTCGTCGATGCGCGTGGCGCTGAATCGCGTCAAGGAAGGCGAGGCGCAAGCCTGCATTTCCGCCGGCAATACCGGCGCGTTGATGGCGGTCTCGCGCTATGTGCTGAAAACGCTGTCGGGCATCGAACGCCCGGCCATCGCGTTTGCCCTGCCTAATCCCACCGGCTATACGATGATGCTCGACCTGGGCGCCAACGTCGACTGCGAGCCGCAGCATCTGCTGCAGTTCGCCGAGATGGGGCACGCGCTTGTGTCCGCGCTCGAAGGAAAAGAGCGGCCCACCATCGGCCTGCTCAACATCGGCGAAGAAGTCATCAAGGGCAACGACATCATCAAGCGCGCCGGCGAACTGCTGCGTGCGAGTACACTCAACTTTCATGGCAATGTCGAAGGCGACGACATCTACAAGGGCACCGTCGACGTGATCGTCTGCGATGGCTTTGTCGGCAATGTCGCGCTGAAGACGTCGGAAGGTCTCGCGCAGATGCTGTCCAACATCATCAAGGAAGAGTTCGGCCGTTCGTGGCTGACCAAGGTGATGGCGGTGCTCGCGCTGCCGGTATTGATGCGCTTCAAGAAACGCGTCGATCATCGGCAATATAACGGCGCCGCGCTGCTCGGCTTGCGCGGTCTCGTGATCAAAAGCCACGGTTCAGCCGATGCCTACGCGTTTGAGTGGGCTATCAAACGCGGGTATGATGCCGTCAAAAACGGCGTGCTGGAGCGCCTTGCGCGAGCGATGGAAGAGAACGCGAGTTCTCTCGAACAGGCGGCGCGCGACGCAAGCGGTGCGGGTCACGCAAGCCCGATCGCAGGCCAGCCTGCCGAGCCCTACGCTGCGCAATCCTCGAAGGCATAATGGCTCAATCCACAATCTACTCCCGCGTGCTGGGCACCGGCAGCTGTCTGCCGCCCAACCGCGTCACCAATCAGGATCTGGCTGAGCGTCTCGCCAGGCAAGGCGTTGAAACGAGCGACGAATGGATCGTCGCGCGCACGGGCATCCATGCGCGTCACTTCGCCGAGCCGGACGTCACGACCAGCGACCTCGCGTTGATCGCCTCGCAGCGAGCGATCGAAGCGGCGGACATCGATCCGCAGTCCATCGACCTGATCGTCGTCGCCACCTCCACGCCGGACTTTGTGTTCCCGAGCACCGCCTGCCTGCTGCAGAACAAGCTCAGGATCAAGAATCACGGTGCCGCGTTCGACATACAGGCGGTCTGCTCCGGCTTCGCCTATGCGGTGGCGACGGTGGACGCCCTGATTCGCAGCGGCCAGCATCGCACGGCGCTCGTGGTCGGCGCGGAAACTTTCTCGCGCATTCTCGATTTCAACGACCGCACCACCTGCGTGCTGTTCGGCGACGGCGCCGGCGCAGTGATCCTGCAAGCGTCCGACGCACCGGGCGTGCTTTCGAGCGCGCTGCACGCGGACGGCAGCCATTCGAACATTCTGTGCACGCCGGGCAACGTGAATGGCGGCGTGGTCGCCGGCAGCGCCTTCCTGCACATGGACGGTCAGGCGGTGTTCAAGCTTGCCGTCAACGTGCTCGAGAAGGTCGCGATCGAAGCATTGGAAAAAGCCGATCTGAAGCCCGAGCAGATCGACTGGCTGATTCCGCATCAGGCCAACATCCGCATCATGCAAAGCACCTGCCGCAAGCTCGGCCTGCCGCAGGAGCGCATGGTCGTCACGGTGGGCGAGCACGGCAATACGTCGGCGGCGTCCATTCCGCTTGCACTCGACGTCGCGGTGCGCGACGGTCGCATCAAGCGCGGCCATAACGTGCTGATCGAAGGCGTCGGCGGCGGCTTCACGTGGGGCGCGTCGGTCATCCGCTACTGAGCGGGACGACGCATTCCGGGGCGTCGCCGGCGGCGCGCGTGCGGCCGGAATAACACCGCGCGCCATCTGGCAGCCGCGGCCGGCCGCCACATCCGATTAAACAGATTTTGGGGACGATATGAAATTCGCGTTCGTTTTTCCTGGGCAGGGTTCGCAGGCGGTCGGCATGCTCAACGCATTCGCCGATTACGCGATCGTGCGTGAGACGGTTCAGGAAGCCTCCGACGCACTCAACCAGGATCTCGGCAAGCTGATCGCCGAAGGCCCCGCCGAAGATCTCAATCTCACCACCAATACCCAGCCGGTCATGCTGACCGCGGCCTACGCTATCTATCGCGCGTGGCAGCAGGCGGGCGGCCCGGCGCCGGCGCTCGTCGCCGGCCATAGCCTTGGCGAATACACGGCGCTCGTCGCGGCCGGCGCGCTCGCGTTTCGCGACGCGGTGCCGCTCGTGCGTTTCCGTGCGCAGGCGATGCAAACCGCGGTACCGGTGGGCGAAGGCGGCATGGCCGCGATTCTCGGCCTCGACGACGACACGGTGCGCGCGGTCTGCGCGGAAGCGTCGGCGGCGGGCGTCGTCGAAGCGGTCAATTTCAATGCGCCGGCGCAAGTCGTGATCGCGGGCCACAAAGCCGCGGTCGAGAAAGCCTGCGAAGTCGCGAAGGCGAAGGGCGCGAAGCGCGCGCTACCGCTGCCGGTGTCGGCGCCGTTCCACTCGTCGCTGCTCAAGCCGGCGTCGGATCAATTGCGCGAATACCTCGCGAGCATCGACGTGCAGGTGCCGTCGATTCCCGTCATCAACAACGTCGACGTCGCCGTGGTCAACGAGCCGGCCAAAATCAAGGACGCGCTCGTGCGCCAGGCAGCTGGTGCGGTGCGCTGGGTCGAATGCGTCCAGGCAATCGCAGCGCAGGGCGTCACGCACGTGATCGAATGCGGCCCGGGCAAGGTCCTTGCGGGTTTGACGAGGCGCATCGACGGCAATCTCGTCGGCGCGTCGGTGTTCGATCCGGCGTCGCTCGAAGAAACGCTGAAGCTCGTGACGGCAGACTGAGCGCGCATTCGCGAACGGGTATCGACAGAGCAATGCCGCGCTGGCGCGGCATCCCTCGACAGACGAATCAACAAGAATCAATGAGCCCTATTTGAAGGGCATCCGGACTGACAGATGGAAAAGACTCTCGACAAGCAGATCGCAATCGTGACGGGCGCATCGCGCGGCATCGGCCGTGCGATCGCGATGGAACTCGCGCGTCAGGGCGCGACGGTGATCGGCACCGCGACGAGCGAAAGCGGCGCGACGGCGATCACCGAAGCATTCAAGGCGGCGGGCGTGAACGGCCGCGGCGCGGTGCTCGACGTCAACGACGCGGCCGCGGCCGAAGCGCTGATCGAAGGCACCGTCAAGGAATTCGGCGCGCTGAACGTGTTGGTGAACAACGCCGGCATCACGCAGGATCAACTGGCGATGCGCATGAAGGACGACGACTGGGACGCCGTGATCGACACCAACCTGAAGTCGGTGTTCCGTCTGTCGCGTGCGGTGCTGCGCCCGATGATGAAAGCGAAGGGCGGTCGGATCATCAATATCACGTCGGTGGTCGGCTCGGCCGGCAACCCGGGGCAGATCAACTACGCGGCCGCGAAGGCCGGCGTCGCGGGCATGACGCGCGCACTCGCGCGCGAGATCGGCAGCCGCGGCATCACGGTCAATTGCGTGGCGCCTGGTTTCATCGATACCGACATGACGAAGGCGCTGCCCGAAGAGCAGCAGTCCGCGCTGAAAACGCAGATTCCGCTCGGCCGTCTAGGCAGCCCGGAAGACATCGCGCACGCGGTCGCGTTCCTCGCGTCGCCGCAAGCGGGCTACATCACCGGCACGACGCTGCACGTGAACGGCGGCATGTATATGCAGTAACCAATTTCGGTTACTATCCGCGCCTTGATGCGTTTGCGGAAAGCACGAGGCGCATGCGTTGACAGGAACCCGATGCGCCGCTTTTTTGCCGGGTCAAACCTGATAAAATGCGCGCACCTGTATTTTTGAACTTCTTTTCCCTTGGAGGGGTAATGGACAATATCGAACAG
This sequence comes from Paraburkholderia sp. MM5384-R2, assembly GCF_014201025.1. Classification (NCBI taxonomy): domain Bacteria; kingdom Pseudomonadati; phylum Pseudomonadota; class Betaproteobacteria; order Burkholderiales; family Burkholderiaceae; genus Paraburkholderia; species Paraburkholderia sp. MM5384-R2. Next base: position 72,270 of record NZ_JACHDI010000006.1, read on the forward strand.
CGCGTCAAGAAGATCGTCGCGGAACAACTGGGCGTTGCGGAAGCGGAAATCAAGAACGAAGCGTCGTTCGTGAACGATCTCGGCGCCGACTCGCTCGACACCGTTGAACTCGTGATGGCCCTCGAAGACGAATTCGGCATGGAAATTCCAGATGAAGAAGCCGAGAAGATCACCACCGTTCAGCAAGCGATCGACTACGCTCGCGCAAACGTCAAGGCCTAAGGTCATTCGCGCCTGCGTTTCTGCACGGGTCGCGCATGACGCCCTGCCGTGCCGCTTGCCGGCGCCAGCAGGGTCGACGCTATCGGGCGTGTCCATTGGCACACCATACGTCGCGCCGCTTGCCACGCAGGAGCCAGCGATGTTGACCAGCGCAACTTTCCGCGCGATTGCCGACTTAAACAGCCACAGGGCACACAGGGCGATTCCTGTGGCCGCTGTGGCTTTTGCTTTTTGTCATCTATGAAAAAGGGGTTACCGTGAGCCGCCGTCGTGTTGTTGTTACAGGCCTGGGGCTGATTTCGCCTGTTGGCAATAATGTTGCCGATGGCTGGGCCAATCTGGTCGCCGGCAAGTCTGGGATTGCCAATATCACGAAGTTCGATGCGTCGAACTTCTCGACTCGTTTCGCCGGCGAGGTGAAGGGCTTCAATATCGAGGACTACATCCCCGGTAAGGAAGCGCGCCACATGGATACGTTCATCCATTACGGCGTGGCTGCGGGCATCCAGGCGATGCGGGACAGCGGCCTCGAAGTCACCGACGAGAATTCGGAGCGCATTGGCGTGGTGGTCGGTTCGGGCATCGGCGGTCTGCCGATGATCGAAATCACCCAAACCGAATTGCTCAATCGCGGCCCGCGTCGCATTTCGCCATTCTTCGTGCCGGCTTCGATCATCAACATGATCTCCGGCCACCTGTCGATCAAGTTCGGCATCAAGGGTCCGAATCTGTCGATCGTTACCGCATGTACGACCGGTCTGCACTGCATCGGCGAGGCTTCGCGCCTGATCGAATATGGCGACGCCGACGTGATGATCGCGGGCGGCGCGGAATCGACCGTGTCGCCGCTCGGTATCGGCGGCTTTGCCGCGGCGCGCGCGCTGTCGCAACGCAATGACGATCCGGCTACCGCGAGCCGTCCGTGGGACAAGGACCGCGACGGCTTCGTGCTGGGCGAAGGCGCCGGCGTAATGGTGCTCGAAGAATACGAGCACGCGAAGGCGCGTGGCGCGAAGATCTACGCGGAAATCGGCGGCTACGGCATGAGCGGCGATGCGTATCACATGACCGCGCCGCTCGAAGACGGTGACGGCGCACGCCGCTGCATGCTCGCAGCGCTGAAGAACGCGGGCATCAACGGCGATCAGGTGAGCTACCTGAACGCGCACGGCACGTCCACGCCACTCGGCGATCTGGCGGAAACGACCGGCATCAAGCGGGCGTTCGGCGACCACGCGAAGAACATGGTCGTCAACTCGACCAAGTCGATGACGGGTCACCTGCTGGGCGGCGCTGGCGGTCTGGAGTCGGTGTTCACGGTGCTCGCCGTGCATCACCAGGTGTCGCCTCCGACCATCAATATTTTCAACCAGGACCCGGCCTGTGATCTCGATTACTGCGCGAACACCGCGCGGGAAATGAAGATCGACGTCGCGCTGAAGAACTCGTTCGGGTTCGGCGGCACGAACGGCACGCTGGTGTTCAAGCGCGCCGGATCGCCTGATCTCGGGTGACGCGTCGGTTCACGACGCCGGCTTCGCCGGCGCTTTCCCCCGCACCGGCAACGTTGGGTAGGGCAGCGCAGCGGATCACGCTGCGTCGCTCTATCGCAATGCGTGCCGCGGTGGGAGCGTTCGTGCTGATTGCGACGTTAGCCGTTTATACCTGTCTCGCGCCGCGAGTGGGCGCTTGGCAGGCCGTTCCGTTGACGCTCGCCGTCGCGGCACTGCTCATGCTCTGCGCGGCGAGGCATGACGCGGCGCAGGCCATCGCGCTGCATGTCGCGATGGGCGAGATTTCCGCCTGGAACCACGCGGGTGAGTTGCTCGCGCGGGGCCGCATGGTCGGTTGCGCGCAGTGGAGCGGCCGTTTGCTGGTGCTTGAGTTCGATCCCGAGGGTGGTCGAAGGCGCGGCCTCATGCGCGCACCGACGGGTCGCAGGCGCTCCCTGCTGCTCGCCGCGGACGCGCTGCCGTTCACTGTTTTCCGCGAACTTTCCGTGCTGGGCCGGCGTGCGGCCGGCGCCTGACTGTAACGACTGTAACCGCTGTTACCGTAGTAACGTGCCCTCACCAGGGGGACGCTACAATGGTCCCCCGCCATGCGCCCTATAGTTAACGGATTTATCAGGTGAGCGAAAAAGAAATTGATCAGGTGCTGGTCGAGCGCGTCCAGAAGGGCGACAAGGCCGCGTTCGAGCTTCTGGTCTCCAAATACCACCGCAAGATTCTCCGGCTGATCTCGCGTCTCGTGCGGGACCCCGCCGAAGTCGAAGACGTCGCGCAAGACGCTTTTATCAAGGCGTATCGCGCCTTGCCGCAGTTTCGCGGCGAGTCGGCGTTTTATACGTGGTTGTACCGGATTGCGGTCAATACCGCGAAGAACTACCTTGCCACCCAGGGCCGGCGCGCGCCGACCTCGACCGAAGCGGATGCTGAAGAAGCTGAAACTTTCTCCGATGCCGACCAACTAAGGGATATCAACACACCTGAGTCGATGTTGATGAGCAAGCAGATCGCAGAGACGGTCAATGCTGCGATGGCGGTTTTACCGGAAGAATTGCGCACCGCCATTACTCTCCGAGAAATTGAGGGTTTGAGTTACGAGGAAATCGCCGAGATGATGGGTTGCCCGATTGGCACAGTCAGATCACGAATTTTCCGCGCTCGCGAAGCCATTGCGGCAAAATTGCGACCGTTGCTTGACACACCCGAAGGCAAGCGTTGGTAGACGTTTCCGAACGTCCAGCTGGCTTGGCGGGGCAGCGGTGCAATATCTGGATTAGTGGTGTCACTACGGGGTATTTGGAAGATGGAGAGCATCATGGGGTCGGTCTCGATGCAATCGCAAGCAGGCTCGCACGGCGAGCGTCTGTCCGCTTTCGTCGACGGTGAGTTGTTCGGCGAAGAGCATCTGAATCTGGACAAGTTTTTTGCGGAGCTGGGCGGCGATGATCGCGCTGCCTGGTCGAGCTACCACCTGATCGGCGACGCGCTACGTTCCGACGATCTGGCAATCAGCCCCGCACGGAGCAGTGCATTTCTGAGCGAGTTTGCCGCGCGTCTTGAAAGCGAGCCGCATGTGCTGGCGCCCGCCGCCGCGTCTGCATCGGTCGCGCGCCGCCTGCTCGGGCTGCGCCGCCGAGTCGTGCCGGCTCTTGCCGTCGCTGCCGCGGCCGCTACGTTGACCTGGATCGTAGTGCCGCAGCTGCAGGGCGTGCCGGGTGGACCGGGTGCCCAGCTCGCTTCGCTCCAATCGCACGGCGACGCGGTGCAGCGTGTCGCCATGGCCTCGGTGCCCGCGCAAGACTCCAACATCATTCGCGACGCGAGCCTCGATCAGTACCTCGAAGCTCATCAGCAATTCGCGCAACAACCGGCGATGGCAGGCTCGATGCCGGTGATTCGCGCTGCCTCAGTCTCCACGCAGGGCCAATAGTTTGATGCAGACTCCGCGGTTCAATAAAACGACTATCTGGGGGCGGTTGCCAGCATTTCTGTTCTGCGCAGCCGTGTTGTTGTCCGCTGCACCGCGGGTCTTCGCACAAGACGATCCTGCCGTCGCCCGTCGCACGGCCGCGGAACTGCTCGATCGCATCCATCAGGCCGCCCAGCAGCTGAACTACGAGGGCGCGTTCGTCTATCAGCGCGGCAGTTTCGTGCAGACGTCGCGCATCGCACATTACTCCACGCGTACGGACGGCGAGTTCGAGCAGCTCGAAAGCCTCGACGGCAAGCCGCGCAAAATGCTGCGCCACAACGACGACATGTACACGTTCTTGCCGGAGCGGCGTATCGTGGTCTTCGAAAAACGGCAGAACAAGGACTCATTCCCTGCGCTGCTGTCGGTGAACGGCGAGCAGGTGCTGTCCGTCTACGAGCCGAAGATGCTTGACGACGACCGCGTCGCGGGCGTCGACAGCCTCGTGATGGAACTCGATCCGAAAGACGCGTACCGCTTCGCGTACAAGCTGTGGGCAGACAAAAAGTCCGGTCTGCTGTTGCGCGCGCAGACGCTCGACCCGAGCGGTCAGGTGCTCGAGCAGTTGTCGTTTTCGCAGGTCCGCATCGGCGTGCCGGTCGACAAGACGGGCATCGTCAATGGCATCCGCAATCTCGCGGGCTGGACGGTAGTGCGTCCGCCAGTCGAGCCGGTCGACATGGCCGCGCAGGGTTGGCAAATCATGCCGTCGGTACCGGGCTTCCATATGATCCGCCAGTTGCGTCGTCCGATGGCGTCGCGCGAGGCGGGGCAGCCTCCGATCCCGGTCGACCAGGCCGTGTTTTCCGACGGCCTCGCGGCGATTTCGGTATTCGTCGAGCCCGTCGAGAAAAACACGCGTAAGGAAGGCACGGGCGATAGCGGCGCGACGCACGTACTGGTCAAGCGTCAGGGCGACTTCTGGATTACCCTGCTCGGTGAGGTGCCCCAAACCACATTGCAGCAGTTCGCGTCTGCAATAGAATACAAAGCTCCGAAGTAACCCTTCCGAATCCTGAAATCCCTCGGCTTGCTACGATATGACGACTTTCTCGGTGCGCAAATTCCTCGCGGCCGTAGTGGTGGCGGCGTGTTTGCCGCTTGTGCCGCATATGGCATCGGCGGCTCCCGCTGCCAACCTGCCCGACTTCACCGACCTCGTCGACAAGGTCGGCCCGGCGGTCGTCAACATTCGCACGACAACGCGCGTGTCGAACGGTAGTTCCCGCGGCGGCCTGCCGCCGGGTATGGACGACGGCGACATGTCGGAGTTCTTCCGGCGCTTCTTCGGGATTCCGTTGCCGCAGTCACCGCAATCGCCGCACGGGGGTGATAACGGGGGCGGCGGCGGTAGTGGCGGCAGCCCGGATTCACCGGACAACTCGGACGCCGAACAGAACAGCGGGGTAGGCTCGGGCTTCATCCTGTCGGCGGACGGCTACGTGATGACCAACGCGCACGTCATCGACGACGCGGACACGATCTACGTGACGCTGACCGACAAGCGCGAATTCAAGGCGAAGCTGATCGGCGTCGACGACCGTACCGACGTCGCGGTCGTGAAGATCAACGCGTCGAACCTGCCCACCATCACGATCGGCGACTCGAACAAGGTGCGCGTCGGCGAATGGGTCGTCGCGATTGGTTCGCCGTTCGGTCTCGAAAACACGGTGACTGCCGGTATCGTCAGCGCGAAGGGACGCGACACCGGCGACTACCTGCCGTTCATCCAGACTGATGTGGCCGTCAATCCGGGCAATTCGGGCGGTCCGCTGATCAACATGCAGGGCGAGGTGATCGGCATCAATTCGCAGATCTATAGCCGCACCGGCGGGTTCATGGGCATTTCGTTCGCGATTCCGATCGACGAGGCGATGCGCGTGGCCGATCAGCTGAAGAGTTCGGGCAAGGTGGTGCGCGGCCGCATCGCGGTGGCGATTGGTGAAGTGACGAAGGACGTCGCCGAGTCGCTCGGTTTGCCGAAGGCGCAGGGCGCGCTTGTGAGCAGCGTGGAGCCGGGCGGACCCGCCGATAAGGCCGGCGTGCAGCCGGGCGACATCATCCTGAAGTTCAACGGTCATTCGGTCGACACGGCGACGGACCTGCCGCGCATGGTCGGCGATACGAAGCCGGGCACAAAGACGTCGATCACCATCTGGCGCAAGGGTCAAACGCGCGAACTGCCGGTCACGATCGCAGAAATGCAGCCGGACAAGGTCGCGAAGGCGGATCAGAAGAAGCCGCAAGCGCCGAAGCAGCGCGCAACCAACGCGCTCGGCATCGCGGTCAGCGACATTCCCGCCGATCAGCAGAAAGCGCTGAAGATTCAGAACGGCGTGCAGATCGACGCGGTCGACGGTCCGGCCGCGCGTGTCGGGCTCCAAAAGGGCGACATCATCCTGCGGATTGGCGATACGGATGTGACGAGCACGAAACAGTTCGACGAGCTGACCTCACACCTCGATTCGCAGAAGATGGTCGCATTGCTGGTTCGTCGCGGCGACAACACGCAGTTCGTGCCGATTCGTCCGCGCAGCGCGCAGAAATGACGAAGACGACATCGCTCACGCTCTATGGGCGCGCGTGGTGCCATCTGTGCGAGGACATGCGCGCTGCGCTCGAGCCGTTGCTGGCCGAGTTCGGAGCGCAGCTGGCGGTGATCGACGTCGACAGCGATCCGTTGCTCGAAGCGCGTTACAACGAGTTGGTGCCAGTGCTGGTTTGCGATGGCGTCGAACTGTGCCACTATCATCTCGACGAAGCGCCCGTGCGGGCAGCATTGGCTGCACATGCGTCGCGTGTCGCGGCGGCATCCTGATACGCACCCGCGGGGCATCTGGTTTCGCGCGATCCATGCGCATTTTTGCCGCGGCTCATTGCGATGCGCGCGGTAATTTTCTCGCATCCTCTACGCCGTCTTGAGGCCCGCGCTTCGCAAGATGCGCCGGCCGATGGGCTTTTCGGCTAAAATAGATAAGATTTTCACCTACTTACAAGGCGTGCTCCGCTATTGTCCGGGGCGCGCCTTTTCGCTTGATCGGCACTGAATGGATCATATTCGTAACTTCTCGATCATCGCGCACATCGACCATGGCAAGTCGACGCTCGCCGATCGCATCATCCAGATTTGTGGCGGTTTGTCCGACCGCGAGATGGAAGCTCAGGTGCTCGACTCGATGGATCTCGAGCGCGAGCGCGGCATTACCATCAAGGCGCAAACCGCCGCGTTGTCGTATCGCGCGCGCGATGGGCAGCTCTACAACCTGAACATGATCGACACCCCGGGCCACGTCGACTTCTCGTACGAAGTCAGCCGCTCGCTGTCCGCGTGCGAAGGTGCGCTGCTCGTCGTCGACGCGAGCCAGGGTGTGGAGGCGCAAACCGTCGCCAATTGCTACACGGCCATCGAACTCGGCGTCGAAGTGGTGCCGGTGTTGAACAAGATCGATCTGCCGGCGGCGAACCCCGAAAACGCGATCGCCGAGATCGAGGACGTGATCGGCATCGACGCGACCGACGCGACGCATTGCAGCGCGAAAACGGGCCTCGGCGTCGAAGACGTGCTCGAAGCGCTGATCGCGAAAGTGCCGCCGCCGAAGGGCGATCCGCAAGCGCCGCTGCAGGCTCTCATCATCGACTCGTGGTTCGACAACTACGTCGGCGTCGTGATGCTGGTGCGCATCGTCAACGGCACGCTGCGTCCGAAGGACAAGATCCGGCTGATGGCAACCGGCGCGCAGTATCCGGTTGAACATATCGGCGTGTTCACGCCGAAGTCGAAGGATCTCGAATCACTGTCGGCGGGGCAGGTGGGCTTCATCATCGCCGGCATCAAGGAACTCGCGGCGGCGAAGGTCGGCGACACGGTTACGCTCGTGAACCAGCCGGCGGCCGTGCCGCTACCGGGTTTCAAGGAAGTGAAGCCGCAGGTGTTCGCAGGTCTGTATCCGGTCGAAGCGAATCAGTACGACGCGCTGCGCGATTCGCTCGAAAAGCTAAAGCTGAACGACGCGTCGCTGCAGTACGAACCGGAAGTGTCGCAGGCGCTCGGTTTCGGTTTCCGCTGCGGCTTCCTCGGTTTGTTGCACATGGAAATCGTGCAGGAACGTCTCGAACGTGAGTTCGACATGGACCTGATCACGACGGCGCCGACCGTGGTCTACGAAGTCCTGCAGCGCGACGGCACGACCCTGATGGTCGAGAATCCGGCCAAGATGCCGGAGCCATCGAAGATCGAGGAAGTGCGCGAGCCGATCGTCACTGTGAACCTGTACATGCCGCAAGACTACGTCGGCGCGGTGATCACGTTGTGTACGCAGAAGCGCGGCAACCAGATCAACATGCAGTATCACGGTCGTCAGGTTCAGCTTACGTACGAAATTCCGATGGGTGAAGTCGTGCTCGATTTCTTCGACCGTCTGAAGTCGATTTCGCGCGGTTATGCGTCGATGGATTACGAGTTCAAGGAATACCGCGCGTCGGACGTCGTGAAGGTCGACATGCTGATCAACGGCGACAAGGTCGATGCGCTGTCGGTTATCGTGCACCGTTCGCAAAGCCAGTACCGCGGCCGCGAAGTGGCGGCGAAAATGCGCGAGCTGATTCCGCGTCAGATGTACGACGTAGCGGTTCAAGCCACGATCGGTTCGAATATTATTGCGCGCGAAAACATTAAAGCGTTGCGTAAGAACGTGCTGGCAAAATGCTACGGCGGTGATATCACGCGTAAGAAGAAGCTGCTTGAAAAGCAGAAGGCGGGCAAGAAGCGAATGAAGCAGGTGGGCTCGGTTGAAATCCCGCAAGAGGCTTTCCTCGCTATTCTGCGTGTCGAAGACAAATAAGTTGAATAACGGAACCCTATGAATTTTGCGTTGATTCTTTTTGTGCTCGTCGTTTTGACGGGTGTCGCATGGGTCGCGGACAAACTGGTTTTCCTGCCGAAACGGCGCCGCGAGGCGGAAGCCGCAGTCGCCGAATTCGATCGTCAGCAGGCACGCATCGGCGAGCGTTTCGCCGATGAAAACGCCGCGCAGACGCGCGCGCGTCTGCGCGACGACAAGCTGCGTCAGCCGTGGTGGCTCGAATATACGGCGAGCTTTTTTCCGGTGATTCTGGTGGTGTTCGCCGTGCGCTCGTTCGTGATCGAGCCGTTCAAGATCCCATCGGGCTCCATGGTGCCGACGCTGCTGGTGGGCGACTTCATCCTCGTCAATAAATTCGAATATGGTCTACGTTTGCCGATTACCAACACGAGGATCACGCAGGGCAGTCCGGTCCATCGCGGCGACGTGGTGGTGTTCCGTTATCCTAAAGACGAATCGGTCGACTACATCAAGCGCGTCATTGGTCTGCCCGGCGACGTGATCGAGTATCAGGACAAGAAACTCACGATCAACGGCAAGCCGGTGCCTGAAACGCCGTTGCCCGATTATCTCGACGAAGAGCGTCTCGGTTATGCGAAGCAGTTCCAGGAAGATATCGACGGCCGCAAGAACGCGATTCTGAATAATCCGGCGGTGCCGCCGTTCATCGTCGGTGCGGAAGACTATCCGTATCGCGACAACTGCCAGTACAACGCGCGTGGCGTGATCTGCAAAGTGCCGCCGGGCAATATGTTCATGATGGGCGATAACCGCGACAACAGCGCGGATAGCCGGTACTGGGGTTTTGCGCCAGAACGCAATATCGTCGGCCGCGCATTTTTCATCTGGATGAACTTCAGCGATCTGCGGCGCATCGGCCCTTTCCAGTGAGTCGCGTGCATCGATCGCTTCATGAGCGCTTCTCAGACGCCGCGCGAATGACCGGCACCCGGTTATCTCGGTCGCGGCGTGTTGTCATGCTACTTTAAGAACTCGCGGTAACGTCGTTTCACCACGCTTTTTCCGCTGGCGCCCCGTGTTTCCGCCGGGTCAGGCGCCCGCGTTATACTCTGCCCATGCCCCTATCTCCGTTGGAAAGCCGTTTGCGCTACGAATTTCGCAATGCGGAATTGCTGCGCCAGGCTCTAACACACCGCAGTCATAGCTCCACGCATAACGAACGGCTCGAATTTCTCGGCGACTCCGTTCTGAATTGCGCGGTGGCTGCGCTTTTGTTCCAACGTTTCGGCAAACTCGACGAAGGCGACCTGTCTCGCGTGCGCGCCAATCTGGTCAAACAGCAGTCCCTCTACGAGATTGCTCAGGCAATCAATATTTCGGAGGGCCTGCGCCTCGGCGAAGGCGAGTTGCGCAGCGGCGGCTTCCGCCGCCCGTCGATCCTCGCGGATACGCTCGAGGCGGTGCTCGGTGCGATATTTCTGGACGGCGGATTCGAGGCTGCGCAGACGGTCATCAAGCGCCTTTACGTGCCGATTCTCGACCATATCGACCCGCGCACGCTTGGCAAGGACGCGAAGACGCTGCTGCAGGAGTATCTGCAGGGCCACAAGATTGCGTTGCCTACTTATACGGTCGTCGCCACGCATGGTGCGGCGCACAATCAGCAGTTCGAAGTGGAATGTACGGTGCCGAAGCTGGACGTCAAGGTGTCTGGCTCCGGCGCGAGCCGTCGCGCGGCGGAGCAGGCGGCCGCAAAGAAGGCGCTCGACGAAGTGATGGCCGCGGCGCCTGCCGTGGTCGCGAAGCCGAAGCGCTCGAAGGGCGCGCGTGCCGCGAAAAATGCCGAGCAGGAAATCGTGCCGGGCGTGACCGGCGTACAGGCCGCACTGGATTTGCGCACACCGGATCGCAAGAGCGCGCGCGGTGAAGGGCGCGCGCCTCTCGCGCCGGAAGCGCACGCCGACAAACCTTCCGTGGAAAAATCAGCTGCTGAAAGACCGGCGACCGAGCGTGCCGCGCCGGGTCCCGCCGGTGCGCCGTTGGCTGTAATTCGTGCCGCGCATGTGGAGTACAGCGGACAGGACAAGCCGGAGCGCGCCGAAAAGTCCGAAAAGACGGAGAGGGCCGACAAGGTTTCGATCCACGCGGGCGAGAAACCTGTCGACAAGCCGGCCGAAAAACCCGCAGCGGACAAAACCCCCGACCTCAAAGCCGACACGCCGTCACACGCTCGCGGCACAGACCGTCAGCGCAGCCGCGAAGCCGCGCCGGGGACTGCTGCGTCGAGCGTGAGCGCCGCGCCCGCGTCGGTTGTCTCGGTGCCCCCGGCCCCTGCCGAACACGAACCCGGCGTCGCCGACGCGGTGCAAACGCGCGTCGCCGATGCGGGCCATTGATTGCCATCGGCGTGCGCGTCGCGCGCGCCGAACTGAACCTGCCGTAGTCCGAATATGAACGCTCCCACTCCCACTGGTTTTCGCTGCGGCATGGTCGCGATCGTCGGCCGCCCGAATGTCGGCAAGTCCACGTTGATGAACGCGCTGGTCGGCCAGAAAGTCAGCATCACGTCGCGCAAGGCGCAGACCACGCGCCATCGCATTACCGGCATCAATACGCTGGAAGACGCCCAGTACATCTTCGTCGACACGCCCGGTTTTCAGACCAAACACAGCGGCGCCCTGAACCGCTCGCTGAACCGCGCCGTTACGTCGACGCTGACCTCGGTCGACGCGATCCTGTTCGTCATCGAAGCAGGCCGCTTCGGCCCTGACGACCAGAAGGTACTCGACCTGATCCCGGCGAAGGTCCCGACGCTGCTGATCGCGAACAAGCTCGATCGCGTGTCGGATAAAGACTCGCTGTTCCCGTTCATGCAGCAGATGAGCACGCTGCGCGAGTTCAACGAGATCGTGCCGCTGTCGGCGAAAAATTCCGACGACATCAAACGTCTGATGGCCACCGTCAAGCCGTTCCTGCCGGAAGGCGAGCCGATCTACGGCGAGGACGACCTGACCGATCGCAGCGAGCGCTTTCTTGCCGCCGAAATCCTGCGCGAGAAAGTCTTCCGCTGGACCGGCGACGAGCTGCCGTACACGAGCACCGTGCTGATCGAGAAGTTCGAAACCGAAGGGCGGCTGCGCCGTATCTTCGCGACGATCCTCGTCGATCGCGACATGCACAAGGCGATGATCATCGGCCAGAAGGGCGCGAAGCTGAAGCAGATCAGCACCGAGGCTCGCCTCGACATGGCCAAGCTGTTCGACGGGCCGGTGTACCTCGAAACCTTCGTCAAGGTGAAGAGCGGCTGGGCCGACAATGAAGCCGGGCTTCGTGCGTATGGGTACGAATGACGCGTGGATGACGCTCAATTCAGACGAGGCTTCGGATCAGCCGGAGCACGAACCGTCTCAGCCCGCGCGTAGCGCGAGGAAATCGTCGGCCGACGCAAAAAGCCCAAAAAGCCCAAAAAGCGCGAAATGCGCACCCGCCGACGATGGCGAGCCACGCAAAACGCCGGCGCGCCGCGCGCCGCGCACCTCCACATCCGAATATCGGATCACCGAGCAGCCCGCGTTCGTGCTGCATAGCTATCCGTATCGCGAGACCAGCCTGATCATCGACGTGCTGTCGCGCGATCACGGCCGTCTCGCGCTGGTCGCAAAGGGCGCGAAGCGCCCGCACTCCGCGCTGCGCGGCGTGCTGCAAACGTTCCAGCCGCTGTCGCTCGCGTGGTCGGGCAAGTCCGAAATGCGCACGCTGACCGGCGCCGAATGGGTCGGCGGCATGCTGCCGCTGACCGGCGACGCGCTGCTGTGCGGTTTCTACGTCAACGAACTGCTGGTGCGCTTCTGCGCGCGCGAGGACCCGCATCCTCAGTTGTTCCATCACTACGTCGTCACGCTGACGCGGCTCGCGCACGATGAGCCGCCGGTGCAGGTGCTGCGCTCGTTCGAACGCGTGCTGCTACGCGAGACCGGTTACGCGATGGCGCTCGACCGCACGGTCGCACGCAAAGCGGTGCTCGCCGACGGCCGCTACGTGTTCGATCCCGAGCGCGGGGTACGCGAGGCATCGGACGAATGGCCCGCGCAGTGGCCGGTAGTGTCGGGACAAACCTTGCTCGATATGGAAAAGGACGATTACCATCGAGCGCAGACCGTCGCGCAAAGCAAAACGCTGATGCGCTTTCTGCTCAACACCTATCTCGGCGGCGCGCCGCTTGCTACCCGCCAGATCCTGATCGACCTGCAGAACCTATGAGCTTCTTCCTGACTTCGCCGACCGCGATCGACCTCGGCGTGAACATCGACCACGTCGCCACGCTGCGCAACGCGCGTGGCACGTCCTATCCCGATCCGATACGCGCCGCGCTGATGGCCGAAGAAGCCGGCGCCGACGCGATCACGCTGCATCTACGCGAAGACCGCCGGCACATCGTCGATGCCGATGTTCGCAGGCTGCGTCCGCTGCTGAAAACGCGCATGAATCTCGAATGCGCGGTGACGCCGGAAATGCTCGACATCGCGTGCGCAGTGCAACCGCACGACGTCTGCCTCGTGCCGGAAAAGCGCGAGGAGCTGACGACCGAAGGCGGTCTCGACGTCGCCGGACAGTTCGAGGCGGTGCGCGCCGCATGCAAGCAACTGGCGGACGCGAACTCGCGCGTGTCGCTCTTCATCGACCCCGAGGAGACGCAGATTCGCGCCGCGCACGAAGCCGGCGCGCCGGTGATCGAGCTGCACACAGGCCGTTACGCGGAAGCTCATGATCCCGCGGAACAGCAGCGCGAATACGAGCGCATCGTGCGAGCAGTCGAATTCGGCGCGACGCTCGGCCTCAAAGTGAACGCGGGCCACGGCCTGCACTACACGAACGTGCAGCAGATCGCGGCGATCGACGGCATCGTCGAACTCAACATCGGCCATGCGATCGTCGCGCACGCGATCTTCGCGGGCTGGGACAACGCGGTGCGCGAGATGAAGGCGATCATGGTCGCCGCGCGTCTCGGCGCGCGCGCGTAACGCAATCTCGCGACGGACGCACGCATGGCAATCTACGGAATCGGCACCGACATCGTTCAGCTCAGCCGCGTAGCAGCGGTGATGACTCGCACCAATGGCCGTTTCGCCGAGAAAGTGCTCGGTCCCGACGAACTACGCGTGTACCACGCGCGCCACGCCCGTTCGGCGGCACGCGGTCTCGCGTTTCTCGCGACGCGCTTCTCGGCGAAAGAGGCGTTCTCGAAGGCAATCGGCCTCGGCATGCACTGGCCGATGAGCTGGCGTGCGCTGCAAACGCTGAACCGGCCGAGCGGCGAGCCGATGGTGGTCGCCTCCGGCGAGCTGGCCGACTGGCTCGACGTGCGCGGCATCACGGCGCGCGTGACGATCAGCGACGAGCGCGACTACGCGGTGTCGTTCGTGATCGCGGAGACGCAGCGGGCGGCCGATACGGAAGGTTCGTTGGCGGCGTCAGCGTCGCGGGCTTCGTCCGCCCGTTCCGCCACAGAATGAAAAGGTTGAGCGCGGCCGCTGGCGGTCGCGTTTGTGTTGTCTCACAGTCCTTTCCAGCGGAATTCGATGAAAACCACACCCGGACCGGTGATGCTCGACGTGGTCGGCAAAACGCTGAACCGCGATGACAAAAGGCGTCTCGCTCACCCGATGACCGGCGGCGTGATCCTGTTCGCGCGCCACTACGAGAGCCGCGCGCAACTGGTCGGGCTGACCGATGCCATCCGCGCGATTCGCCCGGATCTGCTGATCGCCGTCGATCACGAAGGCGGCCGCGTGCAGCGCTTTCGCACCGACGGCTTCACGGTGCTGCCGTCGATGGGTAAGCTCGGCGCGCTGTGGGACCAGGACGTGCTGCACGCGACCAAGGTGACGACCGCGGTCGGCTATATCCTCGCCGCGGAACTGCGCGCGTGCGGTATCGACATGAGCTTCACGCCGGTGCTCGACCTCGACTATGGACACTCGCAGGTGATCGGCGATCGCGCGTTCCATCGCGATGCGCGCGTGGTCGCGCTGCTCGCGAAGAGTTTGAACCACGGCCTCGCGCTCGCCGGCATGAGCAATTGCGGCAAGCATTTTCCAGGGCACGGATTCGCGCAGGCAGATTCGCACGTCGCGATGCCCGTCGACGAACGCCCGATCGACGAAATCCTCGGCAACGACGTCGCGCCGTACGACTGGCTCGGTCTGTCGCTTGGCGCGGTGCTGCCCGCGCACGTCGTCTATCCGCGGGTCGATGCGAAGCCGGCCGGCTTCTCGCGCATCTGGTTGCAGGACATCCTGCGCGGCAAGCTTGGCTTCGAAGGCGCGATCTTCAGCGACGATCTGTCGATGGAAGCCGCGCGCCAGGGCGGCACGCTGACCGAAGGTGCGCAAGCGGCCCTGGAGGCCGGCTGCGACATGGTGCTGATCTGCAACCAGCCGGACGAAGCGGAGAAGGTGCTCGACGCGCTGCGCGTCACGCCGGCGAGGGAATCGCAGCGGCGGCTGAAGCGCATGCGGCCGCGCGGTAAAGCGCTCAGGTGGAGCAAGCTGATGGCCGAGCCACGGTACGCCGAAGCGCAGAGGCTGCTGCGCAGTACGTTTGCATAAAAGGAAATGGCGCCTTGAAGCAATTCAAGGTGCCATTTTTTATCCGCTTCGAACGGTGCGAGCCGCCGTCGAGCTTTGCTTGACAACCGCAGCACGCGCGATCCGATCGCTCAGTTCAAGCGCATGCGCTGCAACTTGTTGTACAGCGTCTTCGGGCTGATTCCCAGCAACGACGCCGCGCGATGCCGCGTGCCGCCGACCGCGTCGAGCGTCGCGCGAATCAGCATTTCTTCGACGTCCGCGAGGGGCGTACCGACGGTCACCTGCACGCGACTGCCGTTCAGATCGCGGCCGTTCGCCGTGCTGGCTTCGTCGGCGCGCAACGACTCGATCACGTCGCCCGATGCCTGATAGGCGCGCCGCACGCGCTCCTGCAGTTCGCGCACGTTGCCCGGCCAGTCGTACGAGAGGCATTCGCGCAGGAAATTCGGCGCCGCCTGCTTCGCGACCTCGGCCGTACCGCGCGCGGTCGCTTCCACATTCAGTTCGTCGACGGCTGCCTGCGCGATCAGCAGCGGATCTTCACCACGCTCGCGCAGCGGTGGCAGCATGACCGCGGCGGCTTCGAGGCGCAGCGCGAGGTCCTGATGCAGCGAGCCGTCCGCGACCGCCGCGCGCGGCGGCTTGCGCGTCGACGCGATGAGCCGGAAGTCGGTCACGATGTGGCTGGTACCGCCCACGCGCATGAAGGTCTGCGAATCGAGCGCGCGCAACAGCGCTTCCTGCTGCGTGCGCGGCAGCTCGGTGATTTCGTTGATGAACAACGTGCCGCCGCTCGCCTGTTCGAAGAGGCCCGGCTCGCGCTGCTCGGCGCCGCCGAACGCTCCGCGTTCGTGACCGAGCAGCATGCTGTCGAGCGAGCGATTGAGCCCGCCCGCGGTCGCGCCGCGGCAATCGAACGTGACGAACGGGCCTTTGCGGCGGCGGCTCATGTCGTGCAGCGTGCGCGCGGCGATCTGCTTGCCGGTGCCAGCCTCGCCGGAGATCAGCACCGCGGCTTCTGTCGGCGCGAGACGCTCGATCGTGTCGTACACGTGCTGAATGGGGCCGCTGCGACCGAGCATTGAGCCGAAGCGCCCAAGCTGACGCAGCGCCGCGCGCAGTGCCTGGACCTCCTCGGTCAGTTCATAAGGCCGCGGAATGCGCGCGAGCAGGCTGCGCAGGCGCGGAATGTTGACCGGCTTCAGCAGATAGTCCCAGATACCGTGCCGCAAGCCCTCGATCGCACTCTCGACGGTCGCATTGCCGGTCATCACGATCACCGGAAGCGCGCCGCCCGGCGGATGCGCGGGCAGATGCTGCAACAGATCGAGGCCGCTGCCGTCCGGCAGATTCAGGTCGACGAGCACGACGTCGGGGATGAAGCGCGTCAATGCGCCGCGGGCCTCGGCGAGCGTGGTCGCGGTGTCGACTGAAAAGCCGTCGGCGGCGAGGATTGCCGACAGACCGGACAGGCTATTGGGATCGTCTTCAACAATCAGGGCGTGTGGCATGGCGAGCGCAATTTTATGAATGGGTTGAATGCCCGGTGCGCCGCCAACGCTGATGGCGCGCACCGCGGACTCTGGGGGCTCGATGACAGGGCTAAACGAACGGTCCCTGGGCGATGAAAAAACGACAGCCGCCGGCACTGCGCCTTGGGTCACGCGGGCCGGCGCCTGTAGTTCCTTCACTGGTCCTGTCAGAAATCCCGGTTGCTATCGAAAAACCGGCGCACTTCGAGTTCCGCCTGTTCACGGGTTTTGCCATAACGTTCCTGAATCAGACCAGCGAGCTTGTCGGCCCGGCCTTCGGCCTTGGTCAACTCGTCGTCCGTCAGTTCGCCCCATGCGGTCTTCGCCTTGCCGATCATCTGTCTCCATTTACCTTCAGCGATGTCGTTGTTCATGGTGCCTCTCCCAGGAGTGGAAAATGAGCGATACTCGCGTAACTCTCTCCACCTAGCAGAGATCGTGCCAAAGAGCGTGGACGAAATCGATCAAGGGCTTGCTGCGCGCCCAGCGCGAAATCCGGATGTCGCGATGGTAATTTTGAGAAATTTGCCGGTAAAGTTTTCCTAAACCATACACGGCGCGACAGAAAAGAAAAAGCGCCCAAAAATTGAGCGCTTTTTGTGCAGGCCGGGAGGCCGGCAGGGCGCCGGCGCTGGCGGGGTGACGCAGATGGGCGCTTAGGCGCGGCTGCGGTACTCGTGCGTACGCGTGTCGATTTCGATCTTGTCGCCGATGTTGCAGAAGAGCGGCACTTGCAGTTCGAAGCCGGTGTTCAGCTTGGCGTTCTTCAGCACCTTGCCCGACGACGTATCGCCCTTGATGGCCGGTTCCGTGTAGATGATTTCGCGAACCAGCGTGGTCGGCAGTTCGACCGAGATCGCCTTCTCGTTGTAGAACACGACTTCGCAAGCCATGCCGTCTTCAAGGTAGTGCATCGCGTCGCCCATCATTTCGGCTTCGACTTCGTACTGGTTGTAGTCGGCGTCCATGAACACGTACATCGGGTCGGCGAAATACGAGTACGTCACTTCCTTGCGCTCGAGCACGACGACGTCGAACTTGTCGTCCGCCTTGTACACGGTTTCCATGCCTGCGCCGGTCAGCAGGTTCTTGAACTTCATCTTGACGACGGCGGAGTTACGGCCCGATTTGTTGTATTCGGCCTTTTGCACGACCATTGCGTCTGCGCCGATCATCACGACGTTGCCGGTGCGGAGTTCCTGTGCGGTCTTCATAAAACTGTCCTGTACGAGATAAATAGCTTGACTGTTGCTCAACGGCATACGGCGCAAGCGGCTTCGGCGTTTCGCCCACCGCCTGCCGCGCGCCGCGTGAAGCGGCCGCGCAGCCCGGATGCGTGAAACGGGATCGGCTCGCGGCGAAAACCCGGGGGCGTGATGCCTCGGCGTTCCACCTGTCCGTTACCTGATTTTTACCCTGTTCGGGCGTGTACACGAGTGGCGCCGATCTGCAACACGCCCAAACATACGTCCCTTTTTTGACATTCGCGTGCCCGACCGGAAGATTGGGACGCGTGCTGTGTTTTTCGAGGGGACCGGCCAGACGGGCTGACCATGGGGTAGTTGGTCTAATCGGGCCGCGCTTGCGTCGTCGGCCGTTGGATAACCGCTTATTTTAACTGAGTTTTTGCGAACGAGGTCAGATTTCCGGCGAGATCGCCGACTTGCGCGAGTTCGACCGCCCAGCCAGCGGCGCGCCGTTTCAGGGCCGGATAGTGGCGCTGGAATTCCGCCCAGTCCGGCTGACCAGCGCCGTTCCACGCGTGCCAGAAGCGCTCGAGCGCGGCGCGCGCGTCAGCTGGGAGCGTGCGGGTGTAGTGCGCAAGTGCGGCGTCGAGCTTTGGCAGATGGGCGTCGTCGGCCTGCGGGTAGATGTGCCAGACGAACGGCTTGGCGGCCCACTGCGCGCGCACGAACGAGTCCTCGCCGCGTACGAAATTGACGTCGCTCGCCCATAGCAGTGCGTCGTAGCCAGGCTGTTCGGTGAACGCGAGCGCGTGCGCGCTGAGGTTGCCGAGCGTCGCATGGGTGCCCGCTGCAAACGACGGTAGGCCGAAAAAGCGCGCCAGCGCGCCGGAAATGCGTCCTTCGGGCACCAGCAGCACGATCGGGTTTGCGTTGTCGCGCCATTGTTCGAGCAGGCTGTCGACGGCCGGGTTTTCGTAGGCGAACAGCGACACGACCGTCGCGTCGGCGGGCGGCGGCGCGTGGCCCGTGACGTTGCGCCACCAGTCGGTGCGCGCGGCGGGCGACGCTTCGAACGCGGCGCGCGCCGCGTCGAGATCGCGCTCCTTCAGGACGCCACCGGTGCCGGGGCCGAGTCCGGGGAAAAAGAAGGTCTTTCTGAGAGCGTAGCGCGGATGCGGCGATGGCCGCAGATGAAAATCGGCGATCCAGTCCTCGGCGCTCAGATATTCGAGGTTGAACCAGAGCGGCACGCTCGCTCGCTCTGCCATCGCCGCGATATAGACGGGCGGCAGTTCGCAGGCGAACGCCTCGATCACGACGTCGGCGACTTCGAGCGTATCGCCAACATGGGACGGCTCGTGCCAATGCTCGACGACGATGCCGTCGAGCGTCTGCCGCGCACGCTCCAGCTCGAGCGACGGGCACAGCCTCCTGAACGCATGCAGATCGTCGACGAACACGCGCACCTGCCAGCCGTGCTCACGCGCGAGTTGGCGCGCAAGGCGCCAGCACACGCCGATGTCGCCGAAGTTGTCGATCACCGCGCAGAAGATATCGCAGGCGATCGGGTTGGCAGGGGCGGCGGGTGATCCGGAATCGGGCGCGACGGAGGACATGGCGGCTCGGCTGGCTCGGTGACTCCGGCGAACGGAGCGGGTTCGAACGAACGCGGAATGTTCTAAACTGGCGATTCTAAAGCCTCGCTCGCGATCGCGCGCGCCCTTTGTCCGCCATGCGGGCCGCATCGGCGACACGCGACATGACCCCCGGCGCACGATGCCGGGCACCCGGCGGCGCAATCGGTGCAATCAGTGCAATCGGTGCAAGCGGCGAGGCAGCGCGAGACAGTCCCACCCCAATCGATCCCGCATGACCGAACCCGAAGCCAGCGACGCCCCCGACACCTTCGAGCCGAAAACAGTGCTCGCCCAACTGCCGCATCTGCCCGGCGTCTACCGCTATTACGACACGAGTGGCGCGGTGCTCTACGTCGGCAAGGCGCGCGATCTGAAGAAGCGCGTATCGAGCTACTTCACGAAGACGCAGCTGTCGCCGCGTATCGCGATGATGGTCACGCGCATCGCGCGCATCGAGACCACGGTCACGCGTTCCGAGGCCGAGGCGTTGCTGCTCGAAAACAATCTGATCAAGGCGCTCACGCCGCGTTACAACATCCTGTTTCGCGACGACAAGTCGTATCCCTATCTGAAGCTGACCGGCCACAAGTTTCCGCGCATGGCCTATTACCGCGGCTCGGTCGATCGCAAGAACCAGTACTTCGGCCCGTTCCCGAGCGCGTGGGCGGTGCGCGAGAGCATCCAGATCCTGCAGCGCGTGTTCCAGCTGCGCACCTGCGAGGACTCGGTGTTCAACAACCGCACGCGGCCGTGTCTGCTGCATCAGATCGGCCGTTGCACGGCGCCGTGCGTCGCGAACATCAGCGAGGAGGATTACGCGCGCGACGTCGCCAACGCGTCGCGCTTTCTGCTCGGCCGTCAGGGCGAGGTGATGAAGGAGCTCGAGCAGAAGATGCATGCGTTCGCGAGCGAGCTGAAGTTCGAGCAGGCCGCGGCGGTGCGCAACCAGATGAGTTCGCTGTCGACGGTGCTGCATCAGCAGGCAATCGAAGTCGGCGGCGACAGCGACGTCGACATTCTCGCGGTAGTCGCGCTGGGCGGCCGCGTGTGCGTGAATCTCGCGATGGTGCGCGGCGGACGACATCTCGGCGACAAGGCGTACTTTCCCACGCACGTGGAGAGCGCGTTGACGGCGGAGGAAGGCGGGCTCGAAGAAGACGGCGCTCAGGACGATGCATCGGCGGATGCGCGAGCGGTCGCGCCATCGGCCGCGGCGGCGAGCGCCTCGGCCGATGCGCTCGCGATCGCTCAGGACATGCCGTCGGAAGACGAGGACGCCGATGGTAGTGAAGAAGACGCGATCGACGAGGCTGCCGAAGCGAGCCCGGACGCCGTCAGCGACGAAGTCGCGGACGAAGGCACCGACGGGAACGCAGAGTCCGGCCCCGCGGCGAAGCGCCGCAACGGCCGCGCGCCAGGCGGCATCGAATCCGAAGTGCTCGAAGCGTTCATCGCGCAGCATTACCTCGGCAATCGCGTGCCGCCGGTGCTGGTGGTCAGCCACGCGCCGGCGCGCGAACTCGTCGACGTGCTGATCGAGCAGGCGGGCCACAAGGTGACCGTACTGCGTCAACCGCAAGGACAGCGGCGCGCGTGGCTCGCGATGGCCGAGCAGAACGCGCGGCTCGCGCTCGCGCGCCTGCTCTCCGAGCAGGGCTCGCAGCAGGCGCGCACGCGCGCGTTGACCGACACGCTCGGCATGGAGTGCGACGACCTCGCGCATCTGCGCATCGAATGCTTCGACATCAGTCACACGATGGGCGAGGCGACGCAGGCGTCCTGCGTCGTCTATCACCACCACAAGATGCAGTCGTCCGAGTATCGCCGCTACAACATCGCCGGCATCACGCCCGGTGACGATTACGCGGCGATGCGCCAGGTGCTCACGCGCCGCTATGAAAAGATGGTCGCGCAGGCCGCCGCGAATGCGAGCGACGAAGCCGCCGAATCGCAAAGTGACGCGGCCGCCGATCCCGCGCTCGCCGCCGATGCCGCCGAGCCGGCCGCGGCCGGCGGCGTGCTGCCGACCATCGTGCTGATCGACGGCGGCAAGGGGCAGGTGGAGATCGCGCGGCAGGTGTTCACGGAGTTGGGGCTCGATACTGGCATGCTGGTCGGCGTCGCGAAGGGCGAGGGGCGCAAGGTCGGTCTCGAGACGCTGATTTTCGCGGACGGCCGCACGCCGCTCGAACTCGGCAAGGAAAGCGCCGCGCTGATGCTGGTCGCGCAGATCCGCGACGAAGCGCATCGTTTCGCGATCACCGGCATGCGCGCCAAACGCGGCAAGACGCGCCAGACCTCGCGGCTCGAAGAACTCGAAGGCGTAGGGGCGAAGCGGCGTCAGCGCCTGCTGGCGCGCTTTGGCGGCTTGCGCGGCGTGGTGGCCGCGAGCGTCGAGGATCTCGCGAGCGTCGAAGGCATTTCGCAGGCGCTCGCCGAGCAGATCTACCGGCAACTGCATTGAATTGGCGGGCCACGCCGGGCTGTGATCGGAACGACGGTTCGTCGGACCCGCGGCGTCGCGCTGCGGATGCGCTGGCTGCGAACCACGCGCCCGGGGGCGGCTCGCTTGCCGCCCCCGCGCGGCCATGCCTGGGCGCGCTTGCTTGTGGCAGGCCCTGTGACACGGCACAATTGCAACTCACTCGTCAGACGCTGCGCCTGCCCCATGCCGTTTAATTTCCCGATATTCCTGACCTGGCTGCGGATCGTGCTGATTCCGCTCGTCGTCGGTGTGTTCTATTTGCCCGACATGATGATGAGCCCCGCGCACCGCAATCTCGCGGCCGCGACGATCTTCATCCTGGCGGCGCTCACCGACTGGTTCGACGGCTTTCTGGCCCGCAAATGGAATCAGACCTCGGCATTCGGCGCGTTTCTCGATCCGGTCGCCGACAAGCTGATGGTCACCGCGGCGCTGCTCGTGCTCGTGCAACTCACGCGGATCGATTCCGCGATCGCGCTCGTGATCGTCGGACGTGAAATCGCGATCTCGGCCCTGCGCGAATGGATGGCGCAGATCGGTGCGTCGAAGAGCGTCGCGGTGAACTCGCTCGGCAAGTTCAAGACCGCTTGCCAGATGGTCGCGATTCCCATGCTGCTGTTCTATGGCCCGCTGCCGCTCGGTGGCGGCGTGACGGTCGACACGCGCGTGTGGGGCCTGTGGCTGATCTATCTGGCTGCGTTCCTGACGATCTGGTCGATGCTGTACTACATGAAGCTCGCGTGGCCGCAGATTCGCGAGCGCGGCGGCATTGCGTGACGGTGTGAATAGAAGAGCACGGGGGCGCAAAAGTGTGTTCGAACCCCGCACTACTATGAGAGAAATATTTTCCTTAACGCAGACGGGCAAAGGGGTTGACACGTTTCAGTCGATTCTCCATAATCTCGTTTCTCCGATGCACGCAACGCGAAACACCGGAGACGCAGTAAAGCAGTAGCGGTAAATGCAGCACAACGCGGGAATAGCTCAGTTGGTAGAGCGCAACCTTGCCAAGGTTGAGGTCGCGAGTTCGAGCCTCGTTTCCCGCTCCAGTATTCGAAGCATCGCGTTGTTTGGCGAAGTAAAAAAGGCAGCGCGGTGAAGCAGTTCAATGCGGGAGTAGCTCAGTTGGTAGAGCGCAACCTTGCCAAGGTTGAGGTCGCGAGTTCGAGCCTCGTCTCCCGCTCCATACATCAGGGGAAGCAGCGCTTCCCTTTTTGTTTGGAAGGCCGCTCGTTCTGAACTTTCCAGAGCTTCGGTTCTTCTGGTAATTACCAGATAAATCTGCGAACCCGTGTCCAGGTTCCAGTCCGCTTGTGGCGCGATAGCAAAGCGGTTATGCAGCGGCCTGCAAAGCCGTTTAGGCCGGTTCGACTCCGGCTCGCGCCTCCAGTCTTTGATGTAAAGCGAAAGCCCCGACTTGTCGGGGCTTTTCTTTTTCTGTTCCTCTCTTCGCCAGCCTTGTCGATCGTCGTCATCAATGTGAGCGGAGCGGTCGATCCGACTGCGTGCCGCAGACGTTCCTCCGAATCGATCAGAAATTGAGCGCGGATTTGATTGACTGCACGGCAGCGGTGTTCAGGAAGCAGTAGTTCTCTTGCGGCGTACCGCCTCCGAGCGGTGCTATCTGCATCGTTGTGCCGCTCCTGATCGTGTAACCCGCGTAGATGCCGCCGTTGTTCTGGTAATACACGCGATAGTCGGTCGTGCTACTCCTGAGCACGCTGTTGGCCACTCATGCGCGAACGCCCTGCAACGGACGATCTGGCCATCGGAAAGCTGATAGGTCTTGTCGTCCGTCGTGCTGGAGTAGGGAAAGAAACCTTCCAGCGTCGATACCGTTGCCGAGCAGGGCGCTATTCGTGAAGAGTTCGGACGGCGTCGCGGATATCAGGCCGGTGGAAGAGTATTACGGCAGCAATGGCGTGAGAAACGAGCGCTATACGACCGAACTCGAGTCGTTAAAAAGAGCGGGCAATAATCGGGTTCAGGCGTTTGATGCGTTCCCGCATTCATTAGGGCAGCGCATTCCGCTCAACGGCGTGTCCGGCACGCGCACGGGAAGGGCAACGCACGCCGGCGCGCCTCATCCAGGCCGGGCGATAGAATCGCACCATCGTCATCGCCCGTTTTCATTGAAGCCGCATGTATTTTCAACTCACCGGCACTCAGGTCCGCCTGCTCGGCTCGATGCATCTGTTTCCCGCGACGAGCCGTCGAACGCCGCCATGGGTCGCCGAAGCCTATGACTGGGCCGACGCGCTCGTATTCGAGTCCGACCCAGCAACGATCCTGCCGTTTCTCAAAGCCGACGCACACCCCGACGCCGCGCAACTGCGGCCCCTGATGCGCGACGAAGCCTGGACGCAACTGCGGGCGCTGTGGCCGACCGATGGCCTGCTCGCGCCGCTTGAAACACTGCGTCCGTGGGCCGCGCTGATCGTCGCGCCGACGCTGCTGCAGCAGGTCGTCGAGGGTGTCGAGCCGCGCATGTTGCGCTCGGCGCTCGCGCAGGCGAAGCCGTATCGATATCTCGAGTCCGCGCGGGACGTCGCAGTCGCGCTCGAATCGATTCCGCTCGAAGCCATTGCCGCGGCGCTCGACATCCTGATGGCCGACCGCGGCGAACCGCAGCGCACGCTCGAACGGATGCACGCGGCGTGGCTGGAGGGCGATCTGCACGCGATACAGCAAATCGCCGTCGAAGCGCCGATGTTCAATCTGGCCGGCATCCGTCAGGCGATTCTCGACGTGCGCAATCGCGCGTGGGCCGCGCGGCTGAGCGAGTTGCTGGAGGTTCGCGAGCGCACGCTCGTGGTCGTCGGCGCGCTGCATCTATGCGGCCCCGGCAATCTCCCCGACTGTCTCGCGCGACCCGTGCAAGCGGTGTTCTGAACGCGTGCGCGGCTTTCGCGACTGAAGACAGCCGTGTCGACCGCCCGGATGCCAGGCCTGCGCATGCTCGATGACGAGGCGCGCGGCATAATTGCGGATCGTTGCCCGCGCTGTCGCGCATTGACCCTGAAAGCTACCGATGATTGAACCGCAACACACCGCCGCCGCGCGGCTCGCCCAGCTCGAATGGCGCTGGAAGCCGTTCGGGAACCTCACGAGCGTCGAAGTCTATGAGATGCTGGCCGCCCGCAGCGCGGTGTTCGTCGTCGAACAGAACTGCGTGTATGGCGATATCGATGGGCTCGACGTCGAAGCCTGGCATCTGCTTGCGTATGGCACCGGCGACGGTGCGGCGCTGCCGCCGTTGGCCGGCTATCTGCGCGTGTTGTTGCCCGATGCGGCGGATGCCGATGTGCGCATCGGCCGGGTGTTGACGACCGCGCCGTTTCGCGGCATCGGTCTCGGCAATGCGATGCTCGAACGCTCGCTCGCGCAAATCCGTGCGCAGTGGCCCGATACGCCGATCCGTCTGCACGCGCAGGCGCATCTGCAAGGCTTTTACGGTGCGTTCGGCTTCGAGCCGGTCTCGGAGATTCACGACGAAGATGGCATCCCGCATGTGTGGATGCGCGCGCTGTGAACGCGAACGGGTCAGCGGTTCGTGGTCGTCGACGCCGCATGCGTGAGCCCGCGCGCCGCTTTTGCATGCCGCTCGGCGCGCAGGCGTCCGCGAGACGACAGCCGCATCCAGTGACGCAGCGCGATCAGCGCGCCGACTACGCTCATCATCGAACCCGGAATCCATAGCAGGAGCCCGCCGATCTGCTGATCGCGCATCGGGCTCAGCCACGTGAACGCGCGGCCGCAGATCGAGTAGATCGGATACAACTCGTGCGTCGTAAAAAAGATGAATGCGCCGAGAACGATCTGTGGCGGAATCGCCGCGATCACGACGAGCACGCGCTTGCCCGGAGACAGACGCGCGGGCGGCGCCGGACGCGGATCGAGTACGAGCCACCAGAACAGCAGGCCGTCGATCGCCACGCTCCAGTTCATGACGCGATAGAGCCGCCAGTCGAGCATCGCGACGAAATGAATCGGCGACAGCAGCCAGAAATAGATCAGCCCGACGAATAGCGTGACCGCGACGACCGGGTGCATGACGACGTCGAGCGCCGTGCGCACGAGCGGTGTTTGCAGCACGGGCCGCACCAAGCGCTGTCGCCAGCGCAACGGAATTCCCGCGCGCAACGCCGCGCCCGGATACGACAGCGCAATGAAGAACGGCCCGAGATGATGCAGCACCAGATGCTGCAAGCGATGCATGAAGAATTCATGCTCGAAGAAATAATCGAGCCGCGTATGCAGCACGACATACAGCGCGACCAGCCCGAACCAGAATGACAGACGCCGCGCGAACGACAGCCGCGCCTTGCGTGCGCCGCGCACGAAAAGGATCGCGGGGATCAGCAACGCGATCACGACGGTCGGCGAAAACTCCCAGGGATCGAGCCAGTAGAGCAGGTTCATGGCGATGGCGCGTGCGGTGGCGGCGGCCCGTCGTGCCGCTTACTTGGTCTGGCCCGGGGACTTGACCGCAAACGGCGCGCTCACTGTTTCGCCGTCGGAGAACTTCAGCGTCAGACGCACGGTGTCGCCCGGCGCGACCTTGTGCTTCGCGTCCTCGAGCATCACGTGATAGCCGCCCGGCGCGATCGCGACCTGGCCATGCGCGGGCACCGTCAGCTTGTCGACCATCACCATCTTCTGCGTCGATCCGTTCGATACGGTTTGATGCAGCATCGCATCGCCGTAGTCGTCGCTCGATACATCGACGAGGTCGATCGGCTTGTCGCTCGCGTTGACGAGCGTCGCATAGCCGGCCGCGGGCAGGTTGTTCGGCAGCCAGCGCACCCACGCGTCCTTGATGCTGATCGCGTGAGCATCGGCCGCTTGCGCGGCCGACGCGGCGCCGAGCGACAGCGCGAGCGCGCAGGCGAGGGAAGCGATTGGTTTGAGCTTGATCGTCATGATGGAATGGAGTGGGATCAAAGAAGAATCAGGATTGGTCATCGATGATGCGGCGCAGGTCCTGCGCGATCGCATCGGGCGTGTCGTGATCGGTGGCGAGCAGGCGCGCGCGGCCCCGGCTGTCGAACACATAGACGGCGGAGCTGTGCATGACCTCGTAGTTGCCGTTCGGGTCGCGCTTTTCCATCTGATAAGCGACACGATAGCGCTTGGCCAGCGACTCGATCTGCCAGTCGGTACCGGTCAGCCCTTCGGCGTGCTGTGCGTCGAACGCGCCGACATAGTCGTGCAAGGCCCGCGGCGTGTCGCGCGCGGGATCGACGGTGATGAACAGAATGCGCACTTTCTGCGCATCGGGACCGAGCTTGCCGAGCACCTGCATCAGACGGCCCATCGTCTCGGGACAGACGTCCGGGCAATGCGTGTAGCCGAAGTAGACCAGCGACGTGCGGCCCCTGAACGACGCGGCGTTGACGGGACGGCCGGTGTCGTCGGTCAAGGTGAAGTCCAGATCCGGCAGGTGGCCGGTCACGTTGGTCAACTGCCACGGCTCGGCGCGCTGTGTGCAACCGGTCAGCGCGGCGAGCGCGACCAGCGTGCCCAGCGCGGTTGCCGCCGCAAACCGGCGTGCCAACCCGTGCATCAAGCGGTGCGTGAGTCGCTTGGGTCGTGAGCGGGACAGGTTCGGCCGCGGGCGCTGGGGTGGCAGGATCGGGAACAAAGCAGGGTTCAATGACTCGATTGAAGAGCAGGCAACACGAATCGATGGAGCAGGGGGCCGCACCGTCGCCCGATCATGCCGCGCAAGATTCGCGCGCGACACGCGATTGATTGAGAGCGTGCAACGATGTCCATCACACCGACGGTCCGCGTGGCAGCGACTGTAGCGCAAAATTGGCGCCAGCGTCGCGCAGCGCGCCGGGCACACGATTTGCGAGTCAATTTGACGCAGCTTGCTGAAAGCCGTTTGAAGCCCGATCGTTGCGCTTTCGAACGCAATCGACAGAAGCGGATGGATAGCTCGCCCATCGGGCTTGAGTCCCAGCTTACTTTCTCGAAAAATTGACGGATGCGCTGTAAGATGCGCACACTTTTCCGGCCATAGATGGCTGAAAGGCGAACCCACGCGATGCAAGCACTTCCGGCTGTTCTGTCTCCGAGCGAGACGGCATTTTTCTTCGACTTCGATGGCACGCTCGTCGAACTCGCCCCCACGCCGGACGGCGTGCTGGTGCAGCCGCGCGTGATCGACCTGCTGCGCGAACTGCGCAGTCTGACGAATGGCGCGGTCGCGGTGGTGTCGGGGCGCGGCATCGACAGCATCGACAGTTTTCTCGGCATGCCCGATCTGCCGGTCGCGGGTCTGCACGGCGCCGAGCGGCGCGATGCGAATGGCGACACGCAGCGCATCGGCTTTCACGACGAGCGCCTGTTGCGCATGGAGCAGGTGCTCGCGCAGGTCGTCAACGAACATCCGGGCATGCTGCTCGAGATCAAGGGCGCGGCGCTCGCGCTGCACTACCGCAACGCGCCGGACCGCGAGCCGGTCGCGCGCGAGGCGACCGAGCGGCTCGTCGCCGATTACCCCGCTTCTTACGTGCTGCAGCCCGGCAAGATGGTCTACGAGATCAAGCCGAAGGACGTCGACAAGGGCCGCGCGACGCGCGCGTTCCTCGACGAGCTGCCGTTCACCGGCCGCACGCCGATATTCGCCGGCGACGATCTGACCGACGAGAAGGGCTTCGCGGTCGTCAACGAGCGCGGCGGTCTGTCGGTCAAGGTCGGCGCGGGCGAAACGATGGCGCACACGCGCGTCGAATCGGTGTCGTCGCTGCTCGACTGGCTCGAAACCATCGTCGCGGCGGCGCGCGGCGCATGACGCCGGCGGCCCCGTTCAACGAAAACAACATACTGCATCGGGAATCGCGCTTCATGAGCCGACTGATCATTGTTTCGAACCGGGTGGCGCCTATTTCGGAGGGCGGCCCGGCGGCGGGCGGTCTGGCGGTCGGCGTGTACGACGCGCTGAAGGAGACCGGCGGCATGTGGTTCGGCTGGAGCGGCGACGTGCTGAGCTCCGGCCAGCCGCAGATCAAGCTCGAGGAGCGCGGTCCGGTGACCTTCGCGACCGTCCCGCTGATGCGCCGCGATTACGACCAGTACTACCGTGGTTTCTCGAACGCGACGCTGTGGCCCGCGTTCCACTATCGATCCGACCTGCTGCATTACGACCGGCACGACTTCGAAGGCTACTGCCGCGTCAACGCGTGGCTCGCGCAGCAACTCGTGCCGCTCCTGCGCGAGGACGACGTGATCTGGGTGCACGACTATCACCTGATTCCGTTCGCTCAGGCCCTGCGCTCGGCTGGCGTGAAGAACCGCATCGGTTTTTTTCTGCACATTCCGTTTCCGGCCGCGCAGGTGCTGTTGACGGTGCCGCCGCATCGCGAGCTCGTCGAGGCGCTGTGTTCGTTCGACCTGCTCGGCTTCCAGACCGGTCCCGATCTGCGCGCGTTCTGCGACTACGTGATCAACGAGGCGGGCGGCTCGATCGACGCGTCGGCGAAAGGACCGCTGAGTGTGCATGCGTTCGGCCGCACGTTGCGCGCCTCTGCGTATCCGATCGGCGTCTATCCGGACGAGATCGCCGAGCTCGCGAAGGCAGGCGAACGCGGCAAGCCGGTGCGCACGATGAAGGCGACGCTGCATTCGCGCAAGCTGATCATGAGCGTCGACCGGCTCGATTATTCGAAGGGGCTGGTCGAGCGATTCCGCGCGTTCGAGCGCCTGCTCGAGCATACGGCCGCGCAGCGCAACAAGGTGTCGTTCCTGCAGATCGCCCCGCCGACGCGCGCCGACCTGCACGCGTATCAAGACATCCGGCTACAGCTCGAAGGCGAGTCGGGACGGATCAACGGACGTTTCGCCGAGCTGGACTGGACGCCGATCCTATACATCCACAAGCAGTACGAGCGCTCGGTGCTGGCGGCGCTGTTCCGCACCGCGCACGTCGGCTATGTGACGCCGTTGCGCGACGGCATGAACCTCGTTGCGAAGGAATACGTGTCGGCGCAGGATCCGGAGAATCCCGGCGTGCTGGTGCTGTCGCGCTTCGCGGGCGCGGCGCAGGAGCTCGACGGCGCGCTGATCGTCAATCCGGTCGATATCGACGGCATGGCCGAAGCGCTCGCGCGGGCGCTCGACATGCCGCTCGCCGAGCGCCAGGGGCGCTATCGGGACATGATGGCGCAGCTGCGCGAGAACAACGTGTCGGTGTGGCGCGACAACTTCATGCGCGATCTGCAGAGCGTCGAGGGCGCGAAGCGCGCCAGAAGCGGGAAAGCGCACGCGGCCACGGGTGCGGCGGGCGCCGCGCGCAAGAGGGCGGCGCGCGAGAGCGTGACCGGCTAAGCCAAGCCGGGCCGCGAGCCAGACAGCAAAAAGCCGCTCCAGGGAGCGGCTTTTTTTCAAGCGATGCGCAGCGCGTGGACCAGACGTGCGTCAGGCTACGTGCTGTTCGTCGACCTTCTTGCCGCCGATATGCAGCGTCTGGCCCTTGCCATACTGCTTCGAGAGCAGGTCGCGATAGAGGCCCGGACGCTGGCGCAGTTCTTCCGGCGTGCCGTCGTCGATGACCTTGCCGGCGCTCATCACGATGATCCGGTCGAAGTTGTTCAGCGTCGACAGACGGTGCGCGATCGCGATCACGGTGCGGCCGACCATCAGGCGGTCGAGCGCCTTCTGGATCGCTTCCTCGGACGCGCTGTCGAGCGCGGACGTGGCTTCGTCGAGCAGCAGGATCGGCGCGTTTTTCAGAATCGCGCGCGCGATTGCGATGCGCTGGCGCTGACCGCCCGACAGCTTCACGCCGCGGTCGCCCACGATCGTGTCGTAGCCTTCCGGCATCGCTTCGATAAAGTCCGTGCAACGCGCCTCGCGCGCGGCGGCGAGCACTTCCTCGCGGCTCGCGTCCGGGCGGCCGTACGCGATGTTCTCGTACACCGTGCGATGGAACAGCGAGATGTCCTGGGGCACCAGCGCGATCGCGTGGCGCAGGCTGTCCTGGGTAATCGACGCGATGTCCTGGCCGTCGATCTTGATCGCGCCACCCTGGGTCTCGTAGAAGCGCTGCAACAGCGCGAGCACGGTCGATTTGCCGGCGCCCGACTTGCCGATCAGCCCGACGCGCTGACCCGGTTCGATATCGAGGTCGAAGTGATCGAGAATCGGCCGGCGGCGCGGATAGGCGAACGTGACGCCGTCGAACGTGACGCGGCCGCCCTGCGGCACGAGTTCGGTCGCGTCGTCGCGATCGGGCATGCCGTGCGGTTCGAGCAGCGTGCGCACGGCCTCTGCGAGTCGCGCGACGTGCTGCGTGACGTCGACGAGCGCGACGGCGAGATCGCGCGTGCCGTGCAGGATCGTGAAGCCGAGCGAGCTGACGAGCACGATGTCGCCCGAGGTCGCGCGGCCCTGGTCCCACAGCCATAGTGCCCAGCCGAGCAGGCCGGCCGACAGCAGCGCGGTGACCACGGCGTGCAGCAGACGCAGCTTTTCCAGGTACAGCAGGCTTTGCTGGCGCGCGTCCATTTCCGACTTGACCGTCGAAGCAAAGCGGTGCTGTTCGCGGAACGTCATGCCGAACGCGCGCACGAGCCCCATATTGCTGATCACGTCGACAAGTTCGCCGTCGACCGATGCCGCCTTGGTCGCGAAATTATGGTGACGCGCGGAACCGCGGCCCGCGAGCTTGTACAGCACGACCGACAGGATCGCCGAGCACAGCATCAGGCCGGCGGCCATCAGCGGGTTCACCGCGATGATCATCACGATCGCGCCGAGCACCGCGATGCACGGCGGCAGCACGTTCCACGCGGTGGTGTTTTCGGCGGTATAGACGGCGTTCGAGGTCGCGGTGATCCGGCTTGCCAGCATGCCGGGCTGTTTTTCGGCGTAGTAGGTCGGCGAGTGGCCGCTCAGGTACTGAAACAGGTCGCGCCGCAAATCGCCCGTCACGGCGACGAACGTGTGCGCGGCGAACCAGCCGCCGATCCGCCACAACAGGTTGTCGGCAGCGATCAGGCCGACGAGGATCGCGAACGCGCCCCACAGCGGTCCCGGATGATGCCTGCCGCCGCCGAGCACGTCGATCAGATGTTTGATTGCGTACTGCGAAGCGAGTGCACAGCCCACGGCCGCAAACACGCTGCACAACACGATCGCATGCGCGAGCGGATGGCGGCGGATAAAGCGGAAGAGAAACGCAAGTGGCCGGTGCGCATAGCTCGCGAGCTTGGCGTTCTGGGCGTTACGCTGGGCGATGGTCAAGTGTTCCAATTGAGCTGAGATCGATGTGTTGCGGGTTGTGCATGCAATGCGCGGACCACACGGACAAGCATGGCTCTGCGTGAAGCCGATGCTTCGCATTGTAAACATGCAAAGGCGATTGCGCCCTGTGTATCCGGGCTTTGACGCGATTGATTTCGCGATGGACCTCCGCGATCTGCGTCGTCCCGACACGCCAGCCGACGCGCCATTCAGGCAGATTGCGGAAAATTTCGAGATATAGTTACGGATTGCATTCAACCGCGCTGCGGCAATTTTGCAATTCCTACCGCAACGTTGATGGGCGAGAGCTCACAGACACCGGTACCGCCGCCCCTCCCGAAACTTCGTGGATACTGTAGAACTGTCTTTGAAAACAAGGGTTTGCAAAGTGTTTCGCGTTTGTAACAACGTAAAGACTTTGAAATGCTGCGTTGCTGCAACAATCCGGGCATCGATAATGCGTGCTCGTTAGCCCGGCAATTTTTCTGACAGTTTGTCAACGTCGGTGCAACGGGCGCGTTTACTCGCACATGCCCAGTCGCTGATCCACTTGTCCGGGCTCGTTACCAAGCGATCCATCGCAGGATTTCTCAAAAGAATCAGGCCCGCGCCGGCATTTCCGGCCAGACTGCCCTGGCGAGCAAGCGAGTCGCTTTTTCCAAATGCAGTACTTTTGCCTGATTTTTTACTAGGAGTTCGTCAATATGCGAATCGCTCAAATCGCTCCGCTGCACGAGGCGGTTCCTCCCAAGCTGTACGGTGGTACGGAACGCGTGGTGTCCTATCTGACCGAGGCGCTGGTCGAGCAGGGCCACGACGTCACGCTGTTTGCAAGCGGTGATTCGCAAACCTCGGCGAAGCTCGAAGCTTTCTGGCCGCAGGCGCTGCGCCTCGACCCGACGATCCGCGACGTGATGGCGCCGCACATGCTGCTGCTCGAAGAAGTGCGCCGCCGCGCGGACGAATTCGACGTGCTGCATTTCCACATCGACTACTACCCGTTCTCGCTGTTCGCGCGTCAGCCTGTGCCGTTCGTCACGACGCTGCACGGCCGTCTCGATCTGCCTGAACTGCAGCCGATCTTCAACACGTTCAATGACGTGCCGGTCGTGTCGATCTCGGACAACCAGCGCATTCCGCTGCCGCAGGCGCACTGGCTGCAAACCGTCTATCACGGTCTGCCGGAAGACGTGCTCAAGCCGATTCCCGACGTCGAGCCCGGCTACCTCGCATTCCTGGGCCGTGTCTCGCCGGAGAAGGGGCTTGACAGGGCGATTCGCATCGCCGGGCAGGCAGGCATGAAGCTCAAGGTCGCCGCCAAGATCGACAAGGCCGACCGTGCCTACTACGAAGAAGTCATCAAGCCGCTGATGTCGTTGTCGCACGTCGAGTACATCGGCGAAATCGGCGAAGCTGAAAAGCGCGAGTTTCTCGGCAATGCGCACGCACTGGTGTTCCCGATCGACTGGCCGGAGCCCTTCGGTCTCGTGATGATCGAGGCGATGGCTTGTGGCACGCCGGTGATCGCGTTCAATCGCGGTTCGGTGCCGGAAGTGATCGAAAACGGCGTGTCGGGTTTCGTCGTCGAGGACGAAATCAGCGCGGTCGCCGCCGTCAAACGTCTGCACACGCTGCCCCGCGCTGGCGTGCGCAAGGCGTTCCAGGCGCGCTTCTCGTCGAAGGTGATGGCGCAGAACTACGTCGCCACCTATGAAGAGCTGCTGCGCCGCAAACATCGCACGGTGCTGCGCGAAGTCAACGCGGGCTGATTGGCGATTGTTTCGCCGCGGTTGTTTCGCGGTAGATAAAACGCTGTCGGCAGCAACTCGTTGACCGCTTCCTTCGTTGCTCTGAACGCCCCGCCGGCACGTCGCCGGCGGGGCGTTGTTGCATGCGCGCTGCGTTTTTCGTCGGTGCACAACTGAAAATACGGGTTTCCGCGCGGCGCGAACGAGCCAGTCTCGGTAATATCCCTATAATTGCCGTGCCGCAAATTGGGCTGCGGTGCCGCCGACGACAGGAGGATGCCTTGGCGAGAACGAAAGAGACGCGCGCGAACGCCGCGCCCGGCGCCGGAACGATTTTTACGTTGCGCGCCATCGGTCTCGTGCTCGCCGCCCGCTGGTTTTTCTCGATGTCCGAGATGAAGCTGACCACCGCGCTGACCGCGATGGCGTCTTCACCGTGGGCATGTATCAACCTCGTTTTTCTGTTCCTGCTGATCTTCCTGCCGGGCGCGCGCGCCGTCGCGGAGCGTCCGTTCCATCCGTTGCCGCAATGGCTGCGTCAGGCGCTGCGCCTGTTCGCGTTCCTCGGGTTTCTGTTTGCGCTGTGGTCGGTCGGCGCGTTCGTCGCGAGCGCAGGCTGGCGTCGCGCGATGCAGGCGGTCGCGGCCAGCAACGGTTGGCTCGTCGCGGCGCCGGTGCTGTATGCGATCGTCTTGTGGATCTGCCGGCCGCTGCCGTTGTGGCGCACCAATGTGGCGGCGCGGCGCTTTGCGATCGGCCGCTATGCGGTGTCGCTCGATCCGCTGACCCGCACCGTCGTCGTGTGGGCTGAGCGGCGCAAGGTGGGGCAATACGATGCGCGCGAATTGTCGGTGCGCTGGGCGAGCGGTTCCAATGCGCGCGCGACGCCGGCGCCCGCGGTCGCGCTCGGCGCGGCGGGCAAGGCCGGCGCGTCAGCGGCGCCGATAGGGTCGGTCGCGGCGCCCTCGCTTGCGCGCAGCGCGTTCGGCGTACGTCCGAAGGTCGAGTTGCTGTGGGATTCGCCGGCCGCCGCGGGTCATAACCGGCAGACCGTTTTCCGCGCCGCGCTGACGACCGAAGGCGATCGCGTCGCCGCTCGCGCGCTCGACACGACGCTGCGCCAGGTCTGACGCTGCATGTTTTGTGCTATCGGTCACATCGCGTGGCCGATGCACGCATCCCGAAGCGAAGCTTCGTCGATAATGCAATCAAGGCGCCCGGCCTGCAGGCGGGCGAGTGGGACACTCATCGATCATATTGCGTCTTTCGCAGGAGTCGCCATGCTGGTTCGCTGGTTGCTTGCCGCCCTTCATCTGCTCGCTTATGGTTTTGCGCTCGCGTCGATTCTCAGACGCACGTGGTCGCTGCGTCGCGCGTCGGTGCCCGCCGCATTGCGTTCGGTGTTCCGCGCCGATTCACGCTGGGGCATCGCCGCGCTGGTGCTGATCGTGACCGGCCTGATGCGCATGTTCGGTAGCTATGAGAAGGGCGCCGACTACTACCTGCACCAGCCGCTCTTTCACGTGAAGATGACGTTGCTCGCGCTGATCCTGATCCTCGAAGTGCCCACGATGCTCGGCCTGATGCGCTGGCGCGCGGCGATCCGCAGCGGCGCGGCGCCGAATCTGAAGAAGGCGCGATCTTACGCGCATTTCAGCGTGATCCAGACCGTGCTGCTGGTTCTGATGGTGTTTGCCGCGACCGGAATGGCGCGCGGCATCGGGTTGCCCGCCGGCGCGGTGTAGCGCGGGCCTTCTATTGCCAGGGGCTGGTGGCGCCAGGCGTGGCATCGTTTGCCGCGAAGCCTGGTGCATGCCTGCGTCGCGCTAGCCGACCAACAAGCCAGAATCGTCGACCCGGTCGGCTTTGACCTTTGCCGACTCGCGCACGAGCTCCGGCTCGCCGAGACCCTTGATCAGCTCCAGCGCCTGACGCTCGAACAAGCGACGGTACAAGCCGTTGTCGCGTTTGATCAGCGCGTCGTGGCTGCCTTCCTCGATCACCTTGCCCTTGTCGAGCACGAGGAGCCGGTCGAGCGCGCGCACCGTCGACAGCCGATGCGCGACCACCAGCGTCGTGCGCCCCTGCATCAGCCGCTCCATCGCGCGCTGGATCAGCACTTCGCTTTCGCTGTCGAGGCTCGACGTGGCTTCGTCGAGAACCAGGATCGGCGCGTCGGCGAGAAAAGCCCGCGCGATCGCGACGCGTTGACGCTCGCCGCCCGATAGCTTGATGCCGCGTTCGCCGACCAGCGTGTCGTAGCCGTTCGGCAGCGCGGCGATGAAGTCGTGCGCGCTCGCGAGCCGCGCGGCCCGCTCGATGTCGGCGCGGCTCGCGCCGGGCCGTCCATACGCGATGTTCTCGGCAAGCGAGCGGTGAAACAGTACCGGCTCCTGCTGGACGATCGCGATCTGGCTGCGCAGCGACGCTTGCTGGACCTGCGCGATGTCCTGGCCGTCGATCGTGATCCGCCCGCCCGAAATGTTGTGAAGGCGCTGGATCAGCTTGATGAAGGTCGTCTTGCCCGAGCCGGAATGACCGACCAGCCCGACGCGCTCGCCCGCCGCGATGCGGATGGAAAAGTCGTCGTAGAGCGGCCGGCTGTGCGCGCCATAGTGAAACGACACCTGCTCGAAGCGGATCTCGCCGTCGCGGATCGCGATGGCGCCGGCGCCGGGACGATCCTCGACGCCGAGCGGCTGACTCTCGAGTGACACCAGTTCCTCCATGTCGTTGACCGAGCGCTGCAGGTTACGGATGTGCATGCCGATGTCACGCAGATAGCCTTGCAGCATGAAGAACATCGTCAGCGCGAACGTGATGTCGCCGACGCTCGCTTCGCCGCGTGCCCACAGCAGTAGCGCCACGCCGAGAATCGCCGCCTGGATCGCGGCCAGCATGCCGCCCTGGAGGCCGCCGTTGAGTGTGCCGCGCACCCACGTGCGGCGTGTGCGTTTCCGCCATTTGCCGATCACGTGCGCGAGGCGCGCTTCCTCGCGCGCTTCCGCGCCGAATGCCTTGACGACGCCGTTGCAGCTGACCGCATCGGCGAGCGCGCCGCCCATGCGTGTGTCCCACGCGTTCGCGAGACGCGCGGACGGCGCGACGAAGCCCAGCGACACTGTCACGGTCACGCCGATGTACAGCAGCGAGCCGATGCCGACGACGATGCCCATCATGAGCCAGCGCGAGCCGAGCAGCAGGGTCGCGCCGATCAGCATCGCCAGCGATGGCAGCAGCGCGATCAGCAGCGTGTCATTGAGCAGGTCGAGCGCCCACATGCCGCGCGTGATCTTGCGCACGGTCGAGCCGGCGAAGCTGTTCGCGTGCCAGTCGGTCGAAAAGCGCTGCACGCGATGAAACGCGCGCGCGGCGATCTCGCTCATCATCTTCAGCGTGAAGCGGATGATGTTGAAGTACACGCCCTGGCGCAGCAGCGTCGCGGTGAGGCCGAGCGCGGCGAGCGCGCCGAAGGCCGCGAGCGCGTGATGCCAGACGGGCGCCGACGACGCCGGACCGGCCGCGATCGCGTCGACGAGCCGTCCGGCGAAGACCGGCGTCAGGATGTCCGCGCCTGCCGTGAACAGCGCGAGCGCCGCGATCACGACGATGCGCCCCGGCTGTTGCGCCCAGTGACGGAAGGTGAAGCCGAGGACATCCTTGAAGGCTTGTCCGCGAAAGTCGAGTTTTCTGTTGGCCATTTGCTTTGGGCCCGGCGAAGCACGAGCGCACCGAGATTCCAGTCAGAAGCGAAAAGGGGTAGACAGCCAGCGGATGCCGGAATCCGCGCGGGAACGCGCGAAAAAATACGACGGCAAACAACGGCAACGGAACAACGGACTGTCTGGAATGAACGCGGTGCGCCTGCCGAGGCGGCGGCGCATCAGCGACAACGCTGCGGCTTCAAGGTCGCAGCGGTCGTGGCGGACGGGCCGGCGGTCGTGGAACCATGCGGGGGAGCGCGCGATGCACTGCAAACATGTGGCGCCTCCCTGAGATGGTTCAAGATGGAGAAACCGGACGGAGCCGGACCGGGCGAATGCCCGTTTGCCGAATATAGCAATAGTGCGGGGCGCTCGCCAACCTACGGAACGACGTGGTTCTATAGCAACGATATCTCGTATGGCGCACGCGACGTATTTGCCGGCAAATAGAAAAAGGGCTTACGCATTGCTGCGTAAGCCCTTTTGTCTTCGGTGATCGACACACCAAGAATCTGGTGGGTAGTACTGGGATCGAACCAGTGACCCCTGCCGTGTGAAGGCAGTGCTCTACCGCTGAGCTAACCACCCGAAGAGAGCGAAATTATGTCAGGGAATTTAGGGTTCGTCTAGTCTTTTTTAAGCAGTTTGCTCATCAGTTGCCGGCGCGGGTTCAAGACGCCATACGCTCGCGCCTTTGAGCGCCTTGTCGAGATCGTCGAGTACGGCTTCGTGCGCGGTGCTTTCGTCGTCGCTCGCAGCGATCACGACCAGCTCCAGCGAGTCGAGTGCAACACGCGGCGCATGCGTATCGCCGCCGGCCTGCGCTTCGCCGAGCATGTCGATGACGAGGCTTTCCTGACCCCGCGTCATCGCCAGATAGACCTCGGCGAGCAGTTCCGAGTCGAGCAGCGCGCCGTGCAGCGTACGGTGCGCATTGCTGATGCCGAAGCGGTCGCACAGCGCATCGAGCGAATTGCGCTTGCCGGGGAACATCTGCTTGGCTTGCGCGAGCGTGTCGATGATCTCGCCGCAGTGCATGCTCACTGGCGGCAGACCGAGCAGCGCGAACTCGGCGTCGAGAAAGCCGATGTCGAATGGCGCGTTGTGGATGATCAGGTCCGCGTCCTGGATGAAATCGCGGAACCGGTCGATGATCTCCGCGAACTTCGGCTTATCGCTCAAAAATTCCGTGGTGAGGCCGTGCACCGCGAGCGCGCCCGGATCGCTGTCGCGCTCGGGGTTGATATAGAAGTGCAGGTTGTTGCCGGTCAGCCGGCGGTTCACGAGCTCGACGCAACCGAGTTCGAGAATCCGGTCGCCGCCGCGGGCGTTCAGGCCGGTAGTTTCGGTATCGAGGATCAGTTGACGCATGTCGGATTAGCCTGCTTCGAAAAAATTGCGGAAAAAAAGCGGGGGAGGGCGGCGCGCGGTGTTGCCGATGCGCGCACGCTCTTTACATCCCGGCGAGCGATGCCACGCCGCGATTGGCCAACTGATCGGCGCGCTCGTTTTCCGGGTGGCCATTGTGGCCGCGCACCCAGCGCCATTCAATCTCGTGTTGCGCGACGAGCGCATCGAGCCGCTTCCACAGATCGGCGTTCTTGACCGGCTGTTTCGCCGCGGTGACCCAGCCTTTCTTCTTCCAGCCGTGAATCCACTCGCTGATGCCTTTCTGTACGTACTGCGAGTCGGTGTGCACGATCGCCTTGCACGGGCGCTTCAACGCCTCGAGCGCGGAAATCACGCCCATCAGCTCCATGCGATTGTTGGTCGTGTTGGCCTCGCCGCCGAACAGTTCTTTTTCCTGGCTGCCGAAGCGCAGCAACGCGCCCCAGCCGCCAGGGCCGGGATTGCCCTTGCAGGCGCCGTCGGTATAGATGTCGATGTGATCTGGAGTCATTCGG
Organism: Paraburkholderia sp. MM5384-R2; assembly: GCF_014201025.1. Lineage (NCBI taxonomy): Bacteria > Pseudomonadati > Pseudomonadota > Betaproteobacteria > Burkholderiales > Burkholderiaceae > Paraburkholderia > Paraburkholderia sp. MM5384-R2. Next base: position 111,833 of record NZ_JACHDI010000006.1, read on the forward strand.
TGTGGTTTCGTGTGTTCGGGGTGGCGGCGGGCGCGAGGCCTGCCGCGAGCACGGGCTTTTTCACTTTGAGCGGCCCGACGAGACGCATGCCGCGCATGCGCTTGATCGCCTTGATCATGTAGGTGGCGCCGAAAATCGGCCACCAGCGGTCGCCGGCGGCTTCCATGAAGCCGTAACGCGCGAGCCATTGATCGCTCGCGAGCGGCGGACGATAGCAGCCGAAGCGCCCGCGTTCAAGGTCGAAGCCGAGCAGCTTGATCCAGTCCTTCAGGCGCGTGAACGCGATCAGATCGACGGCGGAGGGCACGAACGGGCGGCCTGTCATTTTGCCGATCGACTGCCGTACTCCCCACAGCGACAACGAGTTGAAGCCGAGGATGATCAGTTGGCCTTCGGGCACCAGCACGCGTTCGGCTTCGCGCAGCAGCCGGTGCGGGTCGCTGGTGAATTCGAGCGTATGCGGCATCACGAGCAGGTCGACGCTTTGCGCTTCGAACGGCAGATCGAGCAGGTCGCACCAGACCGCGCTGCGCCCGGCCGGCGCGTGCAGACCAGGTGTGCCTCGCGCGGCGTTCGCGGGGTTGTCGTCGCCAGCGTTGCCCGCGCTGCCGATGCCGCTCACGCTGCCACGACGTGCCCAGCGCGGATACGTGTACGGCGCGCTCGCGCCGCTCGCCGCGTCGAGCACGAGGCCGCGGCACGGCATGCGGTTCTCGCGCAGCGCGTCGAGCTGCGGCAGGCCGAGTTGCAGCGCATGATAGCCGAACACGTCCGACACCACGCGATCGAGCTGGGTTTGCTCCCAGTCGAGCACGTAGCGGCCTGGCGGCGAATCGGTCCAGGCGGGCCAGTCTATAATCGCTCGGTCAGTCATATTAAAAATGCGTCGCCTATGAATGCGCTCGAGTACGTACCGGTCCCGGCGTTTGAAGACAATTACATCTGGGTCATTGCCGACGGACACCACGCGGTCGTCGTCGATCCGGGCGAAGCCGCCCCTGTGCGCGCCTGTCTGGCCCAACGAGGCTGGCGGCTGAGCGCTATTTTACTCACGCACCATCATCAAGACCACGTCGGCGGGGTGGCCGATCTGCTGAACGGCCAGGACGTGCCGGTCTACGGCCCCGCCGGCGAAGCGATCGCGCACCTGACACATCGTCTCAAAAGTGGCGATCACGTGACGATCGCTGCACCCGCGCTTGAATTCAGCGTGCTCGACGTGCCCGGTCATACGAGCGGACACATCGCCTATTTCCAGGCGGCCGATACGCGCGGCACGCCGCACGTGTTTTGCGGCGACACACTGTTCGCGTGCGGTTGCGGGCGCCTTTTCGAAGGCACGCCGCAGCAGATGCTGAATTCGCTCGATGCGCTCGCCGCGCTGCCCGGCGCAACCGAAGTGCACTGCGCACACGAATACACGCTGTCGAACATTCGCTTCGCGCTCGCTTGCGAGCCGCACAATGCCGAACTGCAGGCGTGGCGCGACAAGGCGAACGAGTTGCGCGCCCGCCACCAGCCGACGCTGCCGACCACGATCGCGCACGAGCGCGCGGTCAATCCGTTCCTGCGCGCAGGCGAGCCGGCGATCCAGTCGAACCTCGAAGCACGATTGCACGAAACGGTGTCTGACCGGCTGAAGGCCTTCACATTGATGCGCGAATGGAAGAACCGCTTCCGTTGATCCGGAGCGCATTCGGCGGTTCTTCACGCGATGAATCGGAAAAATTCGCCAAGCCCCAGATTTGGTTGATTTTTTTCTTGATTTTCCAATTGACGGAAACGTTGACGTTTCGTACTATCGGCTGCAAATTCCAGCCCTTGTGGAAACCGAGACGTTCATGCGATTTATCTTAAGTGCGTTATTGGTCCTGACACTCGCCGCGTGCGCGAGTCAGGGACCGACGACGAATACCGCCACTAACCCCGCCAGCCAGCAGGCCGTAGCCGACGCCCTTCGCAAGAACGCCACCGCTAAAGAAACCATCAACGTCGACCAGAGCTCCGTCAATCAGTTGACGAGCCAGGACGCCGATCTGTGGGCCCGCATTCGCCGTGGCTTCCAGATGCCGGACCTGCAGAGCGACCTCGTCGACATGCAGCTGAACTGGTATCTGCAGCGTCCCGATTACGTGCAGCGCATGACCGAGCGCTCGCAGAAATACCTGTATCACATCGTCGAGGAACTTGAGTCGCGCCATATGCCGACCGAGCTCGCGCTCTTGCCGTTCATCGAGTCTGCATATAGCCCGCAGGCTTTGTCGGTCGCCAAGGCTGCGGGTATGTGGCAGTTCATGCCGGGCACGGGCCGGACCTACAACCTGAAGCAGAACATGTGGCAGGACGAGCGCCGCGACGTGCTTGCGTCGACCAGTGCCGCGCTCGACTACCTGTCGAACCTGCACGACATGTTCGGCGACTGGCAACTCGCGCTCGCTGCGTATAACTGGGGCGAGGGCAACGTGCAGCGCGCGATCGCGCGCAACGAGGCGGCGGGTCTGCCGACCGACTACATGAGCCTGCGTCTGCCGAACGAAACGCGCAACTACGTGCCGAAGCTGCAAGCGGTCAAGAACCTCGTGATGAACCCGCAGATGTACGGGCTCACCCTGCCGTCTATTCCGAACCACCCGTACTTCGTGACGGTCACGACCTCGCACGACATCGACGTCGACGTCGCCGCGCGGCTAGCCAATATGTCGACGGACGAGTTCCGTTCGCTGAACCCGTCGTTCAGGAAGCCGGTGATTCTCGGCGCGACGCAGCCGCAGATTCTGTTGCCTTTCGACAACGCGTCCGCGTTCGAGCGCAATCTGAAAACGTACTCGGGCTCGCTGTCGTCCTGGACCACCTACACGGTCGACGCGCGCGCGACGCCCGCGGCGATCGCACAGAAGATCGGCGTCGACCCCGACACGCTGATGGAAGTGAACAAGATTCCGGTCGGTATGCGCCTGAAGCCGGGCTCGACGATCGTCGTGCCGCGCGGCTCGGACGACGACGAGGACATCAGCGCCGACGTCGCCGAAAGCGCGGTGCTCGCGATGGAACCCGACGTACCCGACACGCGCAAGATGCTGATCCGCGTGCGTCGCAATCAGTCGATGGCGGCCATCGCGGTGCGCTACGGCGTGTCGGTCGGTCAACTGAAGGCGTGGAACAGGACGCATCGCGATCACGTTTCGCGCGGCCAGGTGATCGTGCTGCACGTGCCGGTCGGCAAGCCGGTACCCAGCGAGCCGGGGCCGGAAAAGATCGCCGCCGACGTGCAAGGCGGCAGTGTGCAGAAGATTGGCGTCCACGTCGCAGACACACACGGTGAATCGCGCTACGATAAGAAGAAAAGGCGCGGCCACTCCGCCATCGTCAAGGTCTCCGAGCCGGGCGGCAAGGGTAACAAGCCGGCGGCGCCCGTTGCCAGCAAGGGCAAGGTCGAGAAAGTCTCGGCCTCGGAGCCCGGCAAGGCGTCGAAGGCTGCGGCTGAGAGCCGCCCGAAGACCGTGGCCAACGCGAAGAAGAAGGGTAAATAGACCAATAGCGGCTCTCACGGTAGTGACCACATGCGTTGCGGGGGCAGCGCATGGATTGCGCTCCGATCACGTACCGTGTTCATCCAACGCCGTCACCTCAGGGTGACGGCGTTTTTCATTGCGCGGACGATTCCTGCGCGTTTGCGGTATTTACTTTATTGTTCGTGCTTCGGCCGCGTTGGCCGCGGGGTGCCGGTCCGTCCTGATCCGTCCGAACCTCGGGAGAGGTTCTTGAGGTCATTTCCAGGTTTACTTCCTGATTTATGTCGTCGACCCAACTGCGCGTCTTTCTGCTTTTTTCCGCCGGCTACTTCGTCTCTTACGTGTTTCGCGGCGTCAATCTTGGTTTCGCGCCGTTCATCACGCGCGATCTCGGTCTGTCAGCCGCCGATCTGGGTGTGCTGACGAGTCTGTATTTCCTCGGATTCGCGGGCGCGCAGATCCCCGCTGGCGTGCTGCTCGATCACTTCGGCGCGCGTCGCGTGACCTCCGTCACGTTGCTTTTTGCTGCGCTCGGCATCTGGGTATTCGGCGCCGCGCACAGTCTCGGCATGATGATGGTCGGGCGGCTGCTGGTCGGCGTTGGCGTGTCGGTGTGCCTCGGCGCCGCGTTCAAGGCGCTCGCGCAGCATTTTCCGGTGGCGCGTTTGCCATTGATGAACGGGCTTGTGATGGCGATCGGCGGTTTCGGCGGCGTGATGGTCGGTTCGCCGCTCACGTGGGTGCTTGGTTTTTCCAGCTGGCGCCCGGTTTGCGTCGGACTCGGTGTGCTGACGGTAGCGGTTGCGCTCGCGCAATGGACGCTCGCTCCGGACGCGCGCGAAACGCATCGCCAGGCGAGCATCGTCGCGCAGTTCAAGGGTACGTGGCACATTCTGCGCAGCGCGGCTTTCTGGAAAATCGCGTCGTTCTCGGTCGTTACGCAAGGCGTCTTCTACGCGATGCAGTCGTTGTGGGTCGGAGCATGGCTGCGCGACGTACAAGGCTTCGAGCCGCACCAGGCGGCGGCGCTCGTGTCGATTCTCGGCTTCGCGATGATGGCCGGCTGCGTCGGTTTCGGCGCGGCGGCGCGTAGTCTCGAGCGGCGCGGCCTCTCGCTGTACGCGTTCTGCGGCATCGGCATGGCGCTATATGTGCTGACGCAGATGCTCATCATGTTTAACGCGCCGTTGCCGGCGAGCCTGTTGTGGGCCGCCTACGGCATCTTCGGCGGCACCGGGATTCTGAGCTACGCGGTGATGGCGCGGCATTTCCCGCCGCAGATGATCGGCCGGGTCAACACGACGCTGACGCTAATTATTTTTCTGCTGATCTTCGGTTTTCAGATCGGCGTTGGCGCGGTGCTGTCGCACTGGCCGGCGAGCGGCGGGCATTACCCGGCGCTCGCGCATCTGAGCGCGTGGGAAATCCTCGTCGCGCTGCAGGTGCTGAGTGCGATCTGGTACGTGTTGCCGGGTCGGCAGCTTGCCCGTTCGGGCGAGATGCGCGCGGAACAGGAGGGCCGAACGGCCGCGCCAGGCCTTGCGTCGGGCCCGGAGGGGCCGCCACGGCGGTTCGGTCCCCGTCAATAGTGGTGTCTCGACAGAACTGCATGGACAGGCGTGGCAAGTACCTGACGACGCGGCCCGGCAAGGCATTGAAGGTCCGCCCAGGCACGTCGCCTCAACGCCTCGTCCTATCTCGCATTTGGAGGGAACAGTGGATTCAGGCTATAATTTGAAGGTTTGAGCTTATCCACCCGCACCCTAGCGCCTACCTCCCCCATACCGTTCATCCGCCGCGCGCCATTGGCGTAGCAAGAAGGGCTCCACACCCAGCCGAGTCGTCCACACAATGGACCCATCGCGCCCCTTGCAGCGTCACCGGCAGCTCGCGAGCGAGTCTGCGCGCGCATCCACGATGTGTTTCGCTGCGGCTTGCAATCGGATAGACAGGTGGCAACAGGGTGTTCCCCCAAGGAGTCTCCCGTGTTGCCGTCATTTTCTCCCGCTCTACTCGCGCTCGCCGACGGCACGGTCTTTCGTGGTTATTCGATCGGCGCCCCCGGGCATACCATCGGTGAAGTCGTGTTCAACACTGCCATCACCGGCTATCAGGAAATCCTGACTGACCCGAGCTACGCGCGCCAGATCGTGACCCTCACGTACCCGCATATCGGCAACGTCGGCGTGAACGCCGAAGACGTCGAAGCGACGAAAGTCCATGCCGCCGGCCTGATCATCCGTGATCTGCCGGTTCTCGCGTCGAACTTCCGCATGGAGGGCACGCTCCCGCAATATCTGCAGGACGAAGGCGTGGTCGCCATCGCCGGCATCGACACTCGCAAGCTGACCCGCCTCCTGCGCGACAAGGGCGCGCAAAACGGCGCGATTCTCGCTGGTTCCGACGACGAAGCGAAGGCCATCGAACTCGCGCGCTCGTTCCCGGGCCTCGCCGGCATGGACCTCGCGAAGGTCGTGTCGACCCAGGAAGCCTACGAGTGGACCAAAACCGAATGGCGTCTGGGCACGGGCTACGGCGAGCAGAAAGCGCCGACGTACCGCGTGGTCGCATTCGACTACGGCGTCAAGCAGAACATCCTGCGCATGCTGGCCGAGCGCGGCTGCCATGTCACCGTGCTGCCGGCGCAAGCGAGCGCCGCTGACGCGCTCGCGCTCAACCCCGACGGCGTGTTCCTGTCGAACGGCCCGGGCGACCCTGAGCCGTGCGACTACGCGATCGCGGCGACCAGGGAGTTCATCGAGCGCGGCATTCCGACCTTCGGCATCTGCCTGGGCCACCAGATCATGGGCCTCGCGGTCGGCGCGAAGACGATGAAGATGAAGACCGGCCATCACGGCGCGAACCATCCGGTCAAGGATCTCGAAGACGGCCGCGTGGTCATCACGTCGCAGAACCATGGTTTCGCGGTCGATGCCGACACACTGCCCGCCAACGCGCGCGTGACCCACGTGTCGCTGTTCGACGGCACGCTGCAGGGCTTCGCGCTGACCGACAAGCCGGCGTTCTGCTTCCAGGGCCACCCGGAAGCATCGCCCGGTCCGAACGACATCGCGTACCTGTTCGACCGCTTCACCGCGTTGATGGACGCGCACAAGAACGGCAAGAGCGCAGCGGCTTGAAGCAGTACAGGCCGGCCGCAGGGGCCAGCCGGAAACGGCTCGCGGCGGCCGCCGCAGCCCGCGGCGCTACGCGGCGGGCATGCCGCGAAACAGCGCGCGCAACGTGAAAACGGCGCGCGCCGACGGAAAGAATTCAGGAATACATTAGCGAGAGCGTTATGCCGAAGCGGACAGACATCAAGAGCATCCTCATCATCGGCGCGGGTCCGATCATCATCGGTCAGGCGTGCGAGTTCGATTATTCGGGCGCGCAGGCATGCAAGGCGCTGCGTGAGGAAGGCTACAAGGTCATTCTCGTCAACAGCAATCCGGCGACGATCATGACCGACCCGAACACGGCCGACGTGACCTATATCGAGCCGATCACGTGGGAAGTGGTCGAGCGCATCATCGCGAAGGAGCGCCCGGACGCGATCCTGCCGACGATGGGCGGCCAGACCGCGCTGAACTGTGCGCTCGACCTGCACGCGCACGGCGTGCTGGCGAAGTACGAGGTCGAGCTGATCGGCGCATCGCCGGAAGCGATCGACAAGGCGGAAGACCGTCAGAAGTTCAAGGACGCGATGACCAAGATCGGCCTCGGTTCGGCCAAGTCGGGCACCGCGCATTCGATGGAAGAAGCGCTGCAGGTGCAGGCGAAGATCGCCGCGGAAACCGGCAGCGGCGGCTATCCGGTCGTGATCCGTCCGTCGTTCACGCTGGGCGGCTCGGGCGGCGGCATCGCGTACAACCGCGACGAGTTCGAAGAGATCTGCAAGCGTGGGCTCGACCTGTCGCCGACGCGCGAACTGCTGATCGAAGAGTCGCTGCTCGGCTGGAAAGAGTACGAGATGGAAGTGGTCCGCGACAAGGCGGATAACTGCATCATCGTCTGCTCGATCGAAAACCTCGACCCGATGGGCATCCACACCGGCGACTCGATCACCGTCGCGCCGGCGCAGACCCTGACCGACAAGGAATACCAGATCCTGCGTAACGCGTCGCTCGCGGTGCTGCGCGAGATCGGCGTCGACACCGGCGGATCGAACGTGCAGTTCTCGATCAATCCGAAAGACGGCCGCATGATCGTGATCGAAATGAACCCGCGCGTGTCGCGCTCGTCGGCGCTGGCGTCGAAGGCAACCGGCTTCCCGATCGCGAAGGTCGCGGCGAAGCTGGCGGTCGGCTACACGCTGGATGAACTCAAGAACGAAATCACCGGCGGCCAGACCCCGGCGTCGTTCGAACCGACGATCGACTACGTCGTCACGAAGATCCCGCGTTTCGCGTTCGAGAAGTTCCGTGAAGCCGATTCGCGCCTGACCACGCAGATGAAGTCGGTCGGCGAAGTGATGGCGATTGGCCGCACGTTCCAGGAGTCGTTCCAGAAGGCGCTGCGCGGCCTCGAAGTCGGCGTCGACGGTCTCGATGAAAAGACCGCCAATCGCGATGAGATCATCCGCGAGATCGGCGAAGCTGGTCCGGATCGCATCTGGTATGTTGGCGACGCGTTCCGTGTGGGCATGAGCGCGCAAGAGATCTTCGAGGAAACCGCGATCGACCCGTGGTTCCTCGCGCAGATCGAACAGATCGTGCTGAAGGAAAAGGCGCTGGCAGGCCGCACGCTGGCGAGCCTGACGAAGGAGGAGCTGAAGTATCTGAAACAGAGCGGCTTCTCGGATCGTCGTCTGGCCAAGTTGCTCGGCGCGAAGCCGGCGGACGTGCGCGCGCGTCGTATCGAGTTGAACGTGCGTCCGGTGTACAAGCGCGTCGACACCTGCGCGGCCGAGTTCGCAACCAGGACCGCGTACATGTACTCGACGTACGAGGAAGAGTGCGAAGCGAATCCGACCAGCAACAAAAAGATCATGGTGCTGGGCGGTGGCCCGAATCGGATCGGCCAGGGCATCGAGTTCGACTACTGCTGCGTGCATGCCGCGCTCGCGATGCGCGAGGACGGCTATGAAACGATCATGGTCAACTGCAACCCGGAAACCGTGTCGACCGACTACGACACCTCCGACCGTCTGTACTTCGAATCGCTGACGCTCGAAGACGTGCTCGAAATCGTCGACAAGGAAAAGCCCGTCGGCGTGATCGTGCAGTACGGCGGCCAGACGCCGCTGAAGCTCGCGCTCGACCTCGAGGCGAACGGTGTGCCGATCATCGGTACGTCGCCGGACATGATCGACGCGGCCGAAGACCGCGAGCGCTTCCAGAAGCTGCTGCAGGACCTCGGTCTGCGCCAGCCGCCGAACCGCACCGCGCGCGCCGAAGACGAAGCACTGAAGCTCGCCGACGAAATCGGCTATCCGCTCGTCGTGCGTCCGTCGTACGTGCTGGGCGGCCGCGCGATGGAAATCGTCCACGAGCCGCGAGATCTCGAGCGCTATATGCGCGAGGCGGTGAAGGTGTCGAACGACTCGCCGGTGCTGCTCGACCGCTTCCTGAACGACGCGATCGAATGCGACGTGGATTGCATTTCCGATGGCGATGCCGTGTTCATCGGCGGCGTGATGGAGCACATCGAACAGGCGGGCGTGCACTCGGGCGACTCGGCCTGCTCGCTGCCGCCGTATTCGCTATCGAAGGCGACCATCGCCGAACTGAAGCGCCAGACCGCTGCGATGGCGAAGGCGCTGAACGTGGTCGGCCTGATGAACGTGCAGTTCGCGATCCAGCAGGTACCGCAGGCTGACGGCTCGAAGGACGACATCATCTACGTGCTCGAAGTGAACCCGCGCGCGTCGCGCACGGTGCCGTACGTGTCGAAGGCGACCAGCCTGCCGCTCGCGAAGATCGCAGCGCGCGCGATGGTCGGCCAGAAGCTCGCCGCGCAAGGCGTGACGAAGGAAGTCGAGCCGCCGTACTTCAGCGTGAAGGAAGCGGTGTTCCCGTTCGTCAAGTTCCCGGCGGTCGACCCGGTGCTCGGACCTGAAATGCGCTCGACCGGCGAAGTGATGGGCGTTGGCCAGACGTTCGGCGAGGCTCTGTTCAAGTCGCAGCTCGCGGCGGGTTCGCGTCTGCCCGAATCGGGCACGGTGCTGCTGACCGTGATGGACGCCGACAAACCGAAGGCAGTCGAAGTCGCGCGCATGCTGCACGAGCTCGGCTACCCGATCGTCGCGACCAAGGGCACGGCTGCCGCGATCGAAGCGGCCGGCGTGCCAGTCAAGGTCGTCAACAAGGTGAAGGACGGCCGTCCGCACATCGTCGACATGATCAAGAACGGCGAGATCGCGCTCGTCTTCACGACCGTCGACGAAACGCGCGCGGCGATCGCCGATTCGCGTTCGATCCGCATGAGCGCGCAGGCGAACAAGGTCACCTACTACACGACGATGTCGGGCGCACGTGCGGCGGTGGAGGGTCTTCGTTATCTGAAGAACCTGGAAGTCTATGATTTACAAGGACTCCATGCTCGCCTAAACTAAGGCTTCGACTAGCTGTCCAAGATGTAAGTGCCGCGGTTAAGCGGCGTTCCGCAGGTGCTGCGGCCCGGGTTTGTCCACGGGCGGCGGCTTTCGCGGAATGCACTTAACCGCGGTGATTTTTTTTATGGCCGTTTTTTGCCTCCAGAGTTGTTTATGAGCACTATTCCATTGACGAAGCGCGGCGCAGACATGCTGCGCGATGAATTGCAGCGCCTGAAATCGGTTGAACGTCCGGCCGTGATCAACTCGATCGCGGAAGCGCGCGCCCAGGGCGATCTGTCGGAAAACGCGGAATACGACGCTGCGAAGGAAAAGCAGGGCTTCATCGAAGGCCGTATCGCGGAAATCGAGTCGAAGCTAGCGGGTGCGCAGGTGATCGATCCGTCGCAAGTGGAAGCGGACGGCCGCGTGGTGTTCGGCGCGACGCTCGAGCTCGAAGACCTCGAGTCGGGTGCGTCGGTCAAATACCAGATCGTCGGCGACGACGAAGCGGACATCGACCACGGCCTGATCTCGATCAGCTCGCCGATCGCGCGTGCGCTGATCGGCAAGTCGGAAGGCGACGTCGCGTCGGTGCAAGCGCCGGGCGGCGTGCGCGAATACGAAATCATCGCGGTCAGCTACATCTGAGGGTGGCGCCGGTGTCTTTGATGCCGCATCGTTTTTTCCGCCTGTTGACGGTGGTGTGGGTCGGTAGTCTGTTGACTATCGGCTATGCGGTTGCGCCCGTGCTGTTCACGACGCTCGACCGGATGACGGCGGGCGCCGTCGCCGCGCAGCTGTTTCGTATTCAGGGTGTGATTGGCGTCGTGTGCGGCATTTTGCTGCTCGGCCTCGCCAATTTGCTCGTGCGGCGCGGGAGTGGCGCATATCGCCGCTTGCGCTGGCTGCTCGCCGGTATGCTCGTATGCGTGCTGGTTGGCTATTTCGCGTTGCAGCCGTTCATGAACGCGATGCGCGTGGCGGCGCTCGAGGCGGGCAGCGACATCGGGCATTCCGTTTATGCGACGCGCTTCGGCATCCTGCATGGCGTGTCCAGTCTGTTCTACCTGATCGAGAGCCTGCTAGGGGTTGCGCTCGTTTGGCTGCTGCCGGCGCCCGTTGGTGCCGCGGCCGAGGAAGAGGGCGCGCGCGGCGTCACGGGCAAGGTGGCGGGCTGAAGCTCGCGGGTGGCTGATGGTGTGACGGTGCGCGTGCCATGGCCGCCGGGCCGATGCCGATGCCGATGCCCGCGATGAACCTCACATTGCGACGAATCGTCGCGATTCCCGTGGCCAACTACGGTTCATTCGCGCTGCTTCGGGCCTCGCGCTCAAGGCCGCCAATGCGCAGTGCGGAGTCGGTCCGCACCTTGGGCGCGTGTGCTCTTACTTCGACTGATGCGAACGCTTCGCGCTGGTTTGACGCTTCTTGGCGCGCTTGATGTTGCCGCCCTGCGTCACGCGTTCATTGCCGCGCACCAGCACCGCTTTCGCTCGCGGCTTGCGCATCGGCACGTCGGTCGGCTTGGCGACCTTGACGATGCGGGGTGCGCGTCCCTTGGCCGGCCGGGTTTCTTCGGCTGCCGCTTCGCGGGCGCTCGGCAACGCGCCGCGCTTCGCTTTTGCCGCCGGCTGTGCCGATTCTGGCTTCCAGATCACGAGCAGCTTGCCGATATGCTGGATCGGTGCAGCGTTCAACGCGTCGCAGATTTCTTCGTAGATAGCGATGCGCTCCTCGCGCTCATCGCCGAACACGCGAATTTTGATCAGTTGATGCGCGGCGAGGTGCACCTTGATTTCGGCGAGCACAGCGTCGGTCAAGCCTTCGGCGCCGACGAGCACGACCGGTTTGAGCGCATGTGCCTGGGAGCGCAACTCGGCGCGTTGGTCGGAAGAGACTTTGAGGGCTGGCATGGAAAGTGGAAGACTCGACTAAAATGGCGGCTCCTGCGTTTTCGTCTGATCGCCGAGCGATTCGGGCGACTCGATTCAGCAGGGCGCGCGTCAGAACAACAGAATCGCGGATTGCCGCCAGTCTGGCGGGGGCCGCGCGAATTAACCGCGTATTATCCCCTAAAGCGCGACCCGACGCAGCAATAGTTAAATCTTAATGGCAAAAAACAAATTCAATACCGCGTGGCTGCACGACCACATCAACGATCCGTACGTCAAAATGGCGCAGCGGGAAGGTTATCGCGCCCGCGCGGCCTACAAACTCAAGGAAATCGACGAGCAGGACAAGCTGATCCGTCCCGGGCAGGTGATCGTCGATCTCGGTTCCTCGCCGGGCAGCTGGAGCCAGTACGTGCGCAACAAGCTCGCGGGCGGCTCGCAGCGCAACGCGGAGCGCGAAGGTGGCATCGACGGCACGATCATCGCTTTGGACATTCTGCCAATGGAGCCGGTGGCCGACGTGCACTTCATCCAGGGCGATTTCCGCGAAGACTCGGTGCTGGTCCAGCTCGAAGAATTGGTCGGTGCGCGCCAGGTAGACCTTGTAATTTCGGATATGGCACCCAACCTGTCGGGCGTGGCGATCGCAGATGCGGCGCGGATCGAGCATTTATGCGATCTCGCGCTCGAATTCGCGCAAAATCACCTGAAGCCGGATGGTGCCCTTTTAGTCAAATGCTTTCACGGCAGCGGATATAGTCAGATTGTCGAAAAGTTCAAACGCCAATTCAAGGTGGTGGCGGCCCGCAAGCCGAAGGCGTCGCGGGATAAATCGTCAGAAACATTTATTTTGGGTAAGCATCTGAAGCGTCCCGCATAGGGATGCGGCGAGCCGGTTCCATCTCTGCCAATAATGAGCCCGATGCGTCCGGAGACGGGCGTCAAGCCGGCCCGCTACCCTATTTCCGTGGTAGTGAAACGTTATGGCAGGGGTCTGCGGACTGGATTAGAATGCTTTTGTGGAGCCGCAAGGCAAATGTAGGCGCCCGTCTAAGTGAAGGAGTGGTGCTTTGAACAACAATATGTTTTCGAAAGCAGCAGTGTGGCTGGTGATCGCACTGGTGCTGTTTACGGTGTTCAAGCAGTTCGACAAGCCCCGTGTCCAGGAAGGCGTTTCCTATTCGCAGTTCATGGACGACGCGAAGAACGGCAAAGTCAAGAACGTCATTGTCCAGGGGCGGAACCTCACGGTCACTCCAGCAGACGGCCAGAAGTACCAGATCGTGTCGCCCGGCGACATCTGGATGGTCGGCGATCTGATGAAGTATGGCGTACAGGTGAGCGGCAAGGCTGACGACGAACCCAATGCACTGATGTCCGTGCTGTATTACCTGGGGCCGACGATCCTGATCATCGGTTTCTGGTTTTACATGATGCGACAGATGCAGGGGGGCGGCAAAGGCGGGGCCTTCTCGTTTGGCAAGTCGCGCGCGCGGCTGATCGACGAGAACAACAACGCAATCAATTTCACCGACGTCGCCGGTTGCGACGAAGCCAAGGAAGAAGTATCGGAACTCGTCGACTTCCTGCGCGATCCGCAGAAATTCCAGAAGCTCGGTGGTCGTATTCCGCGCGGCGTGCTGCTCGTTGGCCCGCCGGGAACCGGTAAGACGCTGCTCGCGCGTGCCATCGCCGGCGAGGCGAAGGTGCCGTTCTTCAGCATTTCAGGTTCAGATTTCGTGGAAATGTTCGTCGGCGTCGGCGCGGCTCGCGTGCGCGACATGTTCGAGCAGGCCAAGAAGCACGCGCCGTGTATCGTGTTCATCGACGAAATCGACGCGGTCGGCCGTCATCGAGGCGCCGGCATGGGCGGCGGTAACGACGAGCGCGAACAGACGTTGAACCAGATGCTCGTCGAAATGGACGGCTTCGAGGCGAACTCGGGCGTCATCGTGATCGCCGCGACGAACCGTTCGGATGTGCTCGACAAGGCGCTGTTGCGTCCGGGCCGTTTCGACCGTCAGGTGTACGTGGGTCTGCCCGATATTCGCGGCCGCGAGCACATCATGAAGGTGCACCTGCGCAAGGTGCCGATCTCGAACGACGTCGATGCGGCAGTGATCGCGCGCGGCACGCCGGGTTTCTCGGGCGCAGATCTCGCAAACCTCGTCAACGAAGCAGCACTGTTCGCGGCGCGCCGCGGCAAGCGCATCGTCGAAATGACGGACTTCGAGGACGCGAAGGACAAGATCTTCATGGGTCCGGAGCGTAAGTCGGCTGTGATCCGCGAAGAATCGAAGCGTGCTACCGCGTATCACGAATCGGGTCACGCGGTGATCGCGAAGCTGTTGCCGAAGGCCGATCCGGTGCACAAGGTTACGATCATTCCGCGCGGCCGTGCGCTGGGCGTCACATGGCAGTTGCCGGAGCATGACAACGAAACGTACTCGAAGGAATATCTGCTCGACCGTCTTGCCATCCTGTTCGGTGGCCGCGTCGCGGAGGAGCTGTTCCTGAACCTGATCAGCACCGGTGCGTCGGACGACTTCAACAAGGCGACGCAGACGGCTCGCGCAATGGTTGCCCGCTTCGGCATGACGGATGCGCTCGGACCGATGGTCTATGTCGACGACGAGAACGACGCTTCGCCGTTCGGCCGAGGCTTCACGCGGACCATTTCGGAAGCGACGCAGCAGAAGGTCGACGCGGAAATCCGTCATGTGCTGGACGAGCAGTACAATCTCGCACGGCGCCTGCTCGAAGAGAACCGCGACAAGGTCGAAGCGATGACCGCCGCACTGATGGAGTGGGAGACGATCGACGCCGATCAGATCAACGACATCATGGCAGGCCGTCCGCCGCGTTCGCCGAAGAGCTCGCCGCCGTCGGCAAGCGACGCCTCGTCGGGCGGCAGCCCGGGCACCGAAGTCAAGCCGGGCAGCGCAACCGCGCCGGCCTGATCGGCAGCCAGTAGAAAGTGCGGGCCGGTGTGCTACACACCGGCCCGTTTTGCATTTATCCGTTCCAAGTGAAGCATTGCTACGTGTCGAAAGTCGATTCTTCTTCCGCACCCCTTCCAGAGCCGCTGCAGTGTGGCCGCTTCAAGCTGACGTTCGAACGCCCGTTGGTCATGGGCATCCTGAACGTCACTCCCGATTCCTTTTCCGATGGCGGCAAGTTCGCGACGCGCGGCGATGCGCTGCGCCAGGCCGAGCGCATGATGCTCGAGGGCGCGGATATCATCGATATCGGCGGGGAATCGACGCGTCCTGGCGCGCCGCCGGTGCCGCTCGACGAAGAGCTGGAGCGCGTGTTACCGCTCGTCGAGCAACTGTGTGGCGCGAACGTGCCATTGTCGGTTGATACGTACAAGCCGGAAGTGATGCGTCATGCGTTGAACGCGGGCGCCGACCTGATCAACGACATCTGGGGCTTCCGCATGCCCGGCGCGATCGACGCGGTGCGCGACAGCGACTGCGGCCTTTGTGTCATGCATATGCTAGGTGAGCCGCAGACCATGCAGCTGGGCGAGCCGCACTATGACGACGTCGTCGGCGAAGTGCGCCACTTCCTCGAGGAGCGTGTCGCGACGTTGCAGCAGGCCGGAATTGCGCGCGAGCGCATCAGCGTCGATCCGGGTTTCGGCTTCGGCAAGGTCGTCGTCGAGCATAACTACGCGCTGCTCGCGCATCTGCGCGACACGGCCCCGCGCGCCGCTTCGCCGTATCCGATTCTTGCGGGCATGTCGCGCAAGTCGATGGTTGGCGCGGTGACGGGGCGGCCGGCGCCGGAGCGCGTGGCCGGCAGCATCGCCGCGGCGGTGTGCGCGGCCGAACGGGGCGCCGCGATTCTGCGCGTACACGACGTCGCGCAAACAGTCGATGCATTGAAAGTATGGGCAACCCTGCGCGACGCGGACAAGCAGAGCCGCGCGCACGGTTGAACCCGCAGCCACGGACAGGGAGAACAAACATGGCACGTCGTTACTTCGGAACGGACGGCATTCGGGGCAAGGTCGGCGAAGGCCCGATCACGCCGGAATTCGTGTTGCGGCTCGGCTATGCGGCCGGCAAGGTGCTCGCGGGCGCCGATCAATGGGCGAAAACAGGCACCCGTCCGACCGTGCTGATCGGCAAGGACACGCGGGTGTCGGGCTACATGCTCGAAGCCGCGCTCGAATCGGGCTTCTCGGCCGCCGGCGTCGACGTGATGCTGGCCGGCCCGATGCCGACACCCGGCATCGCCTATCTGACGCGCGCACTGCGGCTTGCCGCGGGTGTCGTGATCAGCGCATCGCACAACCCGTACTACGACAACGGCATCAAGTTCTTCTCGGCCGACGGCAACAAGCTGCCGGACGACGTCGAGGCGCAGATCGAGGAGCAGCTCGAACTGCCGCTCGCGTGCGCGGCCTCCGAGCAACTGGGCAAAGCGCGCCGTCTCGATGACGCAGGTGGCCGCTACATCGAGTTCTGCAAGAGCACATTCCCGGCCGCGTACGACCTGCGGGGCATGAAGCTCGTCGTCGATTGCGCGCATGGCGCCGCGTACGACGTCGCGCCGCACGTGTTCCATGAGCTCGGCGCGGAAGTGATCCCGATCGGCGTCTCGCCGAACGGCTTCAATATCAACGACGGCGTCGGCGCGACCGCGCCGGATGCGCTGGTTCGCGCGGTGCGCGCGAACCACGCGGACCTCGGTATCGCGCTCGATGGCGACGCCGACCGTCTGCAGGTCGTCGACGAGTCCGGCCGCCTTTTCAACGGCGACGAGCTGTTGTACGTGCTGGTCAAGGACCGTATCGCGACCGCCGGCCAGGTGGAAGGAGCGGTCGGCACGCTGATGACCAACATGGCCGTGGAGGTCGCACTGCAGAATGCCGGCGTCAAGTTCGTGCGCGCCGCGGTCGGCGACCGCTATGTGCTCGAACAGCTTCGCGAGCACGGCTGGCAGCTCGGCGCCGAAGGTTCGGGCCACATTCTGTCACTCGATCGCCATTCGACCGGCGACGGCATCGTGTCCGCTCTGCTCGTGCTGGCGGCGATGCAGCGCAGCGGCAAATCGCTCACGGATCTGCTCGACGGTGTCACCCTGTTTCCGCAGAAGCTGATCAACGTGCGTATGAAGCCCGGCTCGGACTGGAAGGGCAGCGAGACGATCCGCAGTGCGATCAAGGTGGCCGAAGGCGCGCTCGACGGCCGCGGCCGCGTGCTGATCCGCGCGTCGGGCACCGAGCCGGTACTGCGCGTGATGGTGGAGGCGCAGAACGTCGCGGACGCGCTCGAGCATTCTGAAGCGATTGCCGAAGCCGTGCGGCTAGCGACGGCCTGATCGATTCCCGAGTCGACGGCGGGCGGTGGCGGCCGCTTGCCGCCTGCCTGAGCGTCGCAGGCAGAAGATTCAGCGGACTCCATAAACTGGGCCGTCGGACTCTTTCGCACCCAACGAAGACTCATTCCTCACCCCATCGAATCCCTACTGCGCAGTCGCCAAAAGGACGGCACATCCCGCACAAAAACGACCTCCGCGCGCAGCGCAAACGTTCGCGCCCCATCTTTTTCGTCTACCTCGAAAAATGCGATGCAACGGGCATCGGCACAGCGGCAATTCGGCGGCTTCGGCACCTTTCACGGGGTAATATTACTGTCACATCTGATTCATTATCAGTCACGTTTTTGTCATAAAGAGACCCTAAGCTTCGCGGTGTTCGAGTTTCACGCTCACACCACACGCTCACACCCCCTTGGAGGTCTCATGAAATTGATGCAAACCGTGTTCGCTGGCGTCGCTGGCGCGCTCTTCGCAATCGCAGCGCAAGCCGCAGACATCACCGGCGCGGGCAGCACGTTCGCGGCACCGATTTACACGAAGTGGGCCGACACTTATCAGAAGACCGGCGGCGGCAAGGTTAACTACCAAGGCATCGGTTCTTCGGGCGGCATCAAGCAGATCGAGGCGAAGACCGTCGATTTCGCAGGGTCGGACGCTCCGCTGAAGGACGACGAACTCGCGAAGGCGGGCCTCTTCCAGTTCCCGACGGTGGTCGGCGGCGTGGTGCCGGCAGTCAACGTGCCGGGCGTCAAGCCGGGCGAACTGGTGCTGTCGGGTGAAGTGCTCGGCGACATCTACCTGGGCAAGATCAAGAAGTGGAACGACCCGGCAATCGTCGCGCTGAACCCGAAGGTCAAGCTGCCGGATCTGGACATCGCCGTGGTGCGCCGCGCCGACGGTTCGGGCACCAGCTTCATCTGGACGAACTACCTGTCGAAGGTCAACCCGGAATGGAAGACGAAGGTCGGTGAAGGTGCGACGGTCAACTGGCCGACCGGCACGGGCGGCAAGGGCAACGACGGCGTCGCGGCTTTCGTGCAGCGTCTGCCGGGCGCGATCGGTTACGTCGAATGGGCGTACGCGAAGCAGAACCACATGAACTACGTCGCGATGAAGAACGAATCCGGCGCGGTGGTTCAGCCGGAGACCGACACGTTCAAGGCAGCGGCGGCTGGCGCCGACTGGTCGAAGTCGTTCTATCAGATCCTGACGAACGAGCCGGGCAAGAACGCATGGCCGATCGTCGGCGCGACGTTCGTGCTGCTGCACACGACGCAGGACAAGGCACCGCAAGGCGCGGAAACGCTGAAGTTCTTCGACTGGGCGTTCAAGAACGGCGGCCAGGCTGCGAACGATCTGGACTACATCTCGCTGCCGCAGTCGGTCGTCTCGGAAATCCGCACGCAGTGGAAGCAGAAGATCAAGGATTCGGCAGGCAAGACGCTCGCCGAGTAACAGGCGTAAGCTGGCGCGGTCGATCTGGGCCGCGCCCTGTAGCACCCCGGCCGTCCTCGTGCGAGGACGGCCTGTGACTTTCACGCGGCATGCGCCGCATGCATCACCGACCGCCCGACATGTGTCGTCCGGCAACTGGAAACAGGTCCCTCAGGCTCTCATGTCCGATATTCATTTTGCATCCGGCACGAGCCGGGCCACTCCGCCTGGCAGCGCGTCGCAGCAGAAAGCGCCTGGCCGCTCGGGCGATGTGATCTTCGGCGGCCTCGCACGCCTTTCCGCCATCGTCACGCTGCTGCTGCTCGGCGGCATCATCGTGTCGCTGATCGTCGCCTCGATGCCGTCGATTCGCGAGTTCGGTCTCGCGTTCCTGTGGACGGCGGTGTGGGATCCACCCAGCAACCAATTCGGCGCGCTCGTGCCGATCTACGGCACTCTCGCGACGTCGATCATCGCTCTGCTCATCGCGGTGCCCGTCAGCTTCGGTATCGCGCTATTTCTGACCGAACTGTCGCCCGCGTGGCTGCGCCGGCCGCTCGGCATCGCGATCGAGCTGCTCGCCGCGATTCCGTCGATCGTGTACGGCATGTGGGGTCTGCTCGTGTTCGCGCCGATCTTCGCGGTGTGGTTCCAGAAGCCGCTAGGCGCGGTGCTCGGCGGCATTCCGATCGTCGGCGCGCTGTTCGCCGGTCCGCCGATCGGCATCGGCATTCTGTGCGCGGGGGTGATCCTTGCGATCATGATCATCCCGTACATCGCAGCGGTGATGCGCGACGTGTTCGAAGTGACGCCGGTGCTGCTGAAGGAATCGGCGTACGGTATCGGCTGCACGACGTGGGAAGTGATGTGGAAGATCGTGCTGCCGTTCACCAAGAGCGGTGTGATCGGCGGCATCATGCTCGGCCTCGGCCGCGCGCTGGGTGAGACGATGGCGGTCACGTTCGTCATCGGCAACACCAACCTGCTCGACAATATTTCGCTGTTTTCGCCGGGCAACAGCATCACGTCGGCGCTCGCCAACGAGTTCGCGGAAGCGGAGCCGGGCCTGCATACGTCGGCGCTGATGGAGCTCGGCCTGATCCTGTTCGTGATTACATTCATCGTGCTGGCGATTTCGAAAATCATGCTGCTGCGTCTCGAGAAAGGGGAGGGCGCGAAATGAGCGGGCCGTCCCTGAACATGCCGGGTCTGAAGGACGCCGCGACGCTCGAAACGATGCGCGTGCGTCTGCAAGGGCGCCGTCGCATGACCAACGCGCTTGCGCTGACGCTGTCGCTCGCGGCGATGGCGTTCGGCCTGCTGTGGCTCGTGTGGATTCTCTATACGACGCTGCGTCTCGGTATCGGTGGTCTGTCGGTCGAGCTGTTCACGCAGTCGACGCCGCCGCCGAACACCGATGGCGGCGGTCTCGCCAACGCGATCGTCGGCAGCCTGTTGCTGGTCGGGCTCGCGACCTTCGTCGGCACGCCGATCGGCATCATGGCGGGCGTCTATCTCGCCGAATACGGCCAGAAAGGCTGGCTCGCGAACCTCACGCGCTTCATCAACGACATCCTGCTGTCGGCGCCGTCGATCGTCATCGGTCTGTTCGTCTACGCGCTCGTCGTCGTGAAGATGGGCCACTTCAGCGGCTGGGCCGGCGTGCTCTCACTGGCGCTGCTGCAGATTCCGATCGTGATTCGCACGACCGAAAACATGCTGAAGCTCGTGCCGAATGCGATGCGTGAAGCCGCGTTCGCGCTCGGCACGCCGAAGTGGAAGATGGTGCTGTCGATCACGCTGAAGGCGTCGATCGCGGGCATCGTCACCGGTGTGCTGCTCGGTGTCGCGCGAATTGCCGGCGAAACCGCGCCGCTGCTCTTCACCGCTTTGTCGAACCAGTTCTTCTCGGTCGATATGGGTCAGCCGGTCGCGAACCTGCCGGTCACGATCTACAAGTTTGCGATGAGCCCGTTCGCGCAGTGGCAATCGCTCGCGTGGGCCGGCGTCTTTCTGATCACGCTCGCGGTGCTGGGACTGAACGTCCTCGCGCGCACGATCTTCTCGAACAAGTAAGGGCGGAGTGAATCCGATGAACATGGCAGAAACCCAACTCAATCCGATCGGGCACGCAGCCGCGCCCGCGGGCTCCGACCCCGAACACAACGCTCAAGCGCAAACCCCGTCGCGTCCGAAGATCGAGGTCAAGGATCTCAACTTCTTCTACGGCAAGTATCACGCGCTGAAGAACGTCAATCTGCAGATTCCCGAAGGCAAGGTGACCGCGTTCATCGGCCCGTCGGGCTGCGGCAAGTCCACGCTGCTGCGTACCTTCAACAAGATGTACGCGCTCTATCCGGAGCAGCGCGCGGAAGGCGAGATCGTGATGGACGGCGAAAACCTGCTGACCACGCGCCAGGACATTTCGCTGCTGCGCGCGCGCATCGGCATGGTGTTCCAGAAGCCGACGCCGTTCCCGATGTCGATCTACGACAACATCGCTTTCGGCGTGAAGATGTTCGAGAAGCTGTCGCGCTCGGAAATGGACGACCGCGTCGAATGGGCGCTGACCAAGGCGGCGCTGTGGAACGAAGTGAAGGACAAGCTCGGCCAGAGCGGCTACGGTTTGTCGGGCGGCCAGCAGCAGCGTCTGTGCATCGCGCGCGGTATTGCAATTCGCCCCGAAGTGCTGCTGCTCGACGAGCCCTGCTCGGCGCTCGACCCGATTTCGACGGGCCGTATCGAAGAGCTGATCGCTGAACTCAAGAGCGACTACACGGTGGTGATCGTCACGCACAACATGCAGCAGGCGGCCCGCTGTTCGGACTACACTGCCTATATGTACCTCGGCGAACTGATCGAATTCGGCGACACCGAAAAGATCTTCATCAAGCCGGTCCGCAAGGAAACCGAGGACTACATCACTGGCCGCTTCGGCTAATCCGCCGGGCAATACAACGGAGTACGACATGTCCGATAAACATCTGTCCAGCCAGTTCGACGCAGACCTCAACCTCGTTTCGTCGAAGGTGCTCGAAATGGGCGGCCTCGTCGAATCGCAGATCGTCAACGCGATGCAGGCGCTCAACGAATTCGACCTCGACATCGCCGAGCAGGTGATCGTCGCCGAAGACCGTCTGAACAAGATGGAAGTCGAGATCGACGAAGAGTGCAGCAACATCATCGCGCGCCGTCAGCCGGCCGCGCGCGATCTGCGCCTGCTGATCGCGATCTCGAAGACCATCACGAACCTCGAGCGCGCCGGCGACGAAGCCGAAAAGATCGCGAAGCGCACCAAGCGTCTGATGGAAGACGGCGCATCGCGCACCATCAACATCGCCGAGATCAAGCTGTCGGGCGAAATGGCCGTGTCGATCCTGCGCCGTGCGCTGGACGCGTTCGCGCGTCTGGACACGGTCGCCGCCGCGCAGATCGTGCGCGACGACAAGGCGATCGACGAGGAATTCCGCGCGTTCGTTCGCAAGCTGATTTCGTATATGACCGAAGATCCGCGTTCGATCTCGGTGGGCCTCGACTTCCTGTTCATCGCCAAGGCAATCGAGCGGATCGGCGACCACGCGAAGAACATCGCGGAATTCATCATCTACATCGTCAAGGGTACCGACGTGCGGCACCAGTCGCGCGACACGCTCGAACGCGAAGCGCTCAGCTAATCCAGAGATAAGGAACAGAGGTGCCGATGCCCAGCAGCATTCTCGTCATTGAAGATGAGCCCGCCATTTCCGAACTGATTTCGGTCAATCTTCAACACGCCGGGCACTGCCCGATTCGCGCGTACAACGCGGAGCAGGCGCACAACCTGATCAGCGACGTACTGCCCGATCTCGTGCTGCTCGACTGGATGTTGCCGGGTAAATCGGGTATTTCGTTCGCGCGCGATCTGCGCAACAACGAGCGTACGAAGCATATCCCGATCATCATGCTGACCGCGCGAGGCGACGAGCAGGACAAGGTGCTCGGCCTCGAGATCGGCGCCGACGACTACGTGACGAAGCCGTTCTCGCCGAAGGAACTGATGGCGCGCATCAAGGCGGTGCTGCGCCGCCGCGCGCCGCAGCTGACCGAAGACGTGGTCGCAATCAACGGCCTGAAGCTCGATCCGGCCACGCACCGCGTCGCCGCGCATGCGGAAGGCAGTGAGATCAAGCTCGATCTCGGCCCGACCGAATTCCGTCTGCTGCACTTCTTCATGACTCACCCGGAGCGCGTGCACAGCCGCACGCAACTGCTCGATCAGGTGTGGGGCGATCACGTGTTCGTCGAAGAGCGGACCGTCGACGTGCATATCAAGCGTCTGCGCGCGGCACTCAAGCCGGCCGGGTGCGATGCTATGATTGAAACGGTACGCGGCAGCGGTTACCGGCTGGCGAAGAGCGCCTGATAGCCGTCGGCGGCGCGCTGCATTGCACGGCGCTGTGCCGCCGTACCTCCCTCCTGCGCTGTATTTTCTCTTCGATCGCTAGACCATGAACATCATCTGGGCGCGCTCCATTGTGTCGGTCGTGCTGCTTGCTGTTCTGTGCGCGGTGGTCGGCGCACTGCTGAACGTCAAGGCAGGGCTCGCTCTCGCCATCGTCCTGCTGCTGGTACAGAGTGTCTTCAGTACCTTCCACAAGCAGCGTCTGTGGCGTCTGCTCGACGCGCCGGTGTACGGCGAAGTGCCGAGCGCCCCCGGCATCTGGGGCGAAATCTACTACCGTCTGCACAAGCTCGCGAAGCGCTGGCATGCCCAGGTGCGCCAGGTCGAGCAGCAGCATTCGCGTTTCATCCAGGCGATCCAGGCGTCGCCTAACGGTGTCGCGATGCTCGACGATCATGATCAGATCGAGTGGTGCAACGCGATTTCCGAAAGCCACTTTGGGCTCGATGCGAAGCGCGATCTGCGTCAGCACATCACGCATCTGGTGCGTCATCCGGATTTCGTGCGCTATCTGAATTCGCATCGGTACGAGGAAATGCTGATCATGCGCGGCATGGGCGACAAGCGCCAGAACGTGCTGTCGGTGCAGGTGTTTCCTTACGGCGACAATCGCAAGCTCGTGCTGTCGCAGGACATCACCGAGCTCGAGCGCACCGATGCGATGCGGCGTGACTTCGTCGCCAACGTGTCGCACGAATTGAAAACGCCGCTCACCGTGTTGTCCGGCTTTCTCGAGACGATGCGCGAGCTGCCGTTGGGCGAAGCCGAGCGCGCGCGTTATCTCGAGCTGATGGAGCAGCAGGCGTCGCGCATGCGTCATATCGTCAGCGATCTGCTCGTGCTCGCGAAGCTCGAAGGCGACAACAAGCCGCCGAGCGACCAGATGATCGACATGCGCGCGGTGTTGCGGCATCTGCATGACGACGCGCAGAGCCTGTCCAGCGATCATCACAAGATCGTCTTCGATGCCGACGAAGCGCTGACCGTCACCGGCGTCGAAACCGAGATTTTCAGCGCATTCGGCAATCTGGTGACGAACGCGATCCGCTACACGCCGGACGGCGGCTCGATCAAGGTTAATTGGCGTGCGCAGGGTGGCCATGCGGTGTTCTCGGTCACCGATAGCGGCCTCGGCATTCCGGCCGCCGATATCCCGCGGCTCACCGAGCGCTTCTATCGCGTCGATCGCAGCCGTTCGCGCGACACGGGCGGCACCGGGCTCGGTCTCGCGATCGTCAAGCACGTACTGCAACGGCACGATGCGCAACTCGACGTGAAGAGCGAAGAAGGGCGCGGCAGCACGTTCACGGTGCGCTTTCCGGTGTATCGGACGGCGCGCTGTCAAACCGCACAGGTTTGAACGCGGCAGTCGTACGACTGGTCGACGCATAAAAAAACCGCCTGAAAAAGGCGGTTTTTTTATGCGCGCGGATCGTCGGGTGCCCGCCGTCGCGGCGAGCGCCCGAAACGCGGACGACTACGAACAGAACTTGCCGAGCAGACTCATCTGCGCATTGCGCGACGCCTTGCCCGGCCGGCGCCGGCGATAGTGACCGTCGCTCTGCATCAACCAGGCCGACTGGTTGTCGCCGAGAAACGCCGACAGCCCTTCCGCGATCACGCGCCGCTTCAGTCGCCGGTTGTTGACCGGGAATGCGACTTCGACGCGCCGGAACAGATTGCGATCCATCCAGTCGGCGCTCGACAGATAGACCTGTTCCTTGCCGCCGTCGTAGAAGTAGTAGATGCGATGGTGTTCGAGAAAGCGCCCGACGATCGAGCGCACCGTGATGTTCTCGGAGAGCCCTTGCACGCCCGGCTGCAGCGAGCACACGCCGCGCACGATCAGATCGATCTTCACGCCGGCCTGCGATGCTTCGTACAGCTCCGCGATCACCGTCGGCTCGAGCAATGCGTTCATCTTCGCGACGATGCGCGCCTTCCTGCCCGCGCGCGCATGCTCGGCTTCCTTGCGGATCGCGTCGACGAGCTTCGGATGCAGCGTGAACGGCGACTGCCACAGCTCGTGCAGCTTCAGCTCGCCGCCGATGCCGGTGAGCTGCTGGAACACATGGTGCACGTCCTCGCAGATCTTCTGATCGGCGGTCATCAGACCGAAATCGGTATAGAGGCGCGCGGTGCGCGGGTGATAGTTGCCCGTGCCGAGGTGCACGTAGCGCTTCAGGCTCGCCTTGCCGCCCGCCGACACGCGTCGCACGATCAGCATCATCTTCGCGTGGCACTTGTGGCCGACTACGCCGTAGACCACGTGCGCGCCGACCGCTTCGAGCTGCGAGGCCCAGTTGATGTTGGTTTCCTCGTCGAAGCGCGCGAGCAGCTCGACGACCACCGTGACTTCCTTGCCGTTGCGCGCGGCCTGCATCAGCGCATCCATCAGCGGCGAGTCGGTGCCGGTCCGATAGATGGTCTGCTTGATCGCGACCACGTTCGGGTCCTTGGCCGCCTGCAACAGCAGCTCGAGCACCGGCTGGAAGCTCTCGTACGGATGATGCAGCAGCACGTCGCCCTGATCGATCACGTCGAACATGCTCGTGCTGTTGGCGATCTGCCTCGGCGTCGACGGAATATGTGGCACGAACTTCAGATCGGGCCGGTCGACCATCTCGGGCAGCTGCATCAGCCGCACCAGATTGACGGGGCCGTTCACGTAGTAGCAGTCCTTGTTCGACAGAGCGCTTTCGTCGAGCAGGCGCCGCACCACATGCGTGGGCGTTTCCGCCGACACTTCGAGCCGCACCGCATTGCCCAGATGCCGCGCCGGCAGTTCGCCCTGCAACGCTACGCGCAGATTGGTGATTTCGTCTTCGTCGACGAACAGCTCGCTGTTGCGCGTGATGCGAAACTGATTGCAGCTGCGCACGAGGAGATTCGGAAACAGCTCGCCGACAAAGTGTTGGAGCAGCGAGCTCAGCAGCACGAAGCCATGCGGATAACCCGACAGCTCCTGCGGCATGCGCACGAGTCGCGGCAGCGCGCGCGGCGCCTGCACGATGCCCATCATCGCCTGACGGCCGAACGCGTCCTTGCCCTCGAGCTCGACGACGAAGTTCAGGCTCTTGTTCAGCACGCGCGGAAACGGATGCGCGGGGTCGAGACCGATCGGCGTGAGCACCGGCAGCAGTTCGTTGAAGAAGTAGTTGCGCGCCCATTCGGTCTGCGCGTCGCTCCAGGCTTCGTTGCCGTGGAAATAGATGCCTTCCTGTTCGAGCGCGGTGAGCACCGTGTCGTGCAGCATCGTGTACTGGCGATGCACAAGCTTTTGCGCACGTTCGACCACGAGGTCGTACATATGAAGCAGCGACATGCCGTCGGGCGACAATGCGCCGGGGTTGTCGCCCATCTGTTCCTGAAGCCCGGCCATGCGGACTTCGAAAAATTCGTCGAGGTTGCTACTGGTGATGCAGATAAAGCGGAGACGTTCGAGCAAGGGGACGGCGGGATCGGCGGCTTGCGCCAACACACGCTCGTTGAAACCCAGAATGCCCAGCTCGCGATTCAACAGGGGATAGCGGATGGACATCGGCGGCGAGATTGGAATGTCTGAAATGGAGACGGAAAGACGCTCGGAAATTCTCACGGTTTGGTGACGTCCTGATGACATCGGCGATGTTTTTAAGATTTTATGCCGCAATCGTCGTCTGCCGTCAATATGACGCGCTACCTATGCGACGATACCGAACTCCCTGCGCCGCGAGGTGACACCGTGAAGGCTGCTACGCTTAGAATGGCGTCTTTGAACAGTGCGGCTGGCCGCGACGCGCACCATGCGCCGAAGGCGCCGGGCAGGCGCGTGGCGCTGCCGGAGTCCGCCGCCACGCCCTCGGCCGCAGCCGCGGCGCTCGCGCGCATGGAGTACGCTTACCCGATGGTCAATATTCCACATCTCCTCGCCGCCGTCGATCTCGGTTCGAACAGCTTCCGGCTCATCGTGGGCCGGGTCGAGGAAACCGACGCGGGCAGCCAGATCTATCAGGTCGACGCCTTGCGCGAGCCGGTGCGGCTCGCGGCCGGGCTATCGAGCGACAAGATGCTCGATCGCGCATCGCAGGTGCGTGGCTGGGATGCGCTGAAGCGCTTCGGCGAGCGGTTGCGCGATTTTCATCCGGACCACGTGCGCGCGGTCGCGACCAATACGCTGCGCATCGCGAAGAATGCGGGCGAATTTCTCGGCGAAGCGCAGGCCGCGCTCGGTTTTCCGATCGAAGTGATCGCCGGGCGCGAGGAAGCGCGCCTGATTTATGCGGGCGCCGCGCACTCGGTGCCGGCGAGCGCGGGCAAGCGGCTCGTCGTCGATATCGGCGGTGGCTCGACGGAATTCATCATCGGCTCGCACTACACGCCGATCATGATGGAGAGCTTGTATATCGGCTGCGTGAGCCATAGCCGCGGGTTTTTCCCGGCCGGCAACGTCGACGAGTACACGATGCGCCAGGCCGAGCTCGCCGCGCGCCGCGAAATCCAGATCATTTCCGCCGAATACAGGAAGACCGGCTGGGAGCAGGCGATCGGCTCGTCGGGCACCGCGCGCGCGCTCGCCGAACTGGTGGAAGCGAACAATTTCAACGATGCGGGCGTCACCCACGGCATTTCGCGCGGCGGCCTCGAGCGGCTCAAGCGCGCGCTGATCAAGGCCGAAAACGTCAACCGGCTGAAACTGACTGCGCTGAAGAGCGACCGCGTGCCGGTGCTCGCGGGCGGCCTGTCGATCATGATCGCGGTGTTCGACGAACTGGGCGTCGACTATGTCGACACCACCGACGGCGCGCTGCGCCTCGGCGTCATGTACGACCTGCTCGGCCGTTCGCAGCACGAGGACATGCGTACGGTGACGGTCGAGGGCTTCATGCGCCGCTATGGCGTCGATCGCCCGCAGGCGGGGCGCATCGGCGATCTGTCGACGAGCTTCTACGACCAGTTCGTCGAACCGGACGAGGAACGCCGCGCGGAAAACCGCATGTTCATCGGCTGGGCGGCGTCGCTACACGAAATCGGCCTGTCGATCTCGCATAGCGCGTATCACAAACACTCGGCTTATATCGCGAGCAATGCCGACATGCCGGGCTTTTCGCGTACCGACCAGGCGCGCCTCGCCGCGCTCGTGCTCGGCCACGCGGGCAAGCTCGGCAAGCTGTCGCAGACGCGCGACGTCGAATGGCCGCTGCTGTTCTGTCTGCGGCTCGCGGCGTTGCTGTGCCGTCGGCGCGCGGACGTCGGCCTGCCGGGCATCACGGTTGCTCAGGCGAACGGCGGTTACGAGGTGCGTTTGCCGAACGAGTGGGTCGCCAACAATCCGTTGACGGATTACAGCCTGATCCAGGAGGCGGCGGAGTGGGAGAAAGTCGGGATTCCGTACCGTGTCGTTTATACGGACGATTGACGCGATGCGGATCGACGCACGCGTCGATTCGCGGCGTGTGCATGAACAAAAAAAGCCCTGCAAATGCAGGGCTTTTTCGTATCTCGGCGCAGCTTATCGCGGCAACGCATCGCCGAGGAAGTGCCGCGCATAGCGCGCGTTGATATCGGACAGACGGAACAGCGTCAGGAAATCCGCGGTATTGAAGTCGGGGTCCCACGCCGGTGCGCCGCAAATCTTCGCGCCGAGACGCAAGTAGCCCTTCACGAGCGGGGGCGGCGCGACGGCGGCACCCGTCTGCAGTTCGTCGACCGGCAGCGGCGTATGCGGGAATGCGCGATATTCGGGCGCGGTCAGCGCGTTGTCGCGCAGCGAGCAATACAGGTTCGCCGCATAGTGGCCGCCGTCGGCCATCGCGACGCTCGCGCAGCCGAGCATCGTCTCGTAGCCGTTGTGCTTCATGTACGCGGCGAGCCCGGCCCATAGCGACATGATCACCGAGCCGCTGCGATAGTCCGGATGCACGCACGAGCGGCCGACCTCGACCATCTTCGCGCGCAGATGCGTGAGACGCGACACGTCGAACTCGCTTTCCGCATATAGACGGCCGATGCGCGCGGCCTGATGCGGCGGCAGGGCGCGATACGTGCCGACTACTTTCAACGTGTCGAGATCGCGTACCAGCAAATGGTCGCAGTACGAATCGAAGGTATCGACGTCGAGGCCCGCGGGGCCGCTGAGGCGTGCGCCCATTTCGTCGGCGAAGACGCGATAGCGTAGACGCTGCGCTTCACGCAGCTCTTCGTCGGTACGCGCCCACGACACTTGCAGGCGATGCTGCGCGGTGACCGTTTCCTCGGCGCGCGGCAGACGGCGCGGTTCGAAAAGCGAGGCGAAGGGCAGGGTGGGCGTCGGCAGTTCTCGCATTGGCTGTCCTGGTCGAAAAGAGTGAGGATTTCTTTTTTCGCCAATGTAGTAACGCGCGGTGACGCTCGCATGGCAAAGCCGTGACGATTGGATGACTGCCCGTAAGCCTTCGCGTGGGTGCCTGTAATGTCGGAGGTGTCGCGCGACACGCGGGCTCAGATCAGATCGGGGCTGATGGCGGCGCGCAACACCGCCTCATCTTCGCCGTTGCGCTCGCGGCTCTCGATCCACCAGATGCCGGCTTTTTTCAGTGGCCAGCTCGCGCGGCTGTCGCCGAGCAGTTGCGCGGCGACGTGGCCGAGCGTCGGTTGATGGCCGACGATCACCACGGTTTGCGCGATGCCGCCGGGCCAGCCGGCCGCTTCCAGGACGTCGTTCGCGCTCGCGTTCGGCGCGAGTTCGCGCACGACGCGGTACTGGTCGCTCAACGTCTCGGCGGTCTGGATGGTGCGCACGGCGGGGCTCGCGAGTATGACCGCATCGTCGGGCAAACGGGCGCGCAGCCATTTCGCGGCGTTCTGCGCCTGCTTGCGGCCGCGCGTGGTGAGCGCGCGGGAGAGATCGCTCGCGGCGACATCTTCTGCTTCGGCGTGACGCCAGAGGATCAGGTCCATGGGAGTCTCCTTTTTGAGCGGCTTGGGATGGCGTTGCGGCGGGCTTGCGCGTCTTCGCAGCGAGATACCTGCCCAAGCACTGTCGCATGCGCGGGTGATGATTTGCAAGGCGAGTCCCTGACGGGGCGGCTGTCGGCGTCCACGTGAACGCGAGCCAAAAAAGCAAAAACCCGCGAAGCCGGAGGCTTCGCGGGTTTCGACCTGCTTTTCGTGGTCGGAGCGATAGGATTCGAACCTACGACCCTCTGATCCCAAATCAGATGCGCTACCAGGCTGCGCTACGCTCCGACGAATCCGAGAGTATAGGGGGTGCGGGCAGGAGCGTCAATCCCTTGGCGGCACCAACCGCACGGGCAACGACGTTCACCGTAGCGGGCTCGCGCCGGCCTCGCGGTGGGCTATATACGCCCCATCAACAGCAGAACGATCACGATGATCAGCACGATGCCGACGAGTCCAGTCGGCCGATAGCCCCAGCCGCTGCTATACGGCCAGCTTGGCAACGCGCCGATCAGCAGCAGGATGAGCACGATTAGCAGGATGGTTCCGACGGTCATGGCGTTCTCCTTTTTGAGGGGGCCGCGAAATCGCTGGCCGCATCTTCACGCTGGTTTGGCGCGCGCGCCGCGACAATCGACGCGCGTGTCGCGCGTCTGTTGCTGGATCGGAACCAGCAAGGCATGTGCCCATCACCCGTTAAGCTCGATGCAGTGAGGCCTTGGACGAGAGCGCAGAAGGAGAGAGCGACGCAGGAATCGTCGTCGTTCGATGTAGGTATGCCCAAAGAACCGGAAAGGCGTTGCGCACGTCCAGCGGACCTCGAGGCGCGCAGGCGCCGCAACGCCGGTCAACGCGTCATCGAGCGGACGCGCGACTGACACACCGTGACATGCCGGTGCCGCGGCCAGAGGCCATTCGGTCCGAGTCGAAGATCACCCGCTCAATGCCTTGGACGCCTCCAATGCGGCATATGTAGATGCTGATGCGTCCAGTGATGCAGCATGCCCTCGCCGTCGTGTTCACGCCGGTAGGCCCGCGATTCGAAAATCGACAACGCCACCAGCACGATCAGGCCTATTGCGAGCCCGATCAGGCCCGCGATCGATTCACCGTCCATGGCAGTCTCCCGGTAGGTTCAGCCATGAACCCATAGTAGCGCAGGTCCGGCGAAATCTCACGAACTGGAACGGGCGACGCACAAGGTGTGTGATGGCGTCGCCGAACGTGCTTTGCGGTTAGACTCTCGGCGCGCCGGCGGACGTCCGCCATCGCTTTGTCCCGGAGACGATTGCAAAATGACTCGCGTTCTGACTCTTGCCTTGCTGTTGTGCGCCGGCGTCGCCGGCTGTGCGGACCATCCGTCCGCGCATCGCGGCAGCCCACCACATGATCCCGCCGACTACCACGGCGTGCCCACCGACGATCGGCCGCCCGCGATGGTGCCCGCGCCCGTCGCGCAGTGAGCGCTCGTTGAAGTGAAAACGAGCGGGAAAGGGCGGGGAAAGCGAAGCACCGGCGCGGGCACGCCGGCACTTCTGACCCGTGCCGACGGTTCGCGCGGAGAGCACGGGCTGAGAGCATTCCAGGACGCGCTCGTTATGCGATATGTATGCGCTTGTTTCAAGCCGTAACGGTCTGTCGTCCGCCGAATAGCCAACGGTGCCCAGCGCACCGCGCTAGGCAGCCGCAAGCCCCCGCGACACGCCCGGCAGGTAACGCGCGAGCGTTGCGCCACGCGTGGCCATGAAGATCAGCAGCGCGATCCACAGCCCGTGATTGCCGTGCCACGCGAGCAATGCCGACGACGCCGCCACGAACACCGCAAGCGACACCGCCATCGACATCATCAGCTCGCGCGTTCGCGTCGCGCCGATGAACACGCCGTCGAGCAGGAAGCCCCACACCGAAATGACCGGCGACAGCGCCGCCCACGGCAGATAGGTTTCGGCCGCGGCACGCACGGCGGCCTGATCGGTCAGCCGCTCGATGATCCACGCGCCCGCGCCCCAGTACACGCACGAGAAGCCGATCGCGCCGAGCGCCGACCACAGCGCGGTGACCTTGACCGCCTGCGCGAACGCGTGACGATCGCGCGCACCGATCGCCGCGCCGACCAGCGCCTCGGCCGCGTGCGCGAAACCGTCGAGCCCGTACGCCATGAAGGTCTGGAAATTGAGTAGCAATGCGTTCGCGGCGAGCGTCGCGTCGCCTTGCCGCGCGCCGAGATGCGCGAACCAGCCGAACGACGACAGCAGGCACAGCGTGCGCACGAAGATGTCGCGATTGAGCACGACGAGCCGCTTCAGCGCGGCGGCGTCGAACAAGGCGGCGCGATTCAGCGCGGGCAGGCCGCGTGGCCTGCCGTGCCATAGCAGGGCGAGCCCGAGCACGAAGCCGAGCGCGTCGGCGGTCGCGGTAGCCGCGCCGATGCCGGCCACGCCCCAATGAAACGCGTACACGTACAGCAGCACCGCGGCGATGTTCACGCTGTTGATGAAGACCTGCGACAGCAATGCGAGCCGCACCTGCTGCGTGCCGAGCAGCCAGCCGAGTATCACGTAGTTGCCGAGCGCGAGCGGCGCGGCCCAGATGCGCGCGTGGCAATAAGCCTGCGCGTGCCGCTGCACGGCGTCGCTGCCGCCGATCGCCCGCAGCGCATAGTCGATCAGCGGTTGCTGCACGAGCAGCACCGTTGCGCCGATCGCGGCCGCCATCAGCAGTGCGCGCACGACGGTGTTGCGCAACTCGTCGCTGCGGCCCGCGCCGTGCGCCTGCGCGACGAGGCCGGTCGTGCTCATGCGCAGGAAGCCGAAGCCCCAGAACACGAAGTTGAAGAAGAGCCCGCCGAGCGCGACGCCGCCGAGGTAAGAGGCGCTGTCCAGATGACCAGCGACGGCGGTGTCGACCGCACCGAGGATCGGTTGCGTCAGATTCGCGAGGACGATCGGGAACGCGAGCGCGAGCACCCGGCGATGCCAGCGCACCGGCAGCGCGGGCGCGCTGGCTGGGTGTGCGGCGGGTTCGGATCGCGCGGCGGGGGGCATACCGGCATCGGGCGTACCGGCATCGGGCATACCGGCATCGGGCGTCCTCGCGTCGTTCAAGAGCGCTCCTGCACGCACACCCAAGGAGAGACGACGACGGCCCACAGCTCGGGGTCGCGCGCGGCGAAATCGGCGGCCGTCTCCGCCTGAACGCGCACGACGAGGCCGGAGGACAACCATTGGGCGACCCGGGTGGTGTCGTCGTTGGCGATTGCCTCGGCGACGCTCACGAGATCGAGGTCGCGCGCGACGTGCAGCAGTATGCCGCGCGCAAAAAAACGTTCGAGTTCGCTCCAGCCGATCTTGGCGGTTTCGCCGAGCAGCTTCGCATAAAGGGGGCTTTGGGAGGCGTCGTTGGAGGTCATCGTGGACAGGGTCGGACGGGGCCGTCACTATAAACTATTGGCAAGGACCGGCGGGCCGCGTGGCGGCCTTGCGCAACGTGCCGGGCGGTTTTTTTATGCAGCGCTGACTGAATCGGATTCTGAACCTGGATGCCGGCGGATTCAACGACGGCGGCACACGAGGCGTGCCGCCCACCAGCACCGGCCATTAATCGTCCGAATATTCAAAACTGAAACGAGTTTGAATGCGGTTTCAATATTGTCGGCGGAATTGTCGATGTTAAAGATTTCACTATTCGCGAATTTGTTGTGAAAACGTATCGGCGCTTATTCGGAAGAGTTGCCGCGACTAATCGATGCGTTACGTGCGTTTGCGCACCAAGTTAATATTCGCAAGGCAAAGCGGCGTTATTGCCGAATGAGTTAGTGTTATTCGGCCAGACGTCTTTCCTCTGCTGGTTTGGCGGGACTTTCCGCCGATGGCCCAAGAACATTAGCCGGTGCGATACTCCGACATTCCTGGTTTGAATGATTTGGCGTGTGGAGTATCCCGGCTGCGGCGCATTAAGACGGTCTGATTCCGACATTTCCGATTCACGGATTGCGGAATCCGTACGCCGTGTAACATTAGCCGCAAAATTAATGCATTGCGCTTGGAAATACAGATTGTTAGATTTCGTTCTGGCGCATGGTGAACCGGTCCTTTGCCGATATGCGCCGAACCCCCGTTAGCCCGGCCTCGTGCCGGGCTTTTTTTTTGAATGGATTTACGCGGATGTTTAACCTGCCGCAGCGATCTTCACCGCGAATTCACATGTGCGGCCGATGATGGCGGATTATTTGTTTCGGCGCGAGAGTCATGACCGGGGTGATCATTTTTGTCGGCGTATGGCTAATCGCGCTCGCGTTGCTGGTGCGCTTCGCCGCGCGCATCGATCCGCGCTCCGGGCGCTGGCGACGCCGCTAAGCGGTGACGCTCTGCCGCTCGGCGGCCACGCGTGCCGCACGGCGCGCTGCCTTTTACTGCTTGCAGCGGATGACCATCGAACGGTTTTTCACATTCGCGCCGAAAATCCCACCGATCGTGCCGCCCGCCGTCGCGCCGTTGTCGACGTCTTTCGAAACCACGTCGTACCCGTAGTTGCCGCAGGTTTCGCCCGCGCGCTTGTAGCACTCGGCCCAGCTCGTGCTGGCATCGCTGCCGCTGCAGTTGATCGCGAAGCCGGTGTCGCCGCTCGGCAGATAGGTCATCGTGGTCGTGGTCGAGCAGCCGCCGAGGCCGCCGAGCGTCAGGAGGCCAAGACTGATCGTCGCAGCCGCCGCGACGCGCGCCAATGGGCTTTTCATTTCAGATTCCTTGCAGATAACCGAAGGGCGGGGCGCGCAGCCACGCCGCTTCGAATTGAGCGTTTATAGCACGGCGGGTTCTCGCGCCCGTCGCCTAGCGTGGTGGCAGTTCTTTCGACGGATCGATCGAACGGCCCTGGTAGCGCAATTCGAAATGCAGCATCACGCGATTGGTATCGGTGTCGCCCATTTCGGCGATTTTCTGGCCGCGCTTGACCGATTCGCCTTCCTTCACCAACAGCGCGCGGTTATGCGCGTAAGCGGTCAGATAGTCGGCGTTGTGCTTGAGGATCAGCAGATTGCCGTAGCCGCGCAGACCGTTGCCCGCATAGACGACGGTGCCAGGCGCCGCCGCGACGATAGGCGTGCCGGCCGCCGCGGCAATATCGATACCCTTCGAGTTGCCGCCGTCGAAACCGCGGAACACCGTGCCGTCGGCCGGCCATACCAGCGAGATCGGTGCGGGCGCGGTCGCCGGCGCAGTGTCCGCGGGCGCAGGACGCGGCGCGGCCGCCACGCTCGCGCTGCCACTGCTGCTATCGCCACCGCCGCTGCGGATCGCGCCGCTCGTCGACGCCGCGCCGCCTGGCGGCGCGACGCGCAGCACCTGGCCGACCTCGATGCGGTCGGGATTGGTCAGGTTGTTCCAGCGTGCGATGTTCTGCACCGATTGCCGGTTGCCGCGCGCGATTTTCGACAGCGTGTCGCCCCGTTCGACCCGGTAGTAGCCCGGCCCCACCGGCGCCGACCCGCACGCGGCGAGCAGCGCGAGCAATGCCGCGCAGCCGAGTCGTTTGATTCTTGTCGTTTCCAGCATTGGACCTCGCAAAACACTGCCGCGCGCTGATCCCGATCACGCGGCACAGACAGACAAAGCGTTCGATTCTAACGGTTTTGTGTTGCGCCCCCCGGCGAGGGGAGCGAAGTGGCGGGCGGCCGCTTCGAGCGGCTCGCCGCCGGCGCCGGCGTATCAGCTGGTCTTCTCGACGGTAATGCGCAGTGCCGCCGTTTCGGTTTGTCCCGGCTCGAGCCAGCGCAAACCTCGGCCGTTGTGGATCGCATCGGGCAACCCGAGCCACGGCTCCACGCAGTAAAAGTCCGACTGCGGCGTTTCAGTCCACGTCGTCACCGCGTACCAGGGCGCCGAGCCGGGCCGCTGCAGATCGATCGTGATCACGCGATCGATGCCCGGCGCCTCGACCCTCACCGGTCGATCGGGCGTGCCGGTCAGGCAATGAAAGCGGTCGTAGATGCGGTCTTCGTCGAGCGTGTAGCTCGCTTCGCCCGGCTCGGCGGGGCTGATCGAGCCGTCCTCGAGCTGACGGCACCGCTCGGTGCGCGGCAGTTCGAGCGTCGCCTGCGCGCGCTGCGTGTGCGGCAGCGTGAAGTAGAAGTGATGGCCGGCGTAGTAGGGCAGGCGCGCGTCGCCGGTATTGGTGGTGGTCAGCGTCACGTCGAGCGTGCGCGGATCGACGAGCTCGTAGGCGGCCTCGAAGCGGAAGCCGAACGGATAGGAGCCGCGGGTCGCTTCACTGTCGGTCAGAACCATCCGCAGGCCGGCGCCATGCACGTCGGCGTGAGGCTCGAACGGCAGGTCGCGCGCGAAGCCGTGCATCGGCAGCTCGCGCACGGTGCCCCGCGCGTCACGCCAATAGCCGATCTTGCCGTCGACACGATGACGGCCGAGAAATGGAAACAGCAGCGGATTGCCGCCGCGAATCCGCGCGGGCACGCTCCAGTCGGCGTGCTCGGGCCAGTGAATCACCTCTTCGCCGTCGATCGTCCACGACAGCAGACGGCCGCCGGCTTGCGGCGAAAAACGGAGCACCGAGGCGTCCTGGGCGATCTCGAGAATGTCCTGTTCCGGGGAGAGGGGCATGGTCAATAGCTAGCCAGATAGAGGTTGAGGGTCGCGCAAAGCGGCCGCGTGGGTCGGCCGTTGCATCTGCATCGAAGCGGCGTTTTGCGCCATTCGCGGCGACGGCGTCTCGCGAGGCGAAACCGCGATTTTGCGCTGCTTTGCGCTACGGGGAAACCCTTCCCGGGAAATTGCGGGTGTCGGAAAACGGCGAATCCTATTGATAATCCGTCGGAGCGTCCGGTCCATCCGACTCCCGGGCGAATCGGCTCAGGAGGCATCATGGATCTCGCAACGGCAATGGCGGTGGCCTTATTCGGTATATTCACCGCCAGCACGTACTACTTCTTCCACTCTCTCAAACGCTGATCCGCTGGTTTCATTCCCTGCTTTCACAGCACGCGCGCGACGAATCCGCCGCCCGCTTTCTTGCTCTCGCGTAACAACGGTGTCGAGTTGTGACGCGGCGCGTCAAT
Source organism: Paraburkholderia sp. MM5384-R2 (assembly GCF_014201025.1). NCBI lineage: Bacteria > Pseudomonadati > Pseudomonadota > Betaproteobacteria > Burkholderiales > Burkholderiaceae > Paraburkholderia > Paraburkholderia sp. MM5384-R2. The sequence continues at coordinate 148,965 of NZ_JACHDI010000006.1, forward strand.
ATCTCTCCGAATGTGGCCTAACCGCTTGGCGCTGGGTGTGTAGCCAGGCATAATCGGTGCGCCTTTGACGCGCCGGTCCCCCTTTTGTGCGGCGCGCAGTTCCCGACACTTTGCTTACAAGGACCGCCGCGTGAACCTGTCGTTTCTCATTTTTCTGAGCGTGCTGCAAGGCGTTACCGAACTGTTTCCGGTGAGCAGCCTTGGCCACACGCTGCTCGTGCCAGCCCTGTTCGACATGCATATCGACAAGCATGCGCCGCAACTGCTGCCGTTCCTCGTCGCCCTGCATCTCGGCACCGCGTTCGCGCTGCTGTGGTACTTCCGCGCGCGCTGGTACGCGCTGGTGCGCGGTTTCTTCGCGTCGCTCGGCGGCCGCCGCAACGACGACGGTCACATGATGTGGGCGCTGATCATCGGTACGATTCCGGCGGGCCTCGTCGGTCTCGTGCTGGAAAAGCGCCTCGAGGCGCTTTTTCATGATCTGCGGATCGTCGCGATCGCGTTGATCGTGAATGGCGTGCTGCTGTGGTTCGGCGATCGTCTGCAACGCGCGCGCGCGCATCAGCCGCCGGAAAAGCTGACGTTCCGCCAGGCGTTCTTCGTCGGCCTCGCGCAGATCGGCGCGCTGATTCCGGGCTTCTCGCGCAGTGGCCTGACGATGATCGCCGGCAATGCGGCCGGCCTCACCACCGAGAAAGCCGCCGAGTTTTCGTTCTTGCTCGGCACGCCGATCATTTTCGCGGCTGGCGTACTCGAACTGCCGAAGCTGCTTCACGCGCCGAGCCAGCTTGCCGACGCGGTGCTCGGCGGCGTGCTGACCGCGATCGCAGCGTACCTGAGCGTGCGTTTCCTGATGCGCTATTTCGAAGGCCGCGGACGTCTCGCGTCGTTCGGCGCGTACTGCGCGATCGCGGGGATCCTGTTCCTCGGCTGGTTCATGCTGCATCCGCAGCCGGTCTGAGCGCGCCGGGCGATCGGTTATAATCCGGGCCCGGTTGGTTGCAGGTCAGTTAGAATTTTAGTTTGTGGGAAATCGGGCGGCTCGCCGCGAGTGCCGGTTTCATGCAGATATCGTTCCATACGGCAGTAGCTCAGCTGGATAGAGCATCGGCCTTCTAAGCCGAGGGTCGGGGGTTCGAGCCCCTCCTGCCGTACCAGAATCATCGAAGGGTTACAGGTTTCGCGCCTGTAACCCTTTTTGTTTTTGTGCCATGTTGCGCGCCCGGTGGCTGCCAGGCCGTCGCGTGTTCGTATGGCTCGCTTCGGGTGTTTCCCGACTCAGGAAATCGCGCGCGGCGCCGTTAATTCAACAGAACCGTGTGACGCACCGCGATGGAGAAATCAGCGTGAACCGACTTAGCCTCAACACCAAACTCTGGCTCGCGCTGCTGATTACGTGGCTCGGCCTGCTCGGCCTCGGCGGCTGGGCCGCATGGCAGTCGCGCGCGACGATGCTGGCCGAGCGCAAGTCGGCGGTGCAGAACGTCGTGGAAAGCGCGTACGGCATCGTCGCCGACTACGCGCAGCGCGCCGACCAGCACGAATTGACGCCCGAACAGGCGCGGCAGCAGGCGCTGGCGCGGCTCTCCGCGATGCGCTACCCCGGCAGCGGCTACATGATCGTGTCGACTGCCACGCCGGTCGTGATCATGCATCCGATGCTCGCCGATCTGCGCAACAAGGACGTGTCGCACTACGCGGACAGCGACGGCAAGCTGCTGTTCGTCGAAATGGTCAAGGTCGCGCAGGCGCACGGGCAGGGCTTCGTCGATTACATGGGCCGCCTCGCCGGCAACAACGAGCGCGTGCCGAAGATCAGCTTCGTCAAGCGCTTTGCCGCGTGGGACTGGTATCTGATTTCGGGTGTCTACGTCAACGACATCGACGCGGCGTTCCGCGCCGACCTGCTGCGCTATCTGCTGACGATCCTCGTGATCGGCAGCTTCAGCACCGTCGCGCTCGTGCTGATCATCCGCAACGTGAAGCGCAGTCTCGGCGGCGAGCCCGCCTATGCGGCGAGCGTCGCGGAGACGATTGCCGACGGCGATCTGTCGTGCCCCGTCGCGCTGGCCGGAGACGATCAGGAAAGCATGCTGTTCGCGATGCAGCGCATGCAAAGCCGCCTCGCCGACGCGATCCGGCGCATTCGCGGCGGCACCGAAACGATCACGGTCGCGGCCGAAGAGATCGCCGCCGGCAATCTCGATCTGTCGGCGCGAACGGAACAGCAGGCGTCGTCGCTCGGCGAAACGGCCGCGAGCATGGAGCAGCTGACGGCGACCGTCAAGCAGAACGCCGACAACGCGCTGCAGGCCAATCGCATGGCGCGCTCGGCGTCGCAGCTCGCGGGCGAGGGCGGCGAGGCCGTGCAGCACGTCGTCGCGAACATGCAGAGCATCGCGGCGAGCTCGGCGCGGGTGGTCGATATCATCGGCGTGATCGAAAGCATCGCGTTTCAGACCAACATCCTCGCGCTGAACGCGGCCGTCGAAGCCGCGCGCGCCGGCGAGGAGGGCCGCGGCTTCGCGGTCGTCGCGGGCGAGGTGCGCAACCTCGCGCGCCGCAGCGCCGACGCGGCCAAGGAGATCAAGACGTTGATCGAGGATTCGGTCGCGCGCGTCGGCAGCGGCAAGACGCTCGTCGAGAAGGCGGGCGGCACGATGGAGTCGCTCGTCGATGCGGTGAAGCGCGTGACCGACATCATCAGCGAGATCTCCGCCGCGTCCGACGAGCAGAGCCGCGGCATCGAGCAGGTCAATCTCGCGATCGCGCAGATGGACGAGACCACCCAGCAGAACGCGGCGATGGTCGAACAGGCGGCGGCCGCCGCGCAGTCGATGCAGGAGCAGGCGCAGATGCTGCGCGACGTCGTCAACACGTTCCGCCTGCAGGGGACGGCCGCCGCGCGTTGATGGCCGCGTCGATGGCGCGCTGCCTGCCGAAGTGTGCATGCTATGCTTTTGAGGTCAGGATCAAAAGCCGCCGTGCGCCCGTGCGCGCCGTGCACACTTCGAGGAGAGTCCTACATGTCGACGCGAACCCGTGTGCTGTTCCACCTCAGTGCCGCGAGCCTTTTGCTCGGCGCGGCGATCGGCGCGCAAGCGGCGAACCTGGCCTTCCTGAACGACACGCCCATCACCTACATGAAACAGCGCGACAACGACTCGATCAAGCATGCGGTCATGAGCGCGCTCAATGACAGGAAGGACGGCGAGAGCTTCACGTGGGTCAACGACGGCACCGGCAATAGCGTGAAGATCGACGCGACCATCTCGATGGACAGCACCTCGACCGAAGGCGGACGCACCTGCCGCACCCTCGGGGTCGTACTCAATGCGAAAGGGCAATCGATGAACCTGCGTCCGAACTTCTGCAAGGAAGGCGGCGCCTGGCAGCTGCAGAAGCGTTGAGCATGCGTGAGCGCGGCGCGAGAGGTGCATGCAGTGAGGCTGCGCGATGAGCCCGCGAATCGTCTCGTGCGGGATCGTGCTGCTCGATCCCGACGGACGCGTGCTGCTCGCGCACGCCACCGAAACGACGCACTGGGACATCCCGAAAGGCCAGGGCGAGGCCGGCGAGGCGCCGCACGTGACGGCGCTGCGCGAGATGGTCGAGGAAACCGGCATCGCGCTCGAGGCCGATCGGCTGAAGGATCTCGGCCTGTTCGTCTACCGGCGCGACAAGGACCTGCATCTGTTCGCGGCGCGCGCGGGTGCCGGCGAGCTCGATCTGAGCACGTGCACCTGCACGTCGCTGTTTCCGCGCCGCTCGGACGGCACGCTGATCCCCGAAATGGACGACTACCGCTGGGCGTCGATCGAAGAGGTGCCGCGCTATGCGAGCCGTAGTCTGACGCGGCTCTTCGAGACGACGCTGTCGCTCACGGAGTTGCACCGGTCGCTATAGACGGCGCACGCCGCCTTCAATCGAGCGCGTGGTCGTTCGGATGCGCGAACAACGCGCGGTTCTGCTCCGACAGCGGGAAATTGACGTTGATGCCATGCGGCGGAATCGGCTGCGTGAACCACTGCCGATACAGACGCTCGGCGTCGCCGGACGTCTGCGAGCGCACGATCACGCGATTCACGAGCGCGCGGAACGGCTCGTCGCCCTTGCGGAACATGCACGCATAAACCTCGTAGCCAAGCGGCGTGCCCGTCACGATGAAATCGTCGGGATGCGGGTCGGTCGCCTTGAAACCGTAGACGATCGGCTCGTCCATCACGAACGCCACCGCGTGACCGTCCTTCATCGCGTTGAAGGCGTCCTGATGGTCGCGCACGCTCATGATGCGCATGTTCAGCTGCTTGTCGGTGTTGAGGCTGCGCAGCAGGCGCTCGTCGGACGTGCCCGCGGTCGTCACGACCGGCTTGCCGGCCAGATCGGGGAAATCGGTGATGCCGCTGTTCCTGCGCGTGATCATGCGCACCGCGTACTGGAAAAAGCTGTCTGAAAACGCGGCGACGTTTTCGCGCTCTACCGTGTGTGTGGTCGAGCCGCATTCGAGATCGATCTGGTTGTTCAGCAGCATCGGCATGCGGTTCGACGACGTGACCGTGACTTCGTGAACCCGCAGTTGCGCCATGCCGAGCGTTTTCCTGATTTCATCGACGATCTGCATCGCGATCGCCTGCGAGTAGCCGACCGTGCGCCTGCCGTCGAAGTACGAGAACGGGATCGACGCCTCTCGCACGCCGAGCACGACGACGCCGTCGTCGTGGATCTTTCTCAGCGTGCCGGTCAGTTCATCCGCGCGGGCGGGGCCGGTGAACGCGAGCGCGCCGCAGGCGGCCAGCGTAAGCAGCACGCTGTACATGCCGCGCAGCAGACGCGGGAAGCGTGAGCCGCACGCGCTCCGTGCGACGCGAACCCTACCTTCAGACCCTTCCCGGTGACGGCCTGCAACCTTCATCGGACCTCCCGGACCGGCGCGCTCAGGCGAGCGCGCAGTGAGTGTCGATCGAAACATCCGGCAACCCGGATGGGCCCGCAACGCCGGGCCCTCGCTGGCGCGGGCTCAGGCCGGCTTGCCCCAACTGTCGCGCAGACTGACGATGCGGTTGAATACGGGCTTACCCGGCTTCGAATCGACGCGGTCGGCGACGAAGTAGCCGTGGCGCTCGAACTGGTAGCGCTGCTCCGGCAGCGCATGGCGCGCGCCGGTTTCGAGATAGGCCTGGACCACGCGTTTCGAGTCCGGATTCAGCGCTTCGAGGAAGTCGCGGCCGCCGGCGTCCGGTTGCGGTTCCTTGAACAGCCGGTCGTAGATGCGCACTTCGGCCGGGCACGCGGCCGCCGCGCTGACCCAGTGAATGTTGCCCTTGACCTTGTAATTGTTCGCGCCTTCGGTGCCCGATTTGCTGTCCGGGAAGTAGTTGCAGTGCACCGCGACGATATTGCCGTTCTCGTCCTTGTCCGCGTGCGTGCATTCGATCACGTAGCCGTAGCGCAGCCGCACCCTGTTGCCCGGGAACAGGCGGAAGTAGCCCTTCGGCGGCGTCTCTGTGAAGTCCTCGCGCTCGATCCAAAGCTCGCGCGAAATCGGAAACTCGCGCAGGCCCTGTTCCGGATGATGCGGATGCACCGGTGCGTGGCACGGCTCGGTGAGGCGTTCGGGGAAGTTGTCGATGATCAGCTTGACCGGATCGAGCACGGCGGCGATGCGCGGCGCCTTCTCGTCGAGATCGTCGCGCAGCGCGCCTTCGAACACGCTCATGTCGATCCACGAGTCGACCTTGGTCACGCCGATGCGCTCGCAGAACAGCTGGATCGACTCGGGCGTGAAGCCGCGCCGGCGCAAGCCGACGATGGTCGGCATGCGTGGGTCGTCCCAGCCTTCCACATGGCCTTCGTTGACGAGTTGCAGCAGCTTGCGCTTGCTGGTGATCGCATAGGTCAGGTTCAGGCGCGAAAACTCGATTTGCTGCGGCAGCGGACGCCCGAAGACACCGGCCTCGGCGAGTTCGTTCAGGATCCAGTCGTACAGCGGCCGATGGTCTTCGAATTCGAGCGTGCACAGCGAATGCGTGATGTTTTCGAGCGCGTCCGAGATGCAGTGCGTGTAGTCGTACATCGGGTACACGCACCAGGTGTCGCCGGTACGGTAGTGATGCGCGAAGCGGATGCGGTAGATGACCGGGTCGCGCATGTTGAAGTTCGGCGACGACATGTCGATCTTCGCGCGCAGCACGTGCTCGCCTTCCTTGAACTCGCCCGCCTTCATGCGGCGGAACAGGTCGAGGTTTTCCGCGACCGAACGCTCGCGGAAGCGCGACGGCGTGCCGACTTCGGCGGCCGAGCCGCGGTTCGCGCGGATTTCCTCGGCCGACTGGCTATCCACGTAAGCGCGGCCGCGCTGGATCAGCAGCTCCGCGAACTCGTACAGCTTGTCGTAGTAGTCGCTCGCGAAGTACAGATGCTCGGTGCGGTCCTTTTCCCATTCGAAGCCGAGCCAGCGCACCGAGTCGATGATCGACTCGACGTACTCGACGCTTTCCTTCTCCGGATTGGTGTCGTCGAAGCGCAGATGGCACACGCCGCCGTAGCTGCGCGCGACGCCGAAGTTCAGGCAGATGCTCTTTGCGTGACCGATGTGCAGATAGCCGTTCGGCTCCGGCGGGAAGCGCGTTTCGACGCGCTGGCTCCATTTGCCGGTGCGGTTGTCGTCGTCGATGATGTTGCGGATGAAATTGGCTGCCGCGGGCGCGTCGTTGCGTTCGGTATTCATGCGAGAAGATGAGAGTCCGTGGGGGCGCGCAATGCGCCCGTGTAGCCGTCAATTCTACCTGACGAGCCCGTTCGCGGCAGGTGGTTGCGGCGCGCAGCCAACGGCGCAGTGGGTTTGGCGCGGCTGCCGGAGTCAGGGAAGCCGGCGCGCGGGGCTGTAACAGGAGGTAAAACGGGTTGGCGACGCGCGCCGCGCCGACTTAGGATGCGCTGCTGCGCGCGGCTCGCGCCTGTGCTGGGCCTTCGCGCGGGGCGGGCTTGCCCGAGCCGTCCACGCTGTCCTTCATCTTCCTGCACGAGGCTCCGCTGCTCGTGCGCCATGCTCGCCTCGTTGCCGGAGTTTTCTCGGATGTCTGTCCCGACGCACGGCGCGTTTCGCGCGCCTTTTGCCCGCGCTTTGGCTAGCGCCCGATTTTCTTGCCGTAACCGTCGTGTGCTCGCTTTGGCCTGGTTTGCCGCGCTTGCCGTGAACGGGGCCGCGCCGCTGTGCGCCGCCGCGAAAACACCGGCGCCGAAGCCGGCGCTCGATGCGTCGGCAGTCGCCGCACCGGATAGCTACAGCGCTGACACCGCGCAGCAGATCTTCGCCGCAGGCGGCAACGCGATCGATGCCGCGGTCGCGATGGCCTTCACGCTCGCCGTCACGCGGCCCGATGCGGGCAACCTCGGCGGCGGCGGTTTCATGACGCTGCTGGTCGACGGCAAGCCGTATTTTCTCGACTATCGCGAGCGCGCGCCGCAGCAGGCGACCCGCGACATGTACCTCGACGACAAGGGCAACGTGGCGCCCGGCATGAGCACGGTCGGGCATCGCGCGGCGGCCGTGCCGGGCACTGTCGATGGCATGTGGGAAGCGCAGCGGCGCTTCGGCAAGCTCAAATGGAAGCAGGTGCTCGCGCCCGCGATCCATTATGCGACCGACGGCTTCCAGGTCGACCCGCGGCTGCAGCAGCGACGCGACGCGGCCGCGAAGAGTTTCGCCGGCAAGACCAATTTCGACGCCTACTTCACGAACCTGAAGGCGGGCGCGATGCTGCGCCAACCGGAACTCGCGCAGACGCTGGGGCGGATCGCGAGCGACGGCGGCCGCGAATTTTACGAGGGCCGCACCGCTCAAATGATCGCCGCGCAGATGTACGGCCACGGCCTGATCACGAGCCAGGATCTGAGCCAGTACAAGGCTGTGTGGCGCGAGCCGCTCGCGGCCGATTGGCACGGCTACCGCGTGATCACCGCGCCGCCGCCGAGCTCGGGCGGCGTCGGGCTGATCCAGATGCTGAAGATGCGGGCCGATCTGCAGCCGGCGTTCGACGGCCTTGCGTTGAATTCAGCGCCGTACATCCATCTGATCGCGCAGATCGAGGATCGCGTGTTCGCGGACCGGCAGCACCATATCGGCGACCCGGACGCATCGCCGGTGCCGGTCGCGAAGCTGATCGACGACGCCTACCTCGCGCAGCGCGCGGCCGAAGTCAAAGCCGACGAAGCGCCGGCCGCCGCGACGGTGAAACCCGGTGTCGACGGCGGCGCGGCGACGGAGAAGGCGCAAACCACGCATTTCTCGGTGGTCGACAAATGGGGCAACGCGGTGTCGAACACCTACACGCTGAACGGCGATTTCGGCTCGGGCGTCGTGGTGGACGGCGGCGGGTTCCTGCTGAACGATGCGATGGACGATTTCGTGATCAAGCCAGCCGGCGCTGGCGCGACGGGCGCGGCGTCGACACCCGGCGCCGCCGATGCCGAGCCGGATGCGATCGCGCCGGGCCGCCGCCCGATTTCGTCGATGACGCCCACGCTGCTGCTGAAGGACGGCAAGATCGCGCTAGCGATCGGCACGCCCGGCGGCTCTCGCATCCTGACGACGATCTTCCAGGTGATGACGAATCTGTACGACTTCGACATGTCACCGACGGACGCGCTCGCCGCGATGCGTTTCCATCATCAGTTGCTGCCGCCAAAGACGATCTACTTCGAGCCGTACCGTCGCGCGCCGGATGAGCTCGCCACACAATTGAAGGCGCTTGGCTTTACTGTCGAGCAGCAGTCGTTCAACGGCGACGTGCAGATGATCCGCGTGGACGGCAGGACACCCGAGCCCGCGAGCGATCCCCGTGGTGGCGGCGTGGCACGCGTGATACGGTAGACGGCCCGCCGCGCTATCCCGCGAGCGGGCGATAAGCCGAATACGGGGAAGCACGATGAGCGAACACCAACCAACCACACTCGTACTGCCGGGCTATCTGGACTCCGGCCCAGGCCACTGGCAAACGCGCTGGGAAGCGCTCGATCCCGCGGTCGTCCGGGTGCAGATGCCGGACTGGGACCAGCCTTCGCGCGACGCCTGGTGCCGTACGCTGGCCGCCGCGCTTGACGCCGTGGACGCGCCGGTCGTGTTCGCCGCTCACAGCCTCGGCTGTCTGACCACGGCGTTCTGGGCCTCGCAATACGCAAGCGCGGCGCAGCTCGCGAAGGTGGCCGGCGCGCTGCTGGTCGCCGTGCCCGATCCGGACGAAGCGCACTTCCCGAGGGACGCGGGCGGCTTTGCGCCGGTGCCGCTCACCCGCCTGGCGTTTGCGACGATCGTGGTGGCGAGCAGCGACGATCCTTATGGCGGCGTGCCGTTTTCACAAACCTGCGCGAACGCGTGGGGCAGCCGCTGGATCGGGATCGGCGCGCGCGGCCACATCAACGCCGACAGCGGTCTCGACGATTGGGACGAGGGGCGGGGCTGGCTGGCTTCGCTAACGGCGATGCGCTGAGTCTCGCCGCCTGCTCGATCAGATCACCGCTTTGCGCTTCAACTCGGCAATCGTCTGCGCGTCGTATCCGAGCACGTCGCTCAGCACCCGCTCGGTATGCTCGCCGAGCAGCGGCGGATGGCTCAGCGCCTGCGGCGGCGTGCCGGTCATGGTGATCGGATTGCGCACGAGCTTGACCGTGCCGCCCGACGGATGCGGCAGATCGACCTGCATACCGCGCGCGACCACCTGCTCGTTGTCGAACACTTCGTCGAGGTTGTTGATCGGCCCGCACGGCACGCCGGCCGCTTCGAGCGCCGCGATCCATTGCTGCTTGCCCTGCAGGCGGACCATGTCCGCGAGCATCGGCACGAGCAGTTCGCGGTTGCGCACGCGCGCGGGGTTGGTTGCGAAACGCTCGTCGTCGGCGAGTTCCGGGCGGCCGCCCACTTCGACGAACTTGCGGAACTGTCCGTCGTTGCCGACCGCGACGATGATCCAGCCGTCGCTGGTCTGGAAGGTCTGGTAGGGCACGATGTTCGGATGCGCATTGCCCCAGCGCACCGGCGGCTGGCCGCTCGCGAGGTAGTTCGAGTTCATGTTGGCGAGCATCGCGACCTGCACGTCGAGCAGCGCCATGTCGATGTATTGGCCAACGCCGGTGCGGTCGCGGTGCGTGAGCGCGGTCAGCACCGCGATCGTCGAGTACATGCCGGTCATCAGGTCGGCGATCGCGACGCCGGCCTTCTGCGGGCCGCCGCCCGGCTGAGCGTCGCGCTCGCCGGTGATGCTCATGAAGCCGCCGATCCCCTGCACGATGAAGTCGTAACCGGCGCGCTGCGCATACGGGCCGGTCTGCCCGAAGCCCGTGACCGAGCAGTAGATCAGGTCGGGCTTGACCTCTTTGAGCGAGTCATAGTCGAGGCCGTACTTCTTCAACTGGCCGACCTTGTAGTTCTCGAGCACGACGTCGCTTTGCGCGGCCAGTTCGCGCACGATCCGCTGACCCTCGGGCGACGCGATGTCGAGCGTGACCGAGCGCTTGTTGCGGTTCGCCGCGAGATAGTAGGCGGCCTCGCGCGTGTCCGCGCCGTCCGGCGTTTTCAGATACGGAGGCCCCCAGTGGCGCGTGTCGTCGCCGACCTCGGGGCGTTCGATCTTGATGACGTCGGCGCCGAAATCGGCGAGCGTCTGCGCGCACCACGGACCGGCGAGCACGCGGGTGAGATCCAGTACGCGGATGTGACTGAGAGCGCCCATGTTCCTGAATGTCTCCTGATGGTTGCAGGCCGCGCGGCGAGCTGCCATGCGTTATTTCGCGCGAAGTTTCGTGGAAGTCATCTTAAGCGATTCGCGCTCGCGGGCGCAGTCAGCCGAACGTCATGGCGCGGATCGGACGAGCGGACACGCGAGCGCCAACCAGGCGGCGCGCGGTGCCGCGCACGCTTGCCGATCCCGTATAATCAGTCGTTTAAAGAAACCGACAGTTGGCGCATCCCACCGACCGCCAGTCTCCGTCAGGAACCGTCAGGACCGTCCCCCGCCCGCTATGAAAGCCGCTGAAATCCGCGAGAAATTCCTCAAGTTCTTCGAATCGAAGGGCCATACGATCGTCCGTTCGTCGAGCCTCGTGCCCGGCAACGACCCGACACTGCTCTTCACCAATTCGGGGATGGTGCAGTTCAAAGATGTGTTCCTCGGCGCGGAATCGCGTCCGTATTCGCGGGCCACGACCGCGCAGCGCAGCGTGCGCGCCGGCGGCAAGCACAACGACCTCGAGAACGTCGGCTACACCGCGCGTCACCACACGTTCTTCGAGATGCTCGGCAACTTCTCGTTCGGCGACTACTTCAAGCGCGACGCGATCCACTACGCGTGGGAACTGCTGACCGGCGTCTACCAGCTGCCCAAAGACAAGCTCTGGGTCACCGTCTACCAGGAAGACGACGAAGCGCACGACATCTGGGCGAAGGAAGTGGGCGTGCCGGTCGAGCGCATCATCCGCATCGGCGACAACAAGGGCGCGCGCTACGCATCGGACAACTTCTGGCAGATGGCCGACACCGGCCCGTGCGGCCCGTGCTCGGAAATCTTCTACGACCACGGCCCGGACGTGTGGGGCGGGCCGCCGGGATCGCCCGAGGAAGACGGCGACCGCTACATCGAAATCTGGAACCTCGTGTTCATGCAGTTCAACCGCGACGCGCAGGGCAACATGACGCCGCTGCCGAAGCAATGCGTGGACACCGGCATGGGTCTCGAGCGCATCGCCGCGGTGCTGCAGCACGTGCACAGCAACTACGAGATCGACCTGTTCCAGGCGCTCATTCAAGCCGCTGGCCGCGAAACCGGCGTGACCGATCTGGGCAACAACTCGCTGAAGGTGATCGCCGATCACATCCGCGCGTGCTCGTTCCTGATCGTCGACGGCGTGATTCCGGGCAACGAAGGCCGCGGCTACGTGCTGCGCCGTATCGTGCGCCGCGCGATCCGCCACGGCTACAAGCTCGGCAAGAAGGGTTCGTTCTTCCATCGCCTCGTCGCCGACCTCGTCGCGCAGATGGGCGACGCTTACCCTGAACTGAAGCAGGCCGAGCAGCGCGTGACCGACGTGCTGCGTCAGGAAGAAGAGCGCTTCTTCGAGACGATCGAACACGGCATGTCGATTCTCGAGGCCGCATTGGCCGATCTCGGCGCCGCAGGTGCCAAAACCAGCGGCAAGACGCTCGACGGCGAACTCGCGTTCAAGCTGCACGACACCTACGGCTTCCCGCTCGACCTGACCGCGGACGTCTGCCGCGAGCGCGAAGTGACGGTCGACGAATCCGCGTTCGACGACGCGATGGCGCGTCAGCGCGAGCAGGCTCGCGCGGCGGGCAAGTTCAAGATGGCGCAGGGCCTCGAATACTCGGGTGCGAAGACCACCTTCCACGGCTACGAAGAAATCGTCTTCGACGACGCGAAGGTCGTCGCGCTGTACGTCGATGGCGCATCGGTGCAGCAGGCGCAGGCCGGCCAGCAGGCGGTCGTCGTGCTCGATCACACGCCGTTCTACGCGGAGTCGGGCGGCCAGGTCGGCGACCAGGGCGTGCTCGCCAACGCCAGCACGCGCTTTGCGGTCGTCGATACGCTGAAGGTTCAGGCCGACGTGGTCGGCCACCACGGCACGCTCGAGCAGGGCACGCTGAAGCTCGGCGACATCGTCAAGGCCGAAATCGACGCGGTGCGCCGCGCCCGCACGGCGCGCAACCACTCGGCCACGCACCTGATGCACAAGGCGTTGCGCGAAGTGCTCGGTTCGCACGTGCAGCAGAAGGGCTCGCTCGTCGACGCCGACAAGACCCGCTTCGACTTCGCCCACAACGCGCCGATGACGGACGGGCAGATCCGCCGCGTCGAGGAAATCGTCAACGCCGAAGTGCTGGCGAACGCGCCCGGCATCGTGCGTGTGATGTCGTACGACGAGGCGGTGAAGGGCGGCGCAATGGCGCTGTTCGGCGAAAAGTACGGCGACGAAGTGCGCGTGCTCGACCTCGGCTTCTCGCGTGAGCTGTGCGGCGGTACGCACGTGAATCGCTCGGGTGACATCGGTTTCTTCAAGATCGTGATGGAAGGCGGCGTCGCGGCCGGTATCCGTCGCGTCGAAGCGATCACGGGCGACAACGCGGTGCGCTACGTGCAGGAGCTCGAAGCGCGCGTCAACGCGGCCGCGGCCGTGCTGAAGGCACAACCGGCGGAACTCACGCAGCGCATCGGCCAGGTGCAAGATCAGGTGAAGGCGCTCGAGAAGGAACTGGGCGCGCTGAAGTCGAAGATGGCGTCGAGCCAGGGCGACGAACTCGCGGGCCAGGCGATCGAAGTCGGCGGCGTGCATGTGCTCGCGGCGACGCTCGAAGGCGCGGACGTGAAGACGCTGCGCGAAACGGTCGACAAGCTCAAGGACAAGCTGAAGAGCGCGGCGATCGTGCTCGCGTCGGTGGAAGGCGGCAAGGTCAGCCTGATCGCGGGTGTGACCGCCGACGCCAGCAAGAAGGTCAAGGCGGGCGAACTGGTCAACTTCGTGGCCCAGCAGGTGGGCGGCAAGGGCGGCGGCCGTCCGGACATGGCGCAGGCCGGCGGTACCGAGCCGGCCAACCTGCCGGCGGCGCTCGCGGGCGTCAAGGGCTGGGTCGAAGGGCAGCTTTGATTCTGATGGTCGGTTGAGTCCGGCTCGACGCGAAGTCGAGCCGGGTTCGACGAAGGGGCCACGCGGTGCGCCAGCAGGATCGGCGCGTTGCGTGGCCCCTTCGCTTTTGCTGAAGCCGACCGGTTTGCGTCGAACCTGGTCGGCGGGGCGGATTCAACGATCAGACCACATTCGCATCCGCGGACGCCACCGCATCCACCTCGGCCGTCCCTTCCTGCGACGCCACCAGCGTGCGACGCAGCGCATTGAGCGCCGACGAAAAATGCCCGCGTCGCCACACCAGCAGCGTGTCGATCATGCCGATTTCGGGCAATTCGTGCACCGCGATAATGCTCGTGTCGGTCGCCAGATCGAGCACCGAGCGCGGTGCGACCGCGACGCCCGCGCCGGCCGCCACGCACGCGACGATCGCGTGATACGAGCCGAGCTCCAGCACCCGTTGCGGCCGCGTGCCGTGCTCCAGATACCACTTCTCGATATACGCGCGATACGCACAGCCCCGCTCGAACGCGATCAGCGTCGATAGCGCGATGTCGCGCACTTCGCGGATCGGCCGATGACCGCGCGGCGTCAGCATCACGAGTTCCTCGCGGAAGATCGGCACGGTCTCGAACAGATCGCCGAGCGTGGCCGGATCGAGCGGCGTCGCGACCAGCGCCGCATCGACCTCGAACTCGCGCACCCGCTCGATCAGCCTGCCGGTCGTACCGGTCTCCAGTTCCAGTTCGACGGCCGGCCATTGCTGGTGATATTGCGCGAGCAGGCCCGGCAGACGCGTCGCCGCGACGCTTTCCATCGTGCCGAGACGCAGACGCCCGCTCGGACGATCCTCGCGCACCGCGTGCCGCGCCTCGTCGGCGAGCGCGAGCAGCCGTTCCGCGTAGGGCAGCAGCGTCTCGCCGGCCGGCGTCAGCACGAGGCGGCGGCCGTCGCGGATGAACAGCTCGGTGCCGAGCTGCTCCTCGAGCTGCTTGATGCGCGTGGTCACGTTCGATTGCACGCGATTGAGCTTCGCCGCGGCGCGCGTCACGCCGTTTTCGCGCACGACCGCGCGAAAAATGGTCAGAGCGGCCAGATCCATGATTCTCTCCGGGCGATGAATAACATCCTAATTATTCATTTTTCGTGATTCCAAGGTCAAGCTAACATGGATTCATATCATCTCCGTTTGCCCGTCCGATCATGAACGATCTCGCTTCCCACGCGTACCCGCGCATCCACGGGCCGCACGCCGCCCGGCGCGCGGCGCTCGCCTGCATGGTCACGCTGGCCGTCGCGCTCGGTATCGGGCGCTTCGCATTCACGCCGCTGCTGCCGCTGATGCTGCACGGCGCCGCGCTCGGCCAGCCGCAGATCGATATCCAGCATGGCGGCTGGCTCGCTTCGTTCAATTACGCCGGCTATTTCGCCGGCGCGATGACGTGCGCGGCGCTGCGGGTCGAGCCCGCGCGCATGGTGCGCGTCGGACTCGCCGCGACCGTGCTGCTGACGCTCGCGATGGGCGTCACCGGCCAGTTCTGGGTGTGGGCGCTGGTGCGCTTCGTCGCCGGCGCGGTCAGCGCATGGACCTTCGTGTTCGCGTCGCAGTGGGGCTTGCGGCGGCTCGCCGAACTCGGCGCGCAGGCGTGGAGCGGCGTCATCTATACGGGGCCGGGCTTGGGCATCGTCGGGACCGGCTTGCTGGTCAGCGTCGCGGGTGGCTATGGCGCGGTGGTCGGATGGATCGGCTTTGCGGTGATCGGCGCGGTGCTGTCGGTGCTGGTGTGGCCGGTGTTTGGCGAAGCGCGGCGTGTGGGAACAGCGAAGCCTGCCGCTGCAAGCTCCGCAACCGCAAAGCCCGCCAGCGGATCGCGCGCCAGCGCAAACCAGCCGCCTCGTACGGCCGGCATTCGGACGAGCCATGCCGTCCACCGTACCGACGCGTTCTGGCTGGTCCTGCTCTACGGCATACCGGGCTTCGGCTACATCATCACCGCGACCTTTTTGCCGGTCATCGCGCGCCACGCGTTGCCGGGCTCGGCGTGGCCGGACCTGTTCTGGCCGATGTTCGGTGCGGCGCTGATCGTCGGCGCGTTGCTCGCCGCGCGTTTGCCCGTGCATTGGGACAACCGCGCGCTGCTCGCGGGCTCGTATGTGCTGCAGGCGCTCGGCATCGCGCTGGGCATCGTGTGGCCGACGGCGGGCGGGTTCTCGCTCGGCAGCATCCTGATCGGCCTGCCGTTCACCGCGATCACGCTATTCGCGATGCGCGAGGCGCGGCGTCTGCGCGGCGACGACGCGGCCGGGCTGATGGGTTATGCGACGGCGGCCTATGGCATCGGTCAGATCGCAGGTCCGCTGGTGGCCGCGCCGATTGCCGCGCACACAGGGTCGTTTTCGCTGGCGCTGTGGCTCGCCGCAGGCGCGCTGCTGGCGGGGGCGGCGGGCCTGATCGCAGTGACGCGCGTGCCGCGTGGCCCGCGCCGTGGCCGCATGCCGGATTGCGGTTGCAGCTAGGACGCGAAAACAAATCTCGCACAGCGCACTAAAATGACCGCTTTCCGTCATTCCCTCGCGCCTGTCGCCGGGCGCGTCGCTCGACCATGCAACATTTCGCGTCCGACAACTACGCCGGCATCTGTCCCGAAGCGCTCGACGCGCTGATCGCCGCCAACAACAGCGGCCACGAGCCGGCCTACGGCGACGACTCCTGGACCAGCCAGGTCTGCAGACCGTCTGCGCGACCTGTTTCAGATCGATTGCGAAGTGTTCTTCGTGTTCAACGGCACGGCAGCCAATTCGCTCGCGCTCGCGTCGCTGTGCCAGTCGTACCACTCGGTGATTTGCCACGAACTCGCGCACATCGAGACCGACGAGTGCGGCGGTCCCGAGTTCTTTTCGGGCGGCTCGAAACTGCTGACGGCGCCGGGCATCGCCGGCAAGCTCACGCCCGATGCGATCGAGTCCATCGTCACGCGGCGCGGCGATATCCACTATCCGAAGCCCAAGGTCGTCACGCTGACGCAGTCCACCGAGGTCGGCACCGTCTACAGCGTCGAGGAAGTGCGCGCCATCGCGGCGATCGCGAAGCGTCGTCATCTGAAGGTGCACATGGACGGCGCGCGCTTCGCGAACGCGGTCGCCGCGCTCGGCGTGCATCCGTCGGAGATTACGTGGCGCGCGGGCGTCGACGTGCTGTGTTTCGGCGGCACCAAGAACGGCTTGCCGGTCGGCGAGGCGGTAGTGTTCTTCGACCGCGCGCTCGCCGACGATTTCGCCTATCGATTGAAGCAGGCGGGACAGCTCGCCTCGAAGATGCGCTTCATCTCCGCGCCGTGGCTCGGCCTGCTCGACAACGACGTATGGCTGCGCAATGCGCGTCACGCGAACGCGATGGCGCGTCTGCTGGAGACGCGGTTGCAGGAAATCCCCGGCGTGAGCATCATGTTTGCGAGCGAATCGAACGCGGTGTTCGCGCAGTTGCCGCCGCATGCCGCGAAGGCGATGCGCGCGCGCGGCTGGAAGTTCTACGAGTTCATCGGCGCGGGCGGTTGCCGGCTGATGTGCGCGTGGGACACGCAGCCCGACACGGTCGAGCGTTTCGCCGCCGAGGTGCGTGAGCTGTGCGTCGCGTGATGGAAGACGCGTGAGGTTGCTGAAACCCGAGTTACCACCGGCGCCTCGATGCACCACTCGGCACACGCGCAAAGCCACCCAGCTACGCCCCGCCAGAAAACACGAAACAAAGAGACGTCCCCCGCCATGACCGAGTACCGATTCTGTCCCCGCTGCGCGAAACCCCTGACCGAACGCGCCGACCCCGACCACGAGGGCGGCCGCGTCCGTCAGAGCTGTCCCGATACCGAGTGCGGGTACGTCCATTGGAATAACCCGCTGCCGGTCGTCGCGGCGATCGTCGAGTACGAGGGCAAGATCCTGCTCGCGCGCAATGCGGCGTGGCCCGAGGGCATGTTCGCGCTGATCACCGGCTTCCTCGAAAACGGCGAGACGCCGGAGCAGGGCATCGCGCGCGAAGTGATGGAGGAGACGTCGCTGCACGCCGGGTCGGTCGAGCTGATCGGCGTGTACGAATTCATCCGCAAGAACGAGCTGATCATCGCGTATCACGTGAAGGCGCATGGGACGATCGCGCTGTCGCCCGAGCTGCTCGAATACCGGCTCGTCGAGCCCGCGAAGCTGCGGCCGTGGCGCGCGGGCACCGGCCAGGCGCTTGGCGAATGGATGCGGCGACGCGGGTTGCCGTTCGAATTCGTCGAGCGGCCGGGGCAGTGAGGCGTTCGGCCCATCGAGCCGCAACATTAGCCAGCACACAGACGACGCAGAAATCACAGCCAACATGGAGACAGCCCACAACGCACGCGACACCACTCGACTCGGCACATCCATCGACGCATCACCGAACCGATCATCCACGTCAACCGGCAGTCAATGAGCGCACGCTCAGGGAGAAAACGGCATGGCCTACATCTACTACCTGACCCATATTCATCTGGGCTACGACGCACTGTCGCAACTGTCGTCCGAGTGCGCGCGCATCGGCATCGAGCGGCCTCTGGTGATCAGCGACAAGGGCGTCGTCGCGGCCGGCATTGCGCGGCAGGCACTCGACGCGCTGAAGCTCGGCGACGTGCCGCTGTTCGACGACACGCCGTCGAACCCGACCGAGGAAATGGTGCTCGCGGCCGCCCAGGTGTATCGCGACGAGCGCTGCGACGGGCTGATCGCGGTGGGCGGCGGTTCGTCGATCGATCTCGCGAAGGGCGTCGCGATCGCGGCCACGCATCCGGGGCCGCTCACGCAGTACGCGACGATCGAAGGCGGCAGCGCGAAGATCACCGACGCCGTCGCGCCGCTGATCGCGATTCCGACCACGGCCGGCACTGGCAGCGAAGTCGCGCGCGGCGCGATCGTGATCCTGAACGACGGCCGCAAGCTCGGCTTTCACTCGTGGAATCTGCTGCCGAAATCGGCGCTGTGCGATCCTGGTCTCACGCTCGGCCTGCCGCCGGGGCTGACCGCCGCGACCGGCATGGACGCGATCGCGCATTGCATCGAGACCTTCCTCGCGCCGGCCTTCAATCCGCCCGCCGACGGTATCGCGCTCGACGGCCTCGAACGCGCGTGGCACAGCATCGAGCGCGCGTGCGCGGACGGCCGCGATCGCGAGGCGCGCCTGAACATGATGAGCGCGTCGATGCAGGGCGGGATGGCGTTCCAGAAGGGCCTCGGCTGTGTGCACTCGCTGTCGCATCCGCTGGGCGGCCTGAAGGTGAACGGCCGCACGTCGCTGCATCACGGCACGCTGAACGCGGTCGTGCTGCCCGCGGTTCTGCGCTTCAACGAGCGCGCGCCGAGCGTGGTGGCCGAGCGTCGCTATGCGCGCATGCGTCGCGTGATGGGGGTGCCCGAGCATGCGGATCTCGCGCAGGCGCTGTTCGACATGACGGCGCGGCTTGGACTGCCGACCGGCCTCAGGCAAATGGGCGTCGACGAAAGCATGTTCGACAAGGTCGTGCAGGGCGCGCTGGTCGACCATTGTCATCGCACGAATCCGCGCGAGGCGAGCGCCGACGACTATCGCCGCATGCTGACCGAGTCGCTGTGATCCTCGCATCCACCCACCGCCACGTCCGATGAACAAACCCACCCCCGCCGGCCGCGCCGCGTATCCGCACTTCCTGCCGATCACCACGCGCTGGATGGACAACGACGTCTACGGCCACGTGAACAACGTCGTCTACTACAGCTATTTCGACACCGTCGTGAACGAGTATCTGGTCCGCGCGCGCGTACTCGATTTCGAACACGGCACGACGATCGGGCTGGTCGTCGAGACGCAGTGCAACTACTTCGCGCCGCTCGTGTTTCCCGATCGCATCGACGCGGGCTTGCGCGTCGCGCGGCTCGGCACGTCGAGCGTGCGCTACGAGGTGGGGCTATTTCGTGACGGCGACGCCGAGCCCGCCGCGCAAGGGCACTTCGTGCACGTCTACGTGGATCGCGCGACGCGCCGTCCCGTGAACCTGCCCGCCGGGCTGCGCGCGGCGCTCGAACCGTTGCGCGTCGTCGGGCCGGCGGACTAGACGCGTGCAGTCGTTCATCATCACTCTGCTCAACGGCCTGAGCTACGGGCTGTTGCTGTTCATGCTGTCGGCCGGGCTGACGCTGATCTTCAGCATGCTCGGCGTGCTCAACTTCGCGCATGCGAGCTTCTATATGCTCGGCGCGTACGTCGGCTTTTCGGTGGCGGCGCGCGCCGGCTTCTGGAGCGCGCTGGTGGTTGCGCCGCTCCTCGTCGGTCTGCTCGGCGCGGCGCTCGAACGCTGGCTGCTGCGGCGCGTGCGCGGGCACGGGCATCTGCCCGAACTGCTGCTGACGTTCGGCGCCGCCTATCTGCTCGGCGAACTCGTCAAGCTCGGCTGGGGGCTCGGTCCGCTGTCGGCGAGGATTCCGGCGGTGCTCGACGGTCCGCTGTTCTCGCTGTACGGCGCGGTCTTCACGCGCTACCGCGCATTCATGATGGCGGTGTCGCTCGCGATGCTCGCGGCGCTCGTCGCGATGCTGCGCGTGTCGAAGACTGGCTTGATCGTGCGCGCCGCGCTTACGCATGCGCAGGCCGTCGAAGCGCTCGGGCACGACGTGCCGCGCGTGTTCACCGGCGTGTTCGCGGCCGGCACCGCGCTCGCCGCGCTGGCCGGCGTGATCGGCGCGCCGCTGTTCGTCATCGAGCCGGCGATGGCGGAGTCGCTCGGCTCGATCGTGTTCGCCGTCGTCGTGATCGGCGGGCTCGGGTCGCTGAGCGGGGCGCTCGTCGGGTCGCTGCTGGTGGGCTGCCTGCAAACGCTGGCGGTCGCGAGCGATCTGTCGTTGGGCGACGTGGTGTCACTCGCCGGCGCGGCGCTGCCGCCCGAATGGGACGCGCTGACGCTCGCGCAGCTCGCGCCGCTGCTGCCGTACCTGCTGCTCGTCGCGGTGCTGGCGACGAGGCCGCGCGGACTGTTCGGACGACGTGACGATCATGCGTAAGCAGAGCGGGTCGTCAAACGCGCTGGAAAGCGAGGTGCCGCCTCGCGGGGGCGGCCGTGCGCTCGCGCCGTGGCTCGCGCTCGTCGCCTTTCTGGCCGTACCGCCTTTCATCTGGCCGCACAGCTGGCTGCTCGGCTATCTCGCGCAAAGCGCGACGATGATCGTGTTCGCGCTGTCGTACAACCTGCTGCTCGGCGGGACCGGGCTGCTGTCGTTCGGGCACGCCGCTTATGCGGGGCTCGGCGCGTTGATCGCCGCGCGGGTGTTCAACGCGGGCGGCATGCCGCTCGTGCTGCTGCCGTTGCTCGGCGGCATCGGCGGCGCGCTGTGCGGCGTGCTGTTCGGCTTCATCGCGACGCGCCGTGCCGGCACCGCATTCGCGATGATCACGCTCGGTCTCGGCGAGCTCGTCGTCGCGGCCGCGTGGACGCTGCCGGGCTGGTTCGGCGGCGAGGCGGGCGTCGCGATCGATCGCGCGAGCGGGCCACTCTTCGGCGGCTGGAGCTTCGGTCCGGCGCGCGAGGCCTATGCGCTGATCGCGCTGTGGAGCGTCGTCGCCAGTGGCGCGATGTTCGCGCTGTCGCGCACACCGTTCATGCGGCTCGCGAACGCCGTGCGCGACAACCCGGCGCGCGCGGCGGCGCTCGGCTGCTATCCGCGGCGGATTCACCATGGCGTGATCGTGCTGTCGGCGTTTTTCGCGGGCGTCGCGGGCACGCTCGGGCTGATCAATATCGAGCTCGTATCGACTGAGAGCGTCGGCATGATGCGCTCGGGCGCGGTGCTGATCGCGACCGTGATCGGCGGCACGGCGGCGTTCTTCGGGCCGGTCGCGGGGGCGATCGTGCTGACGTTTTTCAGCGTGGTGGTCGCCAGTGTCACGCGGGCGTGGCTGTTCTATCTCGGGCTGTTCTTTGTCGTCGTCGTGCTGGCCGCGCCGGATGGGCTCGCCGGCTTTGCCTCGCGGCAGACGGCGCGGATTGCCGCCAACGGCTGGCGACGTTGCCGCGCCGCGTATTGGTGGAGCGCGGCGGCGGGGTTGCTGTGGCTCGCGGCCATCGTGTTCGCGGTGCAGTGGGCCTATGCGGCGCAGTTCGGCGCGGACGAAGGTGCGGTTTCAGGTGGGTTGTTCGGCGCATTGTTCGGCGCCGGCGCCGGTGCAGGTGCAGGTGCGGGCGCTGGCGCGGGTACCGATGTCACCGTCGCGTCGCCGCTTGCCGCCTCGCCGCTTCCTCTTGCGCTGGCGCTCGTTGCGCTCGCCGCTCTGGCTGCGCTGACCACGCGCCATGCGCTGCGCGCGCATGCGCGCGTCACGGCCCATGCACGCGCGGCACGATTCCCCGGAGCCGCACGATGATCCCCGCACTCGCGCTCCACGGCATCGAAAAGCGTTTCGGCTCGACGCAAATCCTGCGCGGCGTCGATCTCGCGATCGAGCCAGGCGAGCGGCACGCGCTGATCGGCCCGAACGGCGCGGGCAAGTCCACGCTGTTCAACCTGATGGGGGGCGGCGCGCGGCCGAGCGCGGGGCGTATCCACCTGTTCGGCGCGGACATCACGCGGCTCGCGCCGGCCGCGATCGCGCGCCGTGGCCTCGCGCGCAGCTTTCAGAGCTCCAGCGTGTTCGCGCGGCTGTCCGTGTTCGACAACCTGCGCTGCGCGGCGCAGCTTGCCGAGCGCGATCGCACGCGCTGGTGGCAGCGTCTGACCGGCACGGCCGCGGTCGATGCGCGCGCCGCCGAGGTGCTCGACGCGGTCGGCCTCGGCGCGCGCCGCGACGTCGCGGCCGGCACGCTCAGCTACGCGGAGCAGCGCGCGCTCGACCTCGGCATCGCGCTCGCGGGCGGCGCGCACACGCTGCTGCTCGACGAACCGACGGCGGGCATGAACCGCGCGGAAGCGGCACGCGCGATCGAGCTGATCCGCGACACCACCGCCGGCCGCACGCTGCTGATGGTCGAGCACGATATGGATGCGGTGTTCGCGATCGCCGATCGCATTTCGGTGCTGGTGCAAGGGCGCATCATCGCAAGTGGATCGCCGGCCGCGATTCGCGCCGACGCGGCGGTACGGGCCGCGTATCTGGGTGAACGCTTCGACGTCGGCTCAGGCGCGCGGGCGGGTGATGAACCGGACCACGGAGCAGGCCGATGAGCGCGCTGCTCGACATTTGCGACCTGAATGCGTGGTATGGCGCGAGCCAGGCGTTGCACGGCGTCACGCTGAGCATCGAGCCCGGCGAAGTGGTCGCGCTGGTCGGCCGCAACGGTTCGGGCCGCTCGACGCTCGCGCGCGCGATCATGGGCCTCGTGCGCTGCGAGGGCGAACTGCGTTTCGCGGGGCGTTCGCTCGCCGGTCGGCGCACGTTCGAGATCGCGCGGCTCGGGCTCGGCTATGTGGCCGAGCATCGCGACGTGTTCGCCGCGCTGAGCGTGCATGAAAACCTGCTGCTCGGCATTGCGCCGGCTGCCGCATCGCGTGCGCGCGGCCGCGCGCCGCGCTTCACGCTCGACGACGCGTACGCGCTGTTCCCGGTGCTCGCCGGGCGCAAGCGCACGCGCGCCGGCGCGCTGTCGGGCGGCGAGCAACAGATGCTCGCGCTCGCGCGGGCGCTGCTCGGAGATCCCGATCTGCTGTTGATCGACGAGCCCGGCGAAGGGCTCGCGAGTCTCGTGATGCAGCAGGTCGCCGCCTGTCTGCACGCGCTGCGCGAGCGTGGCGTCGCGATGTTGCTGATCGAGCAGCGGCTCGTGATCGCGCGGGACATCGCGTGCCGCGTCGCGGTGATGGGGCACGGCGAGATCGTGTTCGACGGCGCGCTGGCGTCGTTTATGTCGCGCGACGACGTGATGCGCGAATGGCTCGGGGTTGGCTGACGCGCGACTACGGACAAGTTAGTCAAGCATCCTTGTTGATGATCCATTCGTGCGCCGGATCGTTATGGAAATGCCAGACCCGCTGGCTGCCAGCCATCACGTTCAGATAATACGAGTCGTAGCCGTACGGCACGACGACCGGGTGATAGCCGCGCGGCACCATCACGACGTCGTGATCCTCGACGGCCATCGATTCGTCGATATCGCGTGAGTCGGTGTACACGCGTTGGAATGCGAAGCCTTGCGGCGGATCGAGCCGGTGGTAATAAGTTTCTTCGAGCGAGCTTTCGAGCGGGATATTGTCGGTGTCGTGCTTGTGCGGCGGGTAGCTCGACGCGTGACCGCCCGGCGTTCTCACTTCGACCACCAGCAGCGATTCCGCCGGCTCGGCGTGCGGAAGAATGTCGCACACGTAACGCGTATTCAGCGACTTACCGCGCGTCGAGCGCTTCATCGACTCCGGCTCGATCAGCCGCGCCGGATACTCGCCCTTGGCCGGCGCGCTCGCCACACCGATCTCCGCGTCGCGGCATGCGCGCACCGTCGCGCGCACGTTCGGCGGCACATACACCGCGTACGGCGCCGCGTCTTCGAACACGCTGTCGCGTGAACCGAGCGAGCTCCACGTCGTGCCCGGCGTTTCGATATCGACCGCGCCGCTCAGCACGACGATGCACGCTTCACGCGCCGGCTCGAACACGTAGACGAGTTCGTTCGCGCCGAGCCGGTACGCGGCGAATCCCACATAGCGCCAGCAGGCCGACTGCGGCGTCACGCGCGCGATCGTCTGGCCTTCGCGCTCTGCCTTCACCAATAAGCTCATGCTGCCTCCTTGCCGAGCGGCGCATCGACGAGCGCCCGCAAAGTTCCATATCCCTTCTGCGCATAGTCGAACGGCGGCGCGACCACCGGGTCCTGCTCCGCCTCGACGACGAGCCAGCCGCAATAACCGTGCCGCTTCAACCGGTCGATCAGCGCCGGAAAATCGACCGCGCCGTCGCCGGGCACCGTGAACGCACCGGCGATCACCGCATCGAGAAAACTCCAGTTGCGATTGCGTGCGAGCTTCATCACGGCGGGGCGCACGTCCTTGCAGTGCACGTGGCAAACGCGCGCGATGTGTTGGTCGAGCACGGCCAACGGATCGCCGCCCGCCAACGTGATGTGCCCGGCGTCGAACAGCAGGCCGACCGCGTCGCCTGTGCGCGCCATCAACTGATCGACGTCGGCAGGCGTTTCGACGTACGCGCCCATATGATGATGATAGGCGAGCCGCACGCCGCGACTCAGCGTATAACGCGCGAATTCATCGACGCGGGCCGCGTAGCCGGCCCATTGCGTGTCGCTGAAAAAGCGCGGCCGTTGATACAGCGGGCGCGGCGCGCCCTGGATCGAATCGGCGACTTCACCATACACCATCACGGTCGCGCCGTTCTGCGCGAGCAACTCCAGATGCGGGCCGACCGCGTCGATTTCTTCGGCGACGCTGCGCCTGGCCAGTTGTCCCGAGTACCAGCCGGACACGAGCGCGAGGTCGTATTGCGCGAGCAGCGTTTTCAGCGCTTGCGGCTCGCGAGGAAACTTGTTGCCGAGTTCGAAGCCCTGATAGCCGATCTGGCGACCCTCGGTCAGCGCGACTTCGAGCGGCGTCTCGCCGCCGAGCGACGGCAGGTCGTCGTTCATCCACGACAGCGGGTTGATGCCGATGCGTACGTCGAAAGCAGTCATGCCGGAGTCCTCATGGTTCCCAGTCGTGATCGGCGCCCTGTGACGGCGCAGGCGTCGCGGGCGGCGCCGCGCGCGCGGCGAGTTGCGCGTCGTACTTCGCGCGGGCCTCGCGCACCTCGGTGCGCGTCGACACTTCGGGCACCGCGACTTCCCACCACCAGCCACCGTCTTCGGTGGTGCGAGCCGGGTCGGTGTCGATGCTGATCACGTACGTGCCTCGCGCCGCGCGCGCGCGTTGCAGTGCCGCTTCGAGCTCGGCGAGATTGCGCGCATGCTCGGCTTGCGCGCCGAGCGCGCGCGCATGCGCGGCGAAGTCGATGCGCGGCGCGCCTTCCGGTGCGTGCACGCAATCGTCGAGCAGATTGTTGAACGGTGCGCCACCGCAAGCCTGTTGCAGTCGATTGATGCAGCCGAAGCCGCGATTGTCGAGCACGACGACGATCAGCTTCGCGCCGAGCATCACCGAGCTCGCGATCTCGCTGTTCATCATCAGATAGCTGCCGTCGCCGAGAATCACGATCACCTCGCGCTTGGGCCGCGCGAGCTTGACGCCGAGGCCGCCCGCGATCTCGTAGCCCATGCACGAATAGCCGTATTCGACGTGATACGCGCCGGGCCGGCCCGCGCGCCATAGCTTGTGCAGCTCGGCGGGCAGCGTGCCGGCCGCGCAGACGACGATGTCGTCGGTCGGCGAGTGCGCGCTCGAACGCTGCACCGCGCCGATCACGTCGCCCTCGTAGGGCAGTACCGCGTCGCGTTGCGGCGCATGGGTGAGCGTGTGCACGGTATCGCGCCAGCTCGCCGCGAGCTTGTGTGCGCGCGCGGTCCAGCTGCGCTCGGCGTGCCAGCCATGCAGCGGCCCCGTTAGCGCATCGAGCGCGAGTTTCACATCGGCTTCGACGACGAAGCCGCGATGCTTGAGCGCGTCGAATCCGTTCGCGTTGATCGCGATCACGTCGGCTTGCGTGAACAGCGTGTTCGAGCCGGTCGTGAAGTCCTGCAGCCGCGTGCCGAGCGCGAGCACGCAATCGGCGTCATGCGCAAGCGCGTTGGCAGCCGCTGAGCCGGTCACCCCGAGCGCGCCGGCATTCAGCGGATCGTTCCACGCGAGCGAGCTTTTGCCGGCCTGCGTTTCCGCGACCGGCACGCCATGCGCGCTTGCGAAGCGGTGCAGCGCATCGGCCGCGCGGCTGTACAGCACGCCGCCGCCCGCGACGATCAGCGGACGCTTCGCGTGCCGCAAGCGCGCGCACGCGGCGTCGATCTCGTCGCTACGCGGCGCGGGTGCATGAAAGCGCACGACACGCGGCGTGAAAAAGTCCTCCGGGAAGTCCCACGCCTGCGCCTGCACGTCCTGCGGCAGCGCCAGCGTGACGGGGCCGCACAACGCGGCATCGGTGAGCACGCGGATCGCGCGCGGCAGCGCGCTCAGCAATTGCGCAGGATGCACGATGCGGTCGAAGTAGCGCGACAGCGGCTTGAACGCGTCATTCGCGGATACGCCGCCATCGTTGAAATCCTCGACCTGCTGCAAGACCGGATCGGGCGCGCGCGACACGAAGATGTCGCCGGGCAACAGCAGCACCGGCAAACGGTTCACGTGCGCGAGCGCGGCCGCGGTCAGCAGATTGGTGGCACCTGGGCCGATCGACGTCGTCACGGCCATCATGCGGCGGCGAAAGTGCGCCTTCGCGTAGGCGATCGCACTGTGCGCCATCGCCTGCTCGTTGTGCGCGCGCAAGGTCGGCAGCGCGTCGCGATGCTGATACAGCGCCTCGCCGATGCCCGCGACGTTGCCGTGACCGAAAATCGCGAACACGCCGCCGAACAGCGGTTCGACGTTGGTGCCGTCTTCGCTGGCGACGCGTTGCGCGGCCAGATAGCGCACGAGCGCCTGCGCCATCGTCAGGCGAATCGTGCCGCCGGTGCGCGCAGGCGCGTGCGCTTGCGTCGCGCCGCTGGCGGATGGGGTGTCGTCATCCATGATGCGCTCGTTCATACGGCCTGCTCCTGATGAGCGTGATGAGGTGTGCCATGCGCCGCCGGTTCGCCGCGCGCACCGCGCCACGCGGCGATCAGCGTTTCGAACGTGAGGCGCACGCGCGCGATCAGTTCGTCGTCGCCAATTTCACCGGCGAGCCACGCATGGCTCGGTTCGTGAAAGATCGTGCGGCCGACCGTGAAGCCGCGGCACGTCGCCGCTTGCGCGGCCGCGCGAAAGCCGTCGCTCAATTGCTCGACCGCCGCCGATAAACCGAGCAGCACGACGCCACGGCAATACGGATCGCGCTCGGCGATCAGCGCGTCGATGGCCTGCCATTGCGCGGAGTCCATCGGTTCGAGCTTCCACCACTCGGGGTAGATGCCGAGGTTGTACAGCCGCTTCAACGCGCGATACACGATGTCCGGTCCCTGCGGCAGCGACGCATGCTTCGGAGGAATCACTTCGAGCAGCAGTTCGTGGCCGCTTGCCTGGGTCGCGTCATACAGCGCGCGCAGTTGCGCCTCCTGTTCGAGCCGCTGCTCGATCGGCTCGTCGGGATGAAACTGCACGAGGCATTTCACGACGTGTTCCTGCGGCCACGCGATCAACGTGGTGCCGATCGAACGACCATGATCGAACGCGAGCGGCACGGAGCCGGGCAGTTCGACCGGGCGGCCGATCCACCAGCCGCGACCGGTCGCGGCATTCAGTGCGTCCTGACCATAGCGGTCGTCGATCAGTACGCCGATGCGTCCCTGCAAGTTCAATGCACGTTCGGTTTGCGCGACCGCTTCGACGAACAGGCCCTTCAACCGGGCAATGCGCGCTTCATCGGCACCGGTCTGCTGCGCGAGTTCGAAGAACGGGTTGCGATGATCGAAAGCGAAGCCGAGCACCTCGTGCCACGCTTTGCGCGCCGGCGACACGCGATGCAGTCTTGCGAGCTTCGCGTCGCGATCGGGGCGGCGCATGCGTTGCGGATCGGCCTGCGCTTCGCTGAGGAAGTAGTCGAGCTCGGCCGGGGTCGGCATCGCCGGGGCGCAGCCGTGCCGAGACACGACCAGCGCGCCGCTCGCATTCGCGGCGTGCGCGCAGGCGTCGAGCGACTGATCGCGCAGCCAGCCGGACAGGAAGCCGGAAGCGAACGCGTCGCCCGCGCCGAGCACGTTCAGCACTTCGACTTCGACGCCGCCATGAACCGGCGCATCGTCGAGCGACGCAGGCACCTCGCCGTCGATGATCTGACAGCCGAGCGGCCCGCGTTTCAGCACGAGCGTGGCCGGCGTCACCGCGCGCACCATCGCGAGCGCGTCGGCGAGGTCGGCCTTGCCGCCGGCGATGCGAAACTCTTCCTCGGTGCCGATCACCAGATCGAACAGCGGCAGAATCCGCTGCAAATGCGCGCTGACGCCTTCGCTCGCCACGAAACGCGTCTCGCCGTCGGCCTTGCCCGTGAGTCCCCACAGCACCGGGCGGTAGTCGATGTCGAGCACAGTGCGCACGTCGTTGCGGCGCGCGTAGTCGAGCGCGCGACGGCTCGTGCGATTGACCTGCTCGGTCGAGAAATGCGTGCCGGTGATCAGCAGCGCTTTCGACGACGCGATGAACGCCTCGTCGAAGTCGGCCTCGTCGACCGCCATGTCCGCGCAGTTCTCGCGGTAGAAGATCAGCGGAAAGGTGTCACGGTCCTTCAGGCCGAGCAGCACGAGCGCGGTCAGCCGATCGTGATCGATGCGCACGCGACTCACGTCGCAGCCTTCCTTCGTGAGCGTCTCCGTCAGGAAGCGCCCCATGTGATCGTTGCCGACGCGTGCCAGCATGGCCGCGGCAAGCCCGAGCCGCGCGCAGCCGAACGCGATGTTCGCCGACGAGCCGCCGAGATACTTCGCGAAGCTCGACACGTCTTCGAGCCGTGCGCCGACCTGCTGCGCGTACAGATCGACGGCCAGCCGGCCGAGGCACACGATGTCGCGGGCGCGCCCCGGCGCGAACCGGCTGTCCGCTGCGTTACCGCTGGAGGTGCTGGAGTGAGCCATGAATAGTCCTGAGTAACAGTGCGCGGTGGGTGCGCGTCGGCCAGCCGGGCGAAACGCGCCGAGGCTGGCCGTGCCGCGCGAATCGGTCAGATCGTCGCGCCTTCGAGTTCGCCGATCATCTTCTGCATCTCGGCGCCGCCGGCCATCATGTCGAGCACTTCGTTCTTGCTGATCGTCTGTTTGGTGAACGTGCCGAGCGAGCGGCCGCGATTGAGCAGGGTGAACGAATCGCCGATCGGATACGCGTGGTGCACGTTGTGCGTGATGAAGATCACCGAGATGCCTTTGGCGCGCGCCTTGTGGATCAGCTTCAGCACGTTGAAGCTCTGCTTGACGCCGAGCGCGGCGGTCGGTTCGTCGAGAATCAGCACGCGCGCGCCGAAGTGGATCGCACGCGCAATCGCCAGACATTGACGCTCGCCGCCCGACATCGTGCCGATCGGCTGATGCGGGTCGCGCACGTTGATGCCCATTTCGGCGAGCTTGTCGCGCGCGGTGGTTGCGCAGGTTTCGAGGTCCATCACGTTCAGAAGGCCGAACAGCTTTTTCTGCGGCTCGCGGCCCATGAAAAAATTGCGCGCGACCGATAGCAGCGGCACCAGCGCGAGATCCTGGTAGACGGTTGCGATACCGAGATCGAGCGCGTCTTTCGGCGACGTGAAGTGCACCGGTTTGCCGTCCACCCGGTAGGTGCCTTTGCTCGGCTGATACACGCCCGCGAGCGTCTTGATCAGCGTCGACTTGCCGGCGCCGTTGTCGCCGAGCAGGCAATGCACTTCGCCGCGTATGAGGCGCAGCGTGATGTCGTTCAGCGCGATGATGTTGCCGAAATAACGGCTGACGTTTTCCAGCGACAAAATGATGTCGTCGGTGTTCTGTTCGGGGGTGCTCATCGTGAACCTCCGTCTAGCGCGATGCCGCGACGCGGCCGCGCACGTAGTGGTTGAACAGCACGGCGAACAGCAGCATCACGCCGAGGAACACGCGGAACCAGTCGGAATCGACGTTGGTATACGTGATGCCGATCTGCACGACGCCGAAGATCAGCGCACCGAAGCATGCGCCAATCACCGAGCCGTAGCCGCCTGTCAGCAGCGTGCCGCCGATCACCGCGGCGATGATCGCCTCGAACTCCGCCTGCAAACCGCGGTCGGCCGCGGCCGAACCGATGTCGCACACCTGAAGTACTGCATACAGGGCCGAGCAGAACGCGGTCAGCACGAACAGCGAAATCTTCACGCGACGCACCGGCACGCCGACGTTCTTGGCCGCGTTGGCATCGCCGCCGACCGCGAAAATCCAGTTGCCGAAGCGCGTCCTGGCGAGCGTGAACGCGCAGACCACGGCGAGCACGAGCCACCACAGCAGCACCTTCGGAATGCCCGGCACGAGCGGCGTGCCGTTGTCGAGCAGCTTCACGAGGCCGAGGTGGCCGAGCCACACGAACAGACCTTTGAACGCGACGCCCTGGAAGAACGTGTGCGCGAACCAGTCCTGACGCGCGACGTCGCCGACGCCGGAGATGATGGTGCGATCGGCGAACATCACCGATAGCGCGAGCGTGAGACCGCGCAGTATGAACAGGAACGCGAGCGTGACGATGAACGACGGCAGGCGCGTGCGCATCACCAGATAGCCGTTGAGCGCGCCGAGCAGCATCGAGCCGACGAACGCGAACACGATCGCGAGCCAGATCGGCCAGTGGAAGTACATGGTCGGCAGCGCGACCATCATGCCGGCAAAGCCGATCATCGAACCGATCGACAGATCGAACTCGCCGGCGATCATCAGCAGGCACGCGCCGACCGAGATCAGACCGAGATAGGCGGCGACCTGCGCCCAGTTCATCACGCCGTCGAGGTTGAACATCCCCGAGTTGCCGGCCGCCACGCCGAACACGATGAACACCATCACGGTGCCGGCGAGCGCCGCGAATTCCGGTCGGCCGAGCAGATGGCGAAACCAGGATTCCTCGCGCACGCGTTCGTCGACGGCAGCGGATTGCGAGGCGGTCGTCGCAGCAGACTTCGCCGGGTCCTGCGGATCAGGCGGCGGTTGCTTGCGGTGATGGGGATGAAACAGGTCGGCGACACCCATTGAAGCTCTCCTTGATACGCCCGCGACCGGCGGGTCGGCGCAATGCCGTGGGCGTTTGCGAATCCGCTGAGCGGGCGGGCGCCGGCAAGACGCCATGCGTCCCGCCGGTCACTGCCTTTTCAACCTTGCCGCCGGCGCGGCGGCTCAGGCGCACGATGCGATGCGTTGCCGTGCGTTCAGCGGTACTGGCCGGCGTACTTCAGCACCTTGTCGACGTTGGCCTTCGTGATGAAGCCCGGGCCCGAGCCGATATTGCGCGGCCCGTAGGACGGCGTGAGCCCATAAGTGGCAAGACGCTCCTTGAACTTCGGATTCGCCTGCAGGATCTCGCGGATTTTGGCCGGATCGGTGGTGTGGTCCTTCTTCACGATCGCGAGCACGGCAACCGGGATATAGCCCTGCAAGTACGGTTGCTGGTCGATCGCGAACTGGATCGTGCCGTCCTGGATGCCCTTCGCGATGTCGCTGTCGAAGTCGAACGTCGCGAACCAGATCTTGCCGGCGAGGCCCATCTGCTGCAGCGCCTTCAGCGTCGGATCGGCCGACAGCGGACCGAGCGTCAGCACCGCCTGGGTATCCGGATGATTGCGCAGGAACGCGCTGACCTTCGACTGCACGCCGGTCGGGTCCTGGCCCGTGTCGAGCGTCGAGGTTTTGAAGTTGGCGCCGATCGCTTCGGCGAAACCGCGGCAGCGTTCGAACGAAGCCGGGTTCGTCGCGTAGTGGTTCACGCACAGGAACGACTTGATGCCGGCGGCCTTGGCCTTTTCTCCGGCGGCTTTGCCGGCCGCGAACTCGGGCTGGCCGACGTGCATGATCGCGCCGAGCTTCGCGCTTTGCTCCTCGGTGCCCGAATTGATCGTGACGAGCGGAATGTGCTTCTCGGTGACCTTCGCGATCGAGCTCTTCAGCACGTCGAAGTCGGCGATCGACACGATCACGCCGTCGTAGTTGCGCGCGGCCGCCTGCTCGACGAGACGCGCCATGTCGGCGATGTCGCCGTTCGGCGGGTTGCGGTAGTCGGTCTGAACGTTGAAGTCCTCGTCGGCCTGCTTGATCGCGTTCTTGATCGTGTTCCACCACGAATCCGAATCCGGCGCGTGGCTGATCAGCACGAAGTGGGCGTCCGCCGCGCGGGCGGCCGAGGCCGCGCCGAATCCCGTCGCCAACGTCAACGCCGTCACCAGAATCCTGAGCGTTGCCTTGCCTCTGCAAAGTCTCATTGTCTCCACCTTTCTCGGTCTGTCGTTCGTTATTGAGGGAGCGACTGGCGGGCGGCTTTCCATTCCGATGACCCAAACAACGAGGCCGAAGCGCCATCGCTCACGACCAAGAGTAGGTCATCTTCCGAAGCCTTGCAAAGAAAATTTCATGAGAAATAAAAATGGAAAATACGTTCCATTTGACGGAGCGGCCGCCTATACTCGGCAACGTCGGATGCACGTTGCGGCGGGCCGCGGGCGCGTCTGCCGCATTGCAGGAAACCCCGAGAGGCAGTCATGGCGGAACAGATCACCGAAGAAACGGTGCCGAGCGTCGACGAATTGATGCAGCGCATCGCGGATACCTACGAGTCGCTGCCGCGGCAGTTGAAAAGCGTCGCGACGTACATCGAGCAGCATCGCGCGAGCGTGATGATGGATCGCACGAGCGATATCGCCGCGAGCTGCGGCGTGCATCCGTCGGCGGTCGTGCGCTTTGCGCAGCGCTTCGGCTTTTCCGGGTTTTCGGATCTGCAGGCGGTGTTTCGTCAGGCGTATACGGGGCAGGGCGTGTCGTCGTCGAGCTATCAGCAGCGCATCCGCAAGCTGATCGACGAGAAGCCCGGCACGTTGTCGGGCGGCGCGGTCGCGCGCGAGTTCATCGCCGCCTCGCGCGGCGGCCTCGAAGAACTCGAAGCGGGCCTCGACGACAAGCAGTTCGACGCCGCCGTGAAGATGCTGCAGCAGGCCGACAACATCTACGTGATCGGGGTGCGGCGCTCGTTTCCGGTCGCGAGCTACATCGTCTATGCGTTGCAGCACACGCACAAGCGCGTGCATCTGGTGTCTGGCTTCGGCGGCATGTATCGCGAGCAGATCCGCAGTGTGAGGAAGGGCGACGTGGTGATTGCGATCAGCTTCGCGCCATACGGCAAGGAGACGCAGTACTGTCTGCGCGTCGCGCATCATCATCAGGCGAAGACGCTCGTCATTACGGATAGCCAACTATCGCCGCTCGCACGCTACGCCAGCACGCAGTTGTACGTGAAAGAGGGCAGCGCGTTCGCGTTCCGCTCGCTGACCAGCACGATCTGCCTGTGCCAGGCGCTCTTCATCGCGCTCGCGTACAAGCTCGAACTGAACGTTGAAGAATCCAACGACACTGGAGGCTACGATGACTGACGCGGTAAACACGATCGACGTCGCCGTATTCGGCGCGGGGCGCATCGGCAAGATCCATGCGGCGAATCTCGCGCGGCAGCCCGGCGTGCGGCTCAAATACGTGGTCGACGTGAATCGCGAGGCGGCCGCCGCGCTCGCCGCGCAGCATGGCGCGCAGGTTGCGGATAGCGACGGCGCGATCGGCGATGCATCGATCGGCGCGACCGTGATCTGTTCGAGCACCGACACGCATGCGGACCTCATCGTCAAATCGGCCGCGCAGAACAAGCACGTGTTCTGCGAGAAGCCGGTCGATCTCACGTTGGAGCGCGCGCGGATGTGCGCCGAAGCGGTGGAGCGCGCCGGTGTCGTGTGCATGATCGGTTTTCAGCGGCGCTTCGATCCGACGTTTTCCGCGTTGAAAGCGCGTCTCGACGCGGGCGAGATCGGCACGCCGGAAATGCTCGTCGTCACGAGCCGCGATCCGGGCGCGCCGCCGGTCGAGTACATCCGGCACTCGGGCGGCATCTTCAAGGACATGCTGATTCACGACTTCGACATCTGTCGCTGGATTCTCGACGACGAAGCCGACACGCTGCACGCCACCGGCAGTTGCCTCACCGACCCCGCGATCGCCGACGCGGGCGACATCGATTCGACCGCGGTGACGATCCGCACGAAGCGCGGGCGGCTGTGCCAGATCAACACCGCGCGGCGCGCTGCCTACGGCTACGACCAGCGCTTCGAAGTGCTCGGCAGCACCGGCATGCTGCAAGCAGGCAACGTTCGGCCCACCGAAGTCACCGCGTACTCGAAGACGGAAGTGTCGACCGACGTGCCCGAGGCGTTCTTTCTCGAACGCTATCGCGCGGCATACGCGCTCGAAATCGCGCATTTCTTCGACGCGGTCACGCACGGCAAGCCGGTGCGCACGACCGTCGCGGATGGCCTGAAAGCGCTCGAACTCGCGGAAGCCGCGACGCGGTCGTGGCGCGAGGGCCGCGCGATCAAACTCGGCGAGGCAGCGTGATGAAGCCCGCCACGGAGCGCTTGCGGATCGGCGTGGTCGGCCTTGGGCGGCTTGGCAAGCGGCATGCGGAGAATCTCGCGTATCGCGTGGCGCGCGCGACGCTCACGGCCGCGTGCAGTCCGCTCGAAGATGAACTGGCATGGGCGCGTGATGCACTACCCGAACCGCGTCTCTACACCGATTACGCGGACCTGCTCGTTGATCCGCACGTCGACGCGGTATGGCTCGTCACGCCGTCGTCGCTGCACGCGCAGCAGATCGTCGACGCGTTGCGCGCCGGCAAGCATGTGTTCTGCGAAAAGCCGCTGTCGCTCGATGTCGCCGAATGCGAGCGCGTGCTGGCCGAAGCGGCGCGCTATCCGCACCTGCAGGCGACGATCGGCTTCATGCGCCGCTTCGATCCGAGCTATCGCGACGCGTTCGATAAAATCGCCGCCGGCCAGATCGGCCGGCCGTTCCTCGTGCGCTCGCAAACCACCGATAAAAACGACGACGACGGTTTCTTCGTGCGCTTCGCGGCGACCTCGGGCGGCATCTTTCTCGACTGCACGGTGCACGACATCGACGTCGCCCGCTGGCTGCTCGGCAAGCCGCGCGCGACGCGCGTATTCGCGGCGGGTACGGTCGCGCTGCACGAGGGTCTGCGCGAATTCGGCGACGTCGACAACGGTGTC
Organism: Paraburkholderia sp. MM5384-R2; assembly: GCF_014201025.1. Lineage (NCBI taxonomy): Bacteria > Pseudomonadati > Pseudomonadota > Betaproteobacteria > Burkholderiales > Burkholderiaceae > Paraburkholderia > Paraburkholderia sp. MM5384-R2. The sequence continues at coordinate 184,432 of NZ_JACHDI010000006.1, forward strand.
GCGATCTGCGAATTCGAGGGCGGCAAGCTCGCGATGTTCTACGCGTCGCGCACCCAGGCGCACGGCAACGATACGCATAGCGAAGTGATCGGCACGGCGGGCGCGCTGACGATCGGCCGCAATCCGCGCGCGAACCGCGTCGAGATCTACGACGCGACCGGCATTCGCAACGAGTGCACGCCGAACTTTTTCGAGCGGTTCGAGGACGCGTTTCTGCACGAGGCACGCGCGTTCGTCGCATCGGTGCAAAAAGGGCCGGGGAAGGGCGACGCGGCACTGAGTGGCGCGACGCTCGCCGATGCGCTCGAAGCGACGCGTATCGGCGTGGCGCTGCGCGAGTCGCTGCAAAGCGGTGAGGCAGTGACGCTGTAACGGCGCGCGGCACGGCTCGCGCGTGGGTATCGGCGTCGTGGCGATGCCCGGCGCCGCCGCTCCGCCTGCTGTAGAATTTGACCCTCTGTCCGGCGTCGTCAGCGACGCCCCGTCCCGAAGGTCATCGTCGATGCAAATTCAGATTCACAAGGAAGTCGATGCGCGCGGGCTCATGTGCCCGCTGCCCATCCTGCGCGCCAAAAAGGCGCTCGCCGACATGGAAAGCGGCCAGATTCTCAAGGTGCTCGCCACCGATCCCGGCTCGCAGCGCGATTTCGCCGCGTTCGCGAAGCAGACCGGCAACGAGATCGTCGAAAGCTCGGCGCATGACAAGGTGTTTACGTTTCTGATGCGGCGTCGTTGAGCTGCATTGGGTAAAACTGTCGGTCCGATGTAAAAAAAGAAGGCGCTGTCCCCATTATTCGGGGTACAGCGCCTTCTTCGTTTCAGCCGGACTTTCGACGTCAGCCTTCGAGAACCGGCGAGCGGGTACGCAGATATTCTTCGAAATCGGCGGCTACTTCCGGGTGACGCAGGGCGAACTCGACGGTCGCCTTCAGGTAGCCCAGCTTGCTGCCGCAGTCGAAACGTGTGCCGTGATACTTGTACGCGAGCACCTGTTCGTCGGCGAGCAGCGACTGGATCGCGTCCGTCAGTTGCAATTCACCGCCCGCGCCCGGCTTGATGGAGCGCAGGTGATCGAAGATGCGCGGTTTCAGCACATAACGGCCCACCACGCCGAGGTTCGACGGCGCCACGCCCGGCTCCGGCTTTTCGACGATGCCCGACATCTTGATGATCGAATCTTCCCATTCCTTGCCGTCGACGATGCCGTACGATTTCGTATCTTGCGGCGGGATCTCTTCGACGCCGATCACCGAGCTGTGATAGTGATCGAACACCTCGATCATCTGCGTCATCACGGGCGGCGTGCCGTACAACAGGTCGTCCGCGAGAATCACGGCGAAAGGGTTGTCGCCGACCAGCTTCTCGGCGCACAGCACGGCGTGGCCGAGGCCCAGCGCCTCGGCCTGGCGCACGTAGAAGCAGTCGACGTGGCTCGGCTTGATGCTGCGCACGAGTTCGAGCAGCTTGTCCTTGCCGCGCGCCTCGAGTTCGGCCTCGATCTCATAGGACTTGTCGAAATGGTCTTCGATCGCGCGCTTGCTGCGGCCCGTGACGAAGATCATTTCGGTGATGCCGGCCGCCATGGCCTCTTCGACCGCGTACTGGATCAGCGGCTTGTCGACGATCGGCAGCATCTCCTTCGGGCTAGCCTTCGTGGCGGGGAGGAAGCGGGTGCCAAGACCGGCTACCGGAAAGACCGCCTTCGTAACTTTTAGCATGTGAATACCCTGAGTCCTCTGGTTAAATCCTTGCCCGCCGTTGAGGGGGCGGGCGGGTCGGTCAGGCCGGCAAGCGGGCCAGTTGGGCTTTCAGCTTGCCGACGGTGGCTTCGAAATCGGCCAGCCGCTTCTGCTCCTGTTCCACGACCGCCGCCGGCGCCTTCGCAACGAAGGCCTGATTCTGCAGCTTACCGTTGCACTTGACGATTTCGGCGCTCAACCGCGTGATCTCTTTGGACAGGCGTTCGCGTTCGACCGCTGCGTCGATTTCGACCTTCAATACGAGCTTGTCCGTTCCTACGATAGCAATCGGCGCGCCATCCGCCTGGGCGTCGAGCGCGGCCTCGTCGGCGATGATCTGCACCTCCGACAGACGCGCAAGTGCCTGAGCGTAAGGCGCGAAAGTACGAAGACGCTCCGCATTGCCGGTGGCGAGCAACGGCACCTTCACCGCCGGCGACAGGTTCATTTCACCGCGCAGATTACGGCATGCATCGATCACCGCTTTGAGGTCGGTCGCCCACCGCTCGGCGTCTTCATCGAGCTTCGACGGCTCCGCGACGGGGTACTGCTGCACCATGATGGACGCCTCGCCCTCGGCCTTGCCTTCCGGGTAGCGTCCCGCGAGCGGCGCCACTTTCTGCCACAGCGCTTCGGTGATGAACGGGATCACCGGATGCGCGAGGCGCAGCACCGTTTCGAGCACACGCAAAAGCGTCCGGCGCGTGGCACGCTGCTGGTTCGGCTGCCCGGTCTGGATCTGCACTTTGGCGAGTTCGACGTACCAGTCACAATATTCGTCCCATACGAACTTGTATATGGCGTTGGCCACATTGTCAAAACGATAGTCGGAAAAACCCTTGACGACTTCCGCTTCCACGCGCTGCAGTTGCGACACGATCCAGCGGTCGGCCTGCGAGAAATGCAGATTGCCTTCTGGCCCGCATTCGCCACATTGCGCCGGCTGGCCGAAACCGCAGTCGTGGCCTTCGCAGTTCATCAGCACGAAGCGCGTGGCGTTCCACAGCTTGTTGCAGAAGTTGCGATAGCCTTCGCAGCGCGCGAGGTCGAAATTGACGTTGCGGCCGAGCGTGGCCATCGACGCCATCGTGAAGCGCAGCGCGTCGGTGCCGAACGCCGCAATGCCGTCCGGAAACTCCTTGCGGGTCTTCTTCTCGATCGACGCGGCCAGCTTCGGATTCATCAGGCCGGTGGTGCGCTTCGCGACGAGCGCGTCGAGGTCGATGCCATCGACGATGTCGATCGGGTCGAGCGTGTTGCCCTTGCTCTTCGACATCTTCTGGCCTTCGGCGTCGCGCACCAGACCGTGCATATAGACCGTTTCGAACGGCACCTTGCCCGTGAAGTGCGTGGTCATCATGACCATGCGCGCGACCCAGAAGAAGATGATGTCGAAGCCGGTGACGAGCACCGACGACGGCATGAAGTGCTTGAGCTCTTCGGTTTCGTTCGGCCAGCCGAGCGACGAGAACGGCACCAGAGCCGACGAGAACCACGTGTCGAGCACGTCTTCGTCGCGCTTCAATGCGCCCGTGTAGCCGGCCGCGACGGCCTTTGCGCGCGCGTCCTCTTCGGTCCTGGCGACGAACACTTCGCCGTTCTCGCCGTACCACGCCGGAATCTGATGACCCCACCACAGCTGACGCGAGATGCACCAGTCCTGGATGTTTTCGAGCCACTGGTAGTACGTGGTGGTCCAGTTTTCCGGCACGAATTTGATCTGGCCGTTGCGCACGACGTCGAGCGCGGTTTCGGTGATCGACTTGCCCGGATTGAACGTACCTTCGGGCGCCGGCTTGCTCATCGCGACGAACCACTGGTCGGTCAGCATCGGCTCGATCACGACGCCGGTGCGGTCGCCGCGCGGCACCATCAGCTTGTGCGGCTTGACCGATTCGAGCGCACCGAGCGCCTCGAGATCGGCGACCACCAGCTTGCGGGCTTCGAAACGGTCGAGGCCGCGGTATTTTTCGGGCGCGTTGTCGTTGATCTTCGCGTCGAGCGTGAGTATTTCGATTTGCGGCAGCTTGTGGCGCAGGCCGACCTGATAATCGTTGAAATCATGCGCGGGCGTGACCTTGACGACGCCTGTGCCGAATTCGCGGTCGACGTAATCGTCGGCGATGATCGGCACTTCGCGGTTCGACAGCGGCAGCGTGATGGTCTTGCCGATCAGGTGGGCGTAGCGTTCGTCTTCCGGGTGCACCATCACGGCGGTGTCGCCGAGCATGGTTTCCGGACGGGTGGTGGCGACGGTCAGATGGCCCGAGCCGTCGGTCAACGGATAGCGGATGTGCCACAGGTGGCCGTTTTCTTCTTCGCTGACCACTTCGAGGTCGGATACGGCGGTGAGCAGTACCGGGTCCCAGTTCACGAGGCGCTTGCCGCGATAGATCAGGCCCTGTTCATACAGACGCACGAACACGTCGCGCACGGTGGCCGACGTCTTGTCGTCCATCGTGAAGTATTCGCGCGACCAGTCGATCGATGCACCGAGACGACGCACCTGATTCGTGATCGTGGAGCCGGATTGCTGCTTCCACTCCCACACGCGCTCGACGAACTTCTCGCGGCCGAGGTCGTGGCGCGACACGCCCTGCGCGTCGAGCTGGCGTTCGACGACGATCTGCGTGGCGATGCCCGCGTGGTCGGTGCCCGGCACCCACAGCGTGTTCTCGCCGAGCATGCGGTGATAGCGGGTCAGGCCGTCCATGATGGTCTGGTTGAACGCGTGGCCCATGTGCAGCGTGCCCGTGACGTTCGGCGGCGGCAGCTGGATCGAGAAATCCTTGCGGTTCGCGTCGAAGGAGGGCGCGGCGTAGGTGCGCTTTTCCCATTCAGGGCCCCAGTGGGCTTCGATGGTGTGGGGTTCGAAGCTTTTTGCAAGCGTCGAGGTCGGGTCGCTCGGGGTGTCGCTCATGTTTCTGTTAAAGGCAGGATTTTGGAGGCGGGGAAGGGGTGATTATAGCTGGACGAGGTTTTTTGCCGGCCGGCGGCCGGTGTGGGCAGGGGTTATGCTTTTTTCGTTGTTCTGGCTTGGTTGGCCTTTCCTTGCTTTGTTATCGGTCTATTAGCGTTGCCCCTGTGCGGGGCGGCACCTACTTTCTTTGCTGCTGCAAAGAAAGTAGGCAAAGAAGACAGCTCAAACCGCAAACTCTTAAGCGGGTCCCTCGGTCTGCATGAGGTAGTGGTGCATCTGGAATCCGTGCTCCCGCACATTCGGCGCCAGTGACAAGGCTGGCATTCTTCCGGCGGCGCTACGCGTGCCGAAACCCCGTTCAAAAACCACCGGTTATTTCGGCGCATCGCCGAGGCGCAGCCGACGGCCCCCGCTGCGCGGGCAAAACCATTGGTTTCCCAGGCAGACCCGTCCGCGACGCACGTAGTGCGGAGTGGGAGGGATGACGGCTTTGTCACGAACGGGGAATGTGCGAGAGCACGGATTCCAGATGCACCACTACCCGCTCCAAACCAAGGGACCCGCTTAAGAATTAGCGGTTTGAGCTGTCTTCTTTGCCTACTTTCTTTGCAGCAGCAAAGAAAGTAGGTGCCGCCCCGCACAGGGGCAACGCTAATAGACCGACAAGACAACAAGGAAAGGCCAACAAAGCCAGAACAACGAAAAAACCCCAACCCATCTCCAGAAGAACAAAAAAACCAAAAAAAGCGCCGCCCCCGCCGGGGCATATAATGTCCCCCGAACTGCGCCTAAGCAAAAAAATGCCCGACCTCCTCTCGAATCTAAACCCCGAACAACACGCCGCCGTAACGCTCCCGAATGAGCCCGCCCTGATCCTGGCGGGCGCCGGCAGCGGCAAAACCCGCGTCCTGATCACCCGCATCGCGTGGCTGATTCAGCAAGGCCTCGCGTCCCCCGCGACCGTCCTCGCGGTGACCTTCACGAACAAAGCCGCCCGCGAAATGATGGCGCGCCTCTCGGCGCTATTGCCGATCGACACGCGCGGCATGTGGATCGGCACGTTCCACGGCCTGTGCAACCGTATGCTGCGCGCGCATCACCGCGACGCCGGGCTGCCCGCCACGTTCCAGATTCTCGATACCGCGGACCAGCTGTCGGCGATCAAGCGCCTGATGAAGGGCCTCAACATCGACGACGAAAAGTACCCCGCGAAAAATCTCCAGTACTTCATCAACAACGCGAAAGAGCAGGGCCTGCGCCCCAAAGACGTCGACGCCACCGACAACTTCAACCGCAAGTTCGTCGAACTCTACGAAGCCTACGATCAGCAATGCCAGCGCGAAGGCGTCGTCGACTTCCCCGAACTGCTGCTGCGCTGCTACGAACTGCTCGCGCACAATCCGCCGCTGCGCGCGCATTACCAGGCGCGCTTCAGGCACATCCTCGTCGACGAGTTTCAGGACACCAACAAGCTGCAATACGCGTGGCTGAAGCTGCTCGCGGGCCAGCACAACGCAATCTTCGCGGTCGGCGACGACGACCAGTCGATCTACGCGTTCCGCGGCGCGAACGTCGGCAACATGCGCGACTTCGAGCACGAGTTCAACGTGCGCAATCTGATCAAGCTCGAGCAGAACTATCGTTCGCACGGCCATATTCTCGATGCCGCCAACCAGCTGATCGCGAACAACTCGCGACGCCTCGGCAAGAATCTGCGTACCGACGCGGGTCACGGCGAACCGGTGCGCGTCTACGAATCGGCGACCGATTCGCAGGAGGCCGGCTGGATCGTCGAAGAGATTCGCGCGCTGATCAACACCGGCCTGTCGCGCAGCGAAATCGCGGTGCTCTACCGCAGCAACGCGCAGTCGCGCACGATCGAGCACACGCTCGTCAACGCGGGCATCGCGTATCGCGTGTATGGCGGCCTGCGCTTTTTCGAACGTCAGGAAGTCAAGCACGCGCTCGCATACCTGCGCCTGATCGACAACCCGAACGACGACACCGCGTTCGGCCGCGTCGTCAATTTCCCGACTCGCGGCATCGGCGCGCGTTCGATCGAACAGCTCGCCGACGCGGCGCGTCTGTACAACTGCTCGATGGCCGCGGCGATTCCGTACGTCGCCGGCAAGGCCGGCTCGAGCCTCGCCGCGTTCGCGAACCTCGTCGGCAAGATGCGCGCCGACACGCAGCAGATGAGCCTGCCGGAGACCGTCGAGTACGTGGTCCGCGCGAGCGGTCTCGCCGACTTCTATCAGAACGAGCGCGAAGGCCAGGAGCGGCTCGAGAACCTGCAGGAACTCGTCAACGCGGCCGCCGCGTTCGTCAGCGAAGAAGGCTACGGGCTCGATACGCCCGCGCGCTCGATTCCGCTGCGCCCAGGAGCCAGCGCCGCGCCCGAACTCGCGGTCGCGACCGACGATCCGACCACGGTGGTCCTCGACGCACCGGGCATCGCCGATCCGGCGCAAAACCCCGACACGATGACGCCGCTCGCGGGCTTTCTGTCGCACGCATCGCTCGAAGCGGGCGACAACCAGGCGCAGGCCGGCCAGGAAGCGGTGCAGCTGATGACGGTGCACGCGGCAAAGGGGCTCGAATTCACCGCGGTGTTCATCACCGGCCTCGAAGAGGGGCTGTTCCCGCACGAGAACAGCGCGATGGAGGCCGACGGCCTCGAAGAGGAGCGGCGTCTGATGTACGTCGCGATCACGCGCGCGAAGGAGCGGCTGTACCTGTCTTTCGCGCAGAGCCGGATGCTGCACGGCCAGACCCGCTACAACATCCGCTCGCGTTTCTTCGACGAATTGCCGCACGAAACGCTGAAGTGGCTGACGCCGAAGGTCGAGGCGGGCTCGCGCTGGGGCGGCCGCTCGGACAACGCCGGCTACGGGCGCGACTGGTTCGCGCGGCCGGGGTACGGTGGCGGTTCGGCGTCGGCGGCGGCGGTGACCTCCGCGCCGGCGCCCGCGTTCGCGAACGAGCAGCGCGCGGCCGACACGGGCTTCCGCGTCGGCCAGCAGGTGTTTCATACCAAGTTCGGCGAAGGCACGATCACCGCACTCGAAGGCAACGGCACCGACGCGAAAGCGCAGGTCCGCTTCAAGCGGCACGGCGAAAAGTGGCTGGCGCTGGCGGTGGCTAAATTGCAGGCGGTCGAATGAGCACGCCCTTGAATCTCAGCCGCGATGCGCGGCGGCCGCTGGGCGTTCTGGCCGCGTTACCGCAGGAACTCGGCGACCTGATCGAAGCGATGCGCGCCGAGTCCGGCGTGCGCACGGTCACGCACGGCCAGCGTGACTACCACGTCGGCACCGTGCACGGCACGCCGTGCGTCGTCACGCTCGCGCGCGTCGGCAAGGTCGCGGCGGCCGCGACGGTCAGTGCGCTGATCCACGCGTTCGATGTCGAGGCGATCGTGTTCACCGGTGTCGCGGGCGGTGTCGGCGGCGACGTGCATGTCGGCGACATCGTCGTTGCGAGCGCGCTGATGCAGCACGATGTCGACGCGTCGCCGCTTTTTCCGCGCTTCGAGGTGCCGCTGCTCGGCATGTCGCGCTTCACCACCGACGCGGCGCTCGTCGACCGTCTGATGGCCGCATGCGAGCAGTTCGTCGCCGAGGAAGGCGCGGCCTGCGCGGCGCGCTTCGGCACGCGCGCGCCGCGCGTGCATCGCGGCTTGATCGTCAGCGGCGATCAGTTTGTCGCGAGCGCGGCGGCCGTCGCGGCGTTGCGCGACGCGCTGCCCGACGCGCTCGCGGTCGAGATGGAAGGCGCGGCGATCGCGCAGGTCTGCTACGAGTACGGCGTGCCGTGCGCGGTCGTGCGCACGATCTCCGATACCGCCGACGACCACGCGCCCGGATCGTTCATGTCGTTCCTGACCGGGATCGCGGGCACGTATTCGAACTCGATTCTCGCGCGCTTTCTCGGCACGCGGGACACCGCGGGCTGAGCGCCCGCTTGTTCGTCCGCTTGTTCGTCCGCCTGGTCGCCCGCTGCTTGGCCCGCTTATTCCTTCCTGCCGTCGGCGAGCGCGTCGCGCACCTGCTGCAGCGCGGCCGGATCTTCGATCGTCGGCAAATCGCCCGGCTCGTGCCCTTCGGCGAGCGCCGCGATAGCGCGGCGCAATAGCTTGCCGGAGCGCGTCTTCGGCAGCATCGATACCATCACCACGCGCGCGGGCCGCGCAATCGAGCCGAGATGGCGGTCGACCGTCATCGCCAGCTCGGCTTCGAGCCGCGCGCGCTCGCTCGGGTCGCCTTCTCCCTGCGCGCCGCGCAGCACGACGAAGGCCATCGCCGCCTGACCCTTGAGCGGATCGGTCACACCGACCACCGCGACTTCCGCGACAGCCGCATGGCTCGACAGCGCCTCCTCGATCTCGCGCGTGCCGAGGCGATGGCCTGCGACGTTGATGACGTCGTCGGTGCGGCCGAGGATCGTCACGTAGCCGTCCTCGTCCTGCACGCCCCAGTCGAACGTCGAATACACCTGCTGGTTCGGCACGCTCGACCAGTAGGTGCCGACGAAGCGCCTGTCGTCGCCCCATACCGTCGACATGCAGCCCGGCGGCAGCGGATAGTCGAGCGTCAGCACGCCTTTCTCGCCGGGCGCGCAGGGCTCGCCGGTCAGCTCGTCGCGCACGGTCAGGCTATAGCCGATCGAGGGCACGCCCGGCGAACCGAGCTTGGTCGGCAGTGCCTCGATGCCGCGCGGAATCGCGAGCATCGGCCAGCCGGTTTCGGTCTGCCAGTAGTTGTCGATCACCGGCTTGTTCAACGCGGTGGAGATCCATTCGGCGGTCGGTTCGTCGAGTGGTTCGCCGGCGAGAAACAGCGTGCGCAGGCTCGACAGATCGGCTGTCTTCATCAGCGCCGGGTCCTGCTTCTTCAGCACGCGTATCGCGGTCGGCGCGGTGAACATCAGGTTGATCTTGTGCTGTTCGACGAGCCGCCACCAGATGCCGCCGTCCGGACGAATCGGCGTGCCTTCGTACATCACGGTGGTCAGCCCCGCGATCAGCGGCGCGTACACGATGTAGCTGTGGCCGACCACCCAGCCGACGTCGGACGCGGTGAACATGGTGTCGCCGGGCTTGCCCTCGAAGATGTATTCCATCGATGCCGCGAGCGCGACCGCATAGCCGCCGACATCGCGCTGCACGCCCTTCGGTTTGCCGGTCGTGCCCGACGTGTACAGCACGTACGATGGCTCGTTCGATTCGAGCCATTCGCACGGGACGTGGGCGTCGAAGAACTGTTCGCGCAGCGGCTCGTAGGCGACGAGGTAGGGTGCGTTCAGTCGCTCGGGCGCGAGCTGCCGGTCGATCAGCAGCACATGCGGTGTCTTGTGCATGGCGCGCGCGAGCGCTTCGTCGACGAGCGGCGTGTAGTCGACCACCTTGCCGCCGCGCGCGCCGGCGTCCGCAGTGACGATCAACACGGGCTTCGCGTCGTCGATACGCGTGGCGAGGTTCGGCGCCGCGAAGCCGCCGAACACGACCGAGTGGATCGCGCCGAGCCGCGCGCAGGCGAGCATCGCGAACAGCGCCTCGGGGATCATCGGCAGATAGATCAGCACGACGTCGCCGCGCTTCACGCCGAGCGAGCGCATGACGGCGGCCATCCGGTTGATTTCGGCGTACAGATCGGCATACGTGTAGTGCCGCTCGATGCCGGTTTCGGTCGATACGTAGACGAGCGCGTTCTGCTGCGCGCGTTCGGCCAGATGCCGATCGACCGCGTTATGGCAGAGGTTCGTGCGACCGCCGACGAACCAGCGCGCGAACGGAGGCTTCGAGCGGTCGAGCACGGTGCCGAATGGCGTGTGCCAGTGAATGCGCTGGGCTTCTTCGCGCCAGAAGGCTTCGGGGTGGTCGATCGAGCGGCGGTGGAAATCGCGGTAGCGGGTCATCGGCGGCGATCCTCGTGCGGCGGGAGTGGACGGGGTTGGATGAAACGGAATCGCAAATTGCGCGCCCGGTGCGGCGCTGATTATGCGCACAAGCATAGCCACGGGCGGGAGGGGGGGCAAGCGGGTTCGCCGTAAGGGCGAAGGGCAACAGAAGGAAGTCGTTGTTCGTCATTTTCATCCGTCGCCCATTTCTTGTTTCTGCACCGCCAGGTAGGGTAGAGGCGATCAACGTGACAGGTCGTTTTCCCCCAGATATTGAGGTTTGTATGTTCGATCGATACGCCTCGGAGCGTGGTAGTCCGCGTGTTCCAGCTTGCGCGAGGTCTCAAGTCTTTCTAAACTTCAACGGTCGTTTTTTAACCATGAGTGGTCCGACTTCCCGTATCTATGCCGCCGTGTCCGGAAGAACGGATAGCGGCGGAAAATTCGATTATTCGTCGATGCGTCAGCGCAAAGATGGTGTGGGTCCAATTCCCCCCGGCCAATATTGGATTGAGCCTTCGCAGATGTGGGAGAACCATTGGTACAACTTTGCCCCGCGTGCTGCCTGGGGTGATCATCGGATCACGATTCATGTCTATCCCGGAACACAGACGTATGGACGGGGCGGCTTTTTTATCCACGGCGGCACGCATGCGGGTAGCGCGGGTTGTATCAACCTGCATGCCGGGATGGAATCTTTCGTACGCGACCTGAAGGAGGCGGCTACGCCGTCGCCAGATTGCTACATTCCCTTGACGGTTAGGTACTGACATGCGGAAGTCCAGCATCGCCCGTTTTCTCGCTGGCGTAGTTCTGCTTGCCCTTGTCGTTGCGGTTGCTGCGTTTAACGTGATTAACCTGGACGAAGCGTATGGAAGCGGCGAGCCCTATTATTCGCGCGCGACGAACATGGACAAGTGGAGCGATCCTTTGCCGGTGCTGGCCGTTGTCGACGGTGTTGCGGTTATCGTCATTGCGGTGGGGTTTTTGCTGTGGAGGCGGATGCGGGGCTAAGGCGAGGGTGGTGTTCTTTGCGGTGTTGGCCTTTCCTTGCTTTGTTATCGGTCTATTAGCGTTGCCCCTGTGCGGGGCGGCACCTACTTTCTTTGCTGCTGCAAAGAAAGTAGGCAAAGAAGACAGCTCAAACCGCCAACTCTTAAGCGGGTCCTTCGGTCTGCATGAGGTAGTGGTGCATCTGGAATCCGTGCTCCCGCACATTCGGCGCCAGTGACAAGGCAGTCATTCTTCCGGCGGCGCTACGCGCGCCGAAACCCCGTTCCAAAACCACTGGTGGTTTCGGCGCATCGCCGAGGCGCAGCCGACGGCCCCCGCTGCGCGGGCCAAACCATTGGTTTCCCTGGCAGACCCGTCCGCGACGCACGTAGTGCGGAGTGGGAGGGATGATGGCTTTGTCACGAACGGGGAATGTGCGGGGGCACGGATTCCAGATGCACCACTATCCCTTCCAAGCCAGGGGACCCGCTTAAGAGTTTGCGGTTTGAGCTGTCTTCTTTGCCTACTTTCTTTGCAGCAGCAAAGAAAGTAGGTGCCGCTCCGCACAGGGGCAACGCTAATAGACCGACAAGACAACAAGGAAAGGCCAACCAAGCCAGAACAACGAAAAAAGCCCCGCCCCGCACAGGGGCAACGCTAATAAACCGACAAGCCAGCAAGAAAAGGCCAACACCGCACGATAAGGAAAAAGCCCCAACCCCGCGGCACGCGCTCACCCTTTAACCCGCTTCCCCTCAACATCCGGCAACAAAACAGTCAGCGCCCCAATCAACGGCAAAAACGAACAAACCTTATAAACAAACACAATACTGGTAGCGTCAGCGAGTTCCCCAAGCACCGCGGCGCCCACGCCGCCAAGCCCAAAAGCAAAACCAAAGAACAACCCAGCCACCATCCCAACCTTCCCAGGAATCAACTCCTGCGCATAAACAAGAATCGCCGAGAACGCCGAGGCGAGCACCACCCCAATAACAACCGTCAGCACACCAGTCCAGAACAGATTCGCATACGGCAACAGCAGCGTAAAAGGCGCGACGCCAAGAATCGACACCCAGATCACGTACTTGCGCCCGATCTTGTCGCCGATCGGCCCGCCGATCACCGTACCCGCCGCGACCGCCGCGAGGAACACGAACAGATGGATCTGCGCGGCCTGCACCGACAGATGGAACCTGTCGATCAGATAGAACGTGAAATAGCTATTGATGCTGGCGAGATAGAAGTACTTGGAGAACACCAGCAACACCAGCACGCTCATCGCCAGGATGATCTTGTTACGCGGCAGCGTCACATGCGCGCCCTGGCCGCGCGCCTTCCTGACCGACGGATGACGCTTGTACCAGCGGCCGATCTGCGTGAGCACGACGATCGCGACGAGCGCCGCCGCCGAGAACCACGCGATGCTGCGTTGCCCGTGCGGAATCACGATCAGCGCGGCGAGCAGCGGCCCGAGCGACGAACCCGCATTGCCGCCGACCTGGAACAACGACTGCGCGAGACCGTGACGGCCACCCGAGGCCATCCGCGCGACTCGCGACGACTCCGGATGGAACACCGACGACCCGCAGCCGACCAGCGCCGCGGCGACCAGCAGCACGCCGAAGTTCGGCGCGACCGACATCAGCAGCAGCCCGGTCAGCGTGAAGCCCATGCCGACCGGCAGCGAGTACGGCTTCGGATGTTTGTCGGTATAGCTGCCGATGAGCGGCTGCAGCAGCGACGCGGTGATCTGGTAGGTCAGCGTGATCAGACCGATCTGCCCGAACGACAACGAGAAGTTGTCCTTGAACATCGGGTAGATGGCGAGCATCAGCGACTGGATCATGTCGTTGAGCAGGTGCGAAAAGCTGATCGCACCGAGCACGGAATACACCGTGCGCTGGACCTTGGCGGTCGCCGGCGCAGCGGCGGCCGGGGACGCGCTCGCCCCCGTGGCGGATGCGCCGGCAAGGGCGCTTTTATCGAGGCTCGTTTCCATACGCTAGAAAAAAAGATCGGGAAAACGGTGGAATGAAAGATCGGCACCGAAAACCGGTGCGGGCAGCACGCCTCGTAGGCGCGTTCCGCGAAGCACTGCGGCGTTTCGTCGCGGCAACCGGCGTTTTGAATATCTAGCCGAAGTTTAATGTGGCCGAAGTGAATTGTAAGGACAACTTTTGTCGCGACTCGGACAAGGGGAGTATGACTTTTCAGTCGGCGCTGAAAGGACGAATCGTCAGCTCTTTGCCTGAAGAAACTTTTTTTGGCGAGTTTTTGGCCACGGTATAAAGCGCGCTCGCGATTGCGCGGCTCACGAAGCAGCGCGTCGAACATGGAACCGGGAACGGCAAGCGGCGCACGACCCGCCCCGGCCTGCACAAGCGAAATTCAAGATCGCGGGGCGGGCTGCCGTAGACCCGGAGAGATAAGTGGTGATGCCGGAACCGACCGTCCGGCGCGTCGACATGTGGGGACGGGGATTATGAAAGCAGTGGCACACAGCGCAGCGGCAACGAAGTTCAACGGCCTGTCGGTCAAGGCGACGCTGCGGATCGCGTTTGCGATTCTGCTCGCCGGCACGCTCCTGATCGGCGTGTTTTCGCTGCTGCAGATCGGCCGGCTGAACGCGTCCGCGCAATCGATCTACGACCAGGGCCACGTCGCGAGCCGCGCCGCCGAGGAAGCGCGCGGCCACATGCTGCGCGCGAGCCGCGCGCAAAAGATGCTGCTCACCGCGACCACCGCGAAGGAGCGCGACGAACTCGGGGCCGACATCGAGCGCGGCCTCGCGGGTCTCAACGAGCAACTGCGCACGCTCCAGCAGTACGTCGATAAGTCGGACGCGAAGGCGGTCGGCGCGCAGAAGGCGTTCACCGAGGCGGTCGCGGCATGGAGCAGTCATCTGCGCGACTTCGTCACGCTCGTGAAAGCGCAGCCGCTCGATCTGTCGCAGATGAACTGGCAGGTCGGCACGCAGGACGTGTCGCTGCTCGTCGAAACCGGCAAGCTCGAAAAGCTCGTCGACGAACTCGTCGCGCAGCGCGGCACCGCCGCGAAGGCGACGATCGACGCGTCCGGTTTCATCTATCACTCGTCGTTCGTGATGATCGCGGTGATGACGTTCGCACTGATCGTGCTCGCGTTCGGCATCGCCGCGTGGGTCGTGCGGCGGCTCACCGCGCAGCTCGGCGGCGAGCCCGCGTACGCGAAGGAGATCGCGCGCCGCATCGCCGCGGGCGATCTGTCGAACCGCATCGCGCTCGGCGGCAAGGACCGTGCGAGCATGCTGTTCGCGCTGTCCGACATGCAAAGCGGACTCGCGACGACGGTTGCCGACATCGCGTCGAGCGCCGATGCGATCGCGACCGCGTCCGGGCAGATTTCGATGGGCAACCTCGATCTGTCGAAGCGTACCGAGCAGCAGGCGCTTGCGCTCGAGCGCACCGCGACCAGCATGGAGCAGCTGACCTCGACGGTGCGTCAGAACGCCGACAACGCAAAGCAGGCGAGCACGCTCGCGAACAACGCGTCGGCGATCGCCGAGCAGGGCGGTGCGGTCGTGAGCCGCGTGGTGGCGACGATGAACGACATCAACGACAGCGCGCGCAGCATCGGCGACATCATCGGCGTGATCGAGGGGATCGCGTTCCAGACCAACATCCTCGCGTTGAACGCGGCCGTCGAGGCGGCGCGCGCGGGCGAGGAGGGGCGCGGCTTTTCGGTCGTCGCGGCGGAAGTGCGCAATCTCGCGCAGCGCAGCGCGGCGGCCGCGAAGGAGATCAAGGGCTTGATCCAGACTTCGGTCGAGCGCGTCGGCAACGGCTCGACGCTCGCCGCGGACGCCGGTCAGACGATGGACGAAGTCGTCAAGGCCGTGAAGCGCGTGACCGACATCATGGGCGAGATTTCGGCGGCGTCGTCCGAGCAGAGCGCCGGTATCGAGGCGATCAGTCTCGCGGTCACGCAGATGGACTCGGGCACGCAGCAGAACGCCGCGCTGGTGGAGCAGGCCACCGCCGCGGCCCGCTCGCTCGACGATCAGGCGCGCGGGCTGAAGGCGATGGTGGGGCAGTTCAGGCTATAAAAGGCGGCGCGGGCGTCAGCTCGCGTTGGCCGACGAGGAGCCGGAGCCCGTCCCCGGCCGCACCACCACCGTGCAGGTCGTGCCCGCCGCCAGCATCACGTCGGGCGGCACCGAGTCGATCCGCACGCGCACCGGCACGCGCTGCGCGAGGCGCACCCAGTTGAAGGTCGGATTCACGTCCGCGAGCAGTTCGTGGCTTTGCGGATTGTCGCGGTCGTAGATGCCGCGCGAGATGCTCTCCACGTGACCTTGCAGCGTGCCGCCGCTCATCAGCCGCACTTCGGCCTGATCGCCGACGCGCACGTGCGGCAGCTTGGTTTCCTCGAAGTAGCCATACACCCAGAACGAGTGACTATCGACGATCGCGAGCTTCGCGGCGCCGGCCGTCGGATAGTCGCCGCGGAACACGGACAGGTTCGTCGAAAGCTGTGGAGATTTTGGGCCGTCGCCCATGTACGGACTGCCTGTCGCACGGTAATTATCTGACTGCTGTCACCCCGGCAGCGACTTCAGATAGACCATCGACACACCTATGTCCCTGTCCGTATTTGAGATGCACTCCCTGGAGCTGTTCTGCCAGCGGCCACCGGGTACCTGTTACGTCATCTGCGACGAATGGCACTATAACGCGTGCCTCGGCAAGGCCGCAGACCTTCAGAGAGCCAGGGCGGAGACCCGGGAATTTCTTGCTATCGCCACACTGAATCGCGGAAAGTGGGAGGAGGACCGGAAGCTGGTCAGGAATCTCATCGACAGTCACTGGCTGTTTTTTCATGATGTACGGGACCGGAACCCTGATACCGATGGTTGGTGGGTCATCGTTGCTCTTCTCGAAGAGGTTCGCCGGGGCAAACTGCTTGCCGTTAAAGGTCCGCGTAATGGCCTGTTTCCGTCACCGTACAGTAGCACGCCGTTAATGAATCCCGTAGGGAGGACCGGCAGTCACGCGAACGGCGAGCCCATTCTGTCCGTTCAGTATGATCCGGCCACCTGGCAAACCCGGCTGGACGCTGCGCGCGCAGCCCGGGCGACACCGCCGCGCATTGAGATACCACAGGCACTGACCAAGGCGCAGCGGTGGCAGACGCGCAAGGCGCTGATTGCGGCGGGCAATGCAGCCATGTCAGGGCGCGTGCGGACAGCGGCTGAGCGGCTCGCCCGCAACAATGTCGCGGTGGAGAAGGCCAGACTCTCCGATCATGTCTACGAGCCGTCCAGGCCGGTGCCCGAAGGGTGGGCGAACCGCAGCGGGGATATGGAATTTCTACGGCAGTACGGCTTGAAGCCAAAAGACCTGGAAATCGAAGGCTCGAACTTCAGGGCGCAGCTATACGAACCGGATGCGGCGGTCTTCGGTGCCGCCATGAATCCGACACTCGCCTTCAAGGGAACCGAAATGACGAGCCTGAGCGACTGGTCAAACAACTTCAACCAGAGCGTGGATATGAAGTCGCCTTACTATAGACGAGCCGTAAATATTGGGGAAAAGCTGCGCGATAATCCCCCGCCAATTGATATTGCCGGACACTCGCTAGGTGGTGGTCTCTGTTCTGCCGCTTCTTTGGCCAGCGGCAAGGACTGCTGGAGCTTCAATGCTGCCGGTCTGCACCCGAAGACGGTCGAACACTACGGCGGCCAGGTCACGCCATCGAACATCAATGCGTACCATGTGAAGGGCGACATTCTGACCGTGGCACAGACGTGGACGCCTCTGCCCGGTGCAGCCGGTACTGCCTATCCCCTGCCCGGCAGCGGCTCGCCCGTGTCGCGGCACTTCATCAGGCAGGCAATAGACAGCATCGAGCAGCAGAAGGCGGAGGACATCGCCGTACTTGAAACACTGTCATAACGTGGCTGAAAGCGATGAAAACACTCAGCCGAATCCTTATCGTGCCGGTGCTGTTACTGGCGCTGTCCCCTGTGGTTCATGCAATGAAAAAATTTCCCGCCACTGATTTTTTTAGCGGCCCGCAACTCGAACTGGCGCAGGCCATCGAGCGAGGTGACATGGAGCAGGTCCGGCGGCTGGCACCGAAGACGGACCTGAACACGCCCGGACGCAAGAACATGACGATGCTGTTTTTTGCCTTTCAGGAGGCGTTGCAGCGCGACCCGCATCGGCTTGCGGTTGCGTCGGAGGTGGTGAGGGCCGGGGCCGATCCCTTGCAGGCCGTACCGGATTTTGGCAGCCCCCTCGGGGTCGTGCTCAACAGCTCCCACCCGGAATTCCTGCGCGCGATGCTGGACGGGGGCGTTGATCCTAATCTGGTCTACAAGGGAGATCCATTAATTTTCTTTGTTGCAGGAGAGTCGACATCTGGCTCACTCAAGCTGCTGGTGGAGCGTGGCGCGGATGTGAACCGGCGCGATTCGTTGCGTAATTCAGTGCTGTATGAGGCGCTGGCAAATCGCGCACTAGATCAAATTGACTACTTGCTGGATCATGGGGCGAACCCCGACACCTACGATATCAAAGGCCTGTCGTTTCCTCAGGCGCTATCAACGCGCATTGCCGATAACGCATCCGCGCCCAATTCTCCGACCTACATGAAGCTAATCGAGATTCGGGATCGCATCATCAGGATGGGCGTGAAATGGCCCCCGAAGACACCGGCACAGATACGGGCGCGCTGGGGGGCAAACGCACCACGTTGGCTCGATGACAGCAAGCTTCCGCTGCCTTGAATAACGTGGCTGAAAGCGATGAAAACACTCAGCGGAATTCTTATCGTGCCGGTGCTATTACTGGCGCTATCCCCTGTGGTTCATGCAATGAAAAAATTTCCCGCCACTGATTTTTTTAGCGGCCCGCAACTCGAACTGGCGCAGGCCATCGAGCGAGGCGACATGGAGCAGGTCCGTCGACTGGCACCGGAGACAGACCTGAACACGCCCGGGCGCAAGAACATGACGATGCTGTTTTTTGCGTTTCAGGAGGCATTGCAGCGCGACCCGCATCGGCTTGCGGTTATGTCGGAGGTGGTGAAGGCCGGAGCCGATCCCTTGCAGGAAGTGCCGAATTTTGGTGATCCGCTCGGGGTTATGCTCAACAGCTCCCACCCGGAATTCCTGCGTGCGATGCTGGACGGCGGTGTTGATCCAAATTTGATATCAGAAGGCACCCCGATAATTTTTGATGTTGCAAGCGATCGTAAATTGGGCTCGCTAAAGTTGCTGGTGGAGCGTGGCGCGGATGTGAACCGGCGCGATTCATTGCGCAACACATCTCTCTACGAAGCGCTAACTGGCTACGACACCGGGGCAGTCAATTACCTTCTCGATCACGGAGCCAACCCCAACACTTACAACATCAATGGAATCTCATTCCCAAGACAATTGGAATCGCAGATAGAACATATAGGCTCCACCGCTGAATCAGGTGTCAAACTGGTCGAAATCCGAGACCGCATCATCAGGATGGGTGTGAAATGGCCTCCGGAGACTCCGGAACAGATAAAAGCACGTTGGGGAGCCAATCCTCCGCGACGGCTCGATGACAGCAAGCATCCGCTGCCTTGACACAGAGACCGACAGGGCAACCTTCGACTGGAAGTCCGCGATGAACCAGTTCGTCATCCTGTTTGGCGAGCGCTTCACGCTGGCGAAGGGGTAGGATTTTTTAAACCGACTCGCACACGAAAAGGCGGATAGGCTCCGGGCACGCAGCAGAACGCCGCGCTGGTGGAGGAGGCCACCGCCGCGGCCTGCTCGCTCGACGATCAGGCGCGCGGGCTGAAGGCGATGGTGGGGCAGTTCAGGCTATAAAAGGCGGCGCGGGCGTCAGCTCGCGTTGGCCGACGAGGAGCCGGAGCGTCTCCCCGGCCGCACCACCACCGTGCAGGTCGTGCCCGCCGCCAGCATCACGTCGGGCGGCACCGAGTCGATCCGCACGCGCACCGGCACGCGCTGCGCGAGGCGCACCCAGTTGAAGGTCGGATTCACGTCCGCGAGCAGCTCGTGGCTTTGCGGATTGTCGCGGTCGTAGATGCCGCGCGAGATGCTCTCCACGTGACCTTGCAGCGTGCCGCCGCTCATCAGCCGCACTTCGGCCTGATCGCCGACGCGCACGTGCGGCAGCTTGGTTTCCTCGAAGTAGCCATACACCCAGAACGAGTGACTATCGACGATCGCGAGCTTCGCGGCGCCCGCGCTCGCATAGTCGCCGCGGAACACGGAGAGGTTCGTCACGTAGCCGTCGACCGGCGACACCACGCGCGTGCGCTCGAGGTTCAGCTTCGCGGCGTCGAGCGCGGCGAGTGCCTGCTGATAGGCGGCATCGGCGGCGGACGCGGTATGCGTCGCGTTTTCGCGGCTTTCCTTCGACACCACCTGCGAATCCATGTCGGCACGCCGTTGCGCGTCGTCGCGCTTCATCTGCAATTCGGCCTTGCGCGCGGCAACGGCGGCCTGCGCCTGCTCGACCGCGATCTGGTAATGCGACGGATCGATCTGCATCAGCAGGTCGCCCTTCTTCACGAACTGGTTGTCCTTGACCGGCAGATCGACGATCGCGCCCGACACGTCCGGCGCGACGTTGACGATCTCGGCGCGCACGCGGCCGTCGCGGGTCCACGGTTCGTCCATGTAATGGACCCACAGCACGCGGCCAATCACGATCGCGACGATGAAAATGACGGCTGTCGCGATGAAGCCCACAAGATTTCGGATGGTCATGTTTCGACTCTGATCAACGATAAACGGCGAGGCCGAGAAGGCCGCACACGGACACGAGCAAGCTGGCCCGGAACAGGGAGGGGTGCCACACCACGCGATACAGGCCCGTATAGGCGATCACGCGATCGACGAGCCAGGTCAGCGCGGCGCCCGCGATGAACAGCAGCACAATGGCCGGCACATAGGCATCGAGCACGGCGATATCACGCGGCATGAGGAACTCCTTTTTCTTCTGATGCGTTCGCGCGTGCGCCGATCGCCGAGGCAAGCGGCGACTGCGGATCGAGCAGCGCGGTACGGATGAAATGCAGTTGACTGAGGATGCGCAGCAGCTGATGGCGTTCTTCACGCGACGGCGTGAAGCCGGCCATCAGCTGCTGCACTTGCGCGATCGCATCGGCGGTCGCCGCGAGCGCGCGCGCGAAGTGCTGCTGCCGGGGCCGCTCGAACAGCGCCGCGAGCGCATCGCGCAGCGCGCGCAGCGCGACGCGCCACGGTGCCGCTTGGTGGTAGCGCGGCTCGTTGGGCAGCGTCGCGATTTCGCGGCGCAGGTCGATCACCGCGTTGCCGACCTCCAACACCGAAAACAGCCAGCGCAGCGTGTCGCGCTTCGTTTCGGGCTCGTTCTGCGACAGCGCGTTGATCTGGAACATCAGATCGCGCGCGCCGCTTTCGAAGCGCGAGCGCACGCGTGCCAGACCCGCGCGGCCGGCCAGCACCACCTGGCGGCGCAGGTCGACGAGCAGGCGGTTGCGCAGCCACGGCGTCGACGGCGGCAGCAGCACCGCGAACGCCATCGACGACACCAGCATCGACAGCACCAGCGCGAGCGCGTCGTTCATGAACGCGCTCGGGTCGTAGTGCATCACGTTGTCGGGGCCGGCGAGGAAGCAGAAGAAGATGCAGTAGCCGACGCCGTAGCCCGCGAGCGTCGCACGCGTGGTCATCAATACGCCGAGCAGCAGGAACGGCGTGAGCGCGACGCACAGCATCACGAAGCCGTCGATGTGCGGATACACGCCGAACACCGCGATCATGCCCATCAGCGTCGCGAGCACCGTGCCGCCGGCCATCTGGAACGCGGTGCGCTTCGGATCCGGCGACGCCGACGCGAGCGCGCACACGGCCGCTGCGACCAGCGTGAACGTCGAGCCGCTCGGCCACGCGGTGGCGATCCAGAACGCCCCGAGCACCATCATCACGATGGCCGCGCGCAGGCCCGCGACGCCGGCCGCGATCGCGTTGGTTCTCGGCTCGTAGCGCTCGATCCAGCGTTCGCGCGCGTGCTTGTCGACGGCGAGCGACGCGTAGGTCGCCGCGTACGCATGCAGGTCGTCGATGAAGCGGTATAGCAGCTCGGCGCCCGTGTCGAAATCGAGCAACGGCGCGTCGGGGTGCGTTTCGAGCTCGTCGCGCGTCGCGCGCACGCGTTTGGGCAACTCGCTCCTGTAGGTGTCGAGCTGGGCCGCGGCGTGCGCGGCGTCGGCCGCGCTCAGCACCGGCTCGCCCGACTTCGCGAGCAACGGCGCGATCTCCTTGAAGTACGGTTCGAGCGCGGCGATCGCGATCGCCGCGCCGTGCGTGCCGCTGTCGCGCAGACGGTTCATCAGCTGATGCAGCGCGTGAAAGCGCGTCGACGCGGTCATGAACTCGCTGTTCAGACGCGCGAGGCGCCCGCCGCGCATCCGCGAATCGGGGCCTTCGAACACGGCGACGCTGCGCGCGGCCTCGAAGCCGACGATGTCGGCGACGAAGCGCGCATTGGTCGCCTCGATCTGGGCGCGGTCGTTGCGCCCGGCAAGCGACGCCGACACGTACTCGACGAACGCCGAGAAGCGCGCGCGCACGGTGCCGCGCATCTGCAGGCCGGCGAACTGCGGAAACACGAGGCCGCTGACCGCGCCCGCGCAGATGATGCCGATCACCACTTCCGCGACCCGCGTGAGCGCGCTCAGGAACGCGCCGTCCGGATGCTGCGAAGCGGGGATGCCGATCAGCGCGGCCGTGTAGCCCGCCAGCACGAAGCCGTACGAACGGAAGTTGCGATTGCGCGCGGCGCCGGCGGTGCAGATGCCGACCCAGATCGCGGTCGTGACGAGGAACAGCTCCGGCTGCTGCGCGAACAGTCCGATCAGCGCGAGCATTACGACGAGACCGACCAGCGTGCCGCAGATCCGATAGAAGCTCTTCGCGAACACTGCGCCGCTTTGCGGCTGCATCACGATGAACACGGTGGTCATCGCGGTGCGCGGCTGCGGCAGATCGAGCTTCATCGCGATGCCGAGCGCGAGGAAGCACGCGGCGAGCGCCTTGAACAGATAGATCCATACGAGGCCGTCGGTGCGCGCCCAGTGGACGGCGGCTTCGTAGAGTGCGGCGAACGAGGCGGGGCGCGAGTTCGACGGGGAGGGCGAGGAGGACATGGCCTTCCTTACTCGGACGCGGGCGCGTTCGGGGCGCGCGAGGCGGTGGTGGCGGCGATGGCTGCGTTGGTCCTGGCGTTGGCGTTGGCATCCGCATCCGCTGTTGCCGTGTCGCTACTCGCCGCGCCGCTCTTGTTCTCGCCGCTGCTCTTGCCATGCGCCGGCAACGTTTCGTTATCCCGCGGACCGTTGGCCGGATCGTCGAGACCGCCGCCGAGCGCCGTCATCAACGACGCATGCGCGCCGAGCCGCTCGGCCTGCACTTTGGCGACACCTTCCTGCGCGCGCAGCAACTGGTTTTGCGCGACCAGCACGTTCAGATAGTCGGTCAAGCCGCGCCGGTAGCCTTCGCGCGACAGCTCGTAGTTCCTGCGCGCGGCGGCGACCGAGCGGTCGGCGGCGTCGGCCTGGGTGGTCAGCGAACGGATGCGGATCACCTGGTCGGAGATGTCCTTCAGCGCGCCCACGATCGACTGGTTGTAGCGCTCGATGGCCTCGTCGTAGCCCGCCGACGCCGCGCCGAGCTGCGAGCGCAGCCGGCCGCCGTCGAAGATCGGCAGCGTCAGCGCGGGACCCACGCTCCAGCTATGCGACGGACTCTTCAGGAACTGGAACAGCGGCCCCATCGCCGCATAGCCGCCGATCGACGCGAGCAGGTTGATGTCCGGATAGAACCCGGCCTTGGCGACGTCGATGCCGCGCGCCTGCGCGGCGACCGTCCAGCGCGCCGCGACCACGTCCGGCCGGTGGCCGATCAGATCCGCGGGCAGCGCGGCCGGCAGACCGGCGGGCACGGCGAGCGACAGCGCCGGGCGCTGGATCGCGTCGCCGGCGCCTGGACCCTTGCCCGCGAGTGCGGCCAACTGATTGCGGCCGAGCGCGATCTTCTCCTCGATCGCGTCGATCTGGCGCTCGTACTCGGGCATCGGCGTCTCGGCCTGGCTCACTTCGAGCTGCGTGCCGATGCCGCCCTTCAGGCGCCGGTTCGCGAGGTCGACGATCTGCTGCTGTTGCTGCAGCGTGGCCTTCGCGATGTCGAGCAACGCGTAGTTCAGCGACATCTCGATATAGGTGCGCACGACGTTCGCCTGCAGTTCGAGCTGCGCGGCGCGCGCGTCGGCGGCGCTCGCGTGCGCGAGGTCGAGCGCGCGCTCGGCGGCGTTCTTGTCCTTGCCCCAGAAGTCGAGGTGATAGGCGAGGCCGAGCGTGCCGGTGTTGTTCCACGACTGCTCGCCGGCGAGCGGCCCCGGACCGTAGAACACGTTGTCGGCCCACTGCTGGCGCTGGATCGACAGGCTGCCGTTGACTTGCGGCGCCAGCGCCGCGCGCGCGACGCCGGCCATCGACGCCGCCTCACGCACGCGCGCCTGGGCGACCGCGAGACTGGGATTGCCGGCTTGCGCGTCCGCGATCCACCGGTCCAGCTGCGGATCGTCATAGGCGCGCCACCAGTCGGCGGCGGGCCACTGCGCATCGGCGTTGGCGGCGCGGATTGCGTTGCCCGCATCGAGCGACGCAGGATTGATCGTGTGCGTTTGCGGCGCGACGCCTCCGGTACTTGCGCATCCGGCGATTGTTAATAGGATCGTAAGAACCGCGGCCGCGGCGATCCCTTTGAGTACCGGAGACTGCACGATTTCCTCCAAATTTGACTATAGAAGCTTGTGCGCAATTATATTTTTCGATCGATTGCGGAATAACCGGTAAGGATGCAAGGCATTTTTACCAGACATGAGATAATCGCCATTGCTGATCGTGTAACAATCGCTGCCGATTTCTGAGGATAGGTATGGACACGCTTCAAAACATGCGCGTTTTCGTCCGCGTCGTCGAAGCGGGCAGCTTCACGGGCGCCGCGCAGCATCTGAATACGACGACGGCCTACGCGTCGCGCGCGGTTTCCGATCTGGAAGCGCATCTGCGCACACGGCTTTTGAACCGGACCACGCGCCGCATCGCGCTGACCGAAGCTGGCGAGCGCTATCTGCAGCGCTGCGAGCAGATTCTCGCGTACGTGGATCAGGCGGAGGCCGAGGCGAGCGATGCGCACGCGCGTCCGTCCGGCAAGCTGAAGGTTCACGCGATGACGAGCTTCGGCCAGCACTACGTGGTGCCGGCCGTGGGCCGTTACCAGCAGCGCTACCCGGACGTGCATATCGAACTGACGCTCGCGCAGCGCATGCCCGATCTGCTCGACGAAGGCTTCGACGTGTCGCTGACGCTCGCGACCGGCCTGCCGGATTCGGGGCTCGTGTCGCAGCGCCTTGGCAGCGCGTTCAGCATTGCGTGCGCGTCGCCGGCGTACCTCGAACGGCGCGGCGTGCCGCAAACCCCTGCGGACCTCGCGCAGCACGCCTGCCTGCAGATGGTGACGCCGGTGAATCCGCCGGACAAATGGACTTTCGACGGCCCGAACGGCGAGGAAGTCGTCTCGCTCGGCGCGGCGACGTTTCAGGTGAACGTGGCCGAGGCGATGGTCGTGGCCGTCGCCCAGGGCATGGGCGTAGCGCTGATTCCGATCTACTCGGCGATCAGCCGTTTGCGCAGCGGCGAACTGGTGTGGCTGATGCCCGAGTACACGTCGCAGCAGATGAATCTGTATGCGCTGTATCCGTCGCGGCAGTATCTCGATGCGAAGATCCGCACGTGGGTCGAATTCCTGCGCGACGAGTTGCCTTCGACGCTGGCAGCGGATCAGGCGGAGTTGCGGCAGTTCGCGCGGACCTGAACGGTCTGCTCGTCATGCATTGACGTTCGAGCGGCACGCGGAGTGCGGCACGCGGAGTGCGGCACGCGGAGTGCGGCACGCGGAGTGCGGCACGCGGAGTGGGCACGCGGCGTGACAGCCTGTTACACACGCGCCGCGCCGCAACATTTCTTTACTTCTGCCGCGCAGTCGATTTGTTAACGTGTCGTTCACGCGTCGCCGCTCTGGCCGGACGCGCTGGATTCGCCGCCGTTCGGCGCCTCGCAACCACTGAAGGACGACACATCCATGGATACGCACCTGATGATCGGCTTGGCCGTCATGTTTGGACTGATCGGCGTCGCCGCCTCGCGCGATCTGCTGCGCCGCATGCGCGAACAGCAGCCGCAGCTCGTGCCGGTCGAGGTCGAGTCACAGGATGCGCCGCGGCGCGAGCGGTGAGCGGCGGCGGGGTGATCTGACGCAAGAGGCCCGCTAGCACCCGCTAGATCTCGACGACCTTGTCCCACGCAAACAGCGGATTTTCCCACTGGCGCGTGCGCCGGTCGAAATAGCCGCGCGGATTGCACACGACCCGGGTGCCGTCCACCACGTAGTCGAACGACGTATGCGTGTGGCCATGTATCCACAACGCGACAGGCGCGCGCACGAGCTCGGGCAGATGGTTGACGAAGCCCGCCGACACGCGGTCTTCGGCAAAACGCCCGGCCAGGCTCAGCCGATGCGGCGCGTGATGCGTGACCACGATCGTTTGGCCGGCGAACGGTTTGGCAAGCTCGCTTTCGAGCCACGCGCGCGCATGCTGGTGCAGCGCGAGCGAATCGGCGGGCGTGAAGTCGCGTGCGGCGTCGCGCGGGTCGTGCGGCCAGTTCATCTGGATCAGCCCGCGATAGTCGAGCATGATCCGGCGCGCGGCGACGATCGATTCCTCGATTGCATCCGGCGTCGCGCCGTACAGCGCGAAGTCGGTCCACAACGTCGTGCCGAGCACGCGCCAGCGGCCCTGGCTGTCGACCAGCGCGGCGTTGTTCAGCAGATGCACGTTGTCGACCTGCGCGGCCGCGTCGAGCATCGCGCTCTCCAGCGCGCCGAATTCACCGTCGTAGTACTCGTGATTGCCCGGCACGTAGACGACCGGCACCGCGTCGTCGAACGCCTGCGCGGCCCAGCGCGGGCCGGCCGCATGATTGTGGATGTCGCCCGCCAGCACCACGAGATCCGCCTGCGCATGCGGGATCAGTTCAGGTTCGTCGTTTTCCAGATGCAGATCGGACAGCACGCGAATCTTCACGGACGCGACTCCTGCAAAACGCCTGCGCGCCGGATCGCGCAGGCTTCAGATATTAGCGTAGCACCTTGCCCGGATTCATCAGGTTCAGCGGATCGAGCGCCTGCTTGATCGCGCGCATCATCCGCACCTCGACGTCCTGCTTGTAGCGGGCGGCTTCGTCGATCTTCAACTGGCCGAGTCCGTGTTCCGCGCTGATGCTGCCGCGATGCGCATTGACGCTGTCGTAGACGATCCGGTTGATCGGGCTCTGGTACTGCCGCAGAAACGCCTTCGCATCGACGCCCTCGGGCGCCTGCACGTTGTAGTGCAGATTGCCGTCGCCGAGATGGCCGAACGTGACCATGCGCGCGCCCGGCGCGGCTTGCGCGATTGCCGCATCGGTCGCTTCGATGAAGTGGCCGATGCGTGAAATCGGCACCGCGATGTCGTGCTTGATGTTCAGGCCCTCCTCGGCCTGGGCGAGCGGAATGTGCTCGCGCAGATTCCAGAACGCGCGAGACTGCGCGAGGTTTTCCGCCACCACGGCGTCTTCCACGAGACCTTGTTCGAGCGCGGTTTCCATCAGCCCCTCGAACAGCGTGCGCGCGTGCACTTCGCTTTCGCTGTCCGACAGTTCGAGCAGCACGACCTGCGCATGCGGTTCGGCAAACGGATAACGCATCTGCTCGAAGTGCCGGCCGACGAGGCGCAGGCAGAAATCCGACATCAGTTCGAAGCCGGTCAGGAGCGGCCCGGCGACGCGTTGCGTGAGCGCGAGAAAATCGAGCGCCGCATGCGGCGACGCGAGCGCGGCGAGCGCGGTGACGCGCGCGGCCGGCTGCGGATGCAGCTTGAGCACCGCCGCGGTGATCAGGCCGAGCGTGCCTTCCGCGCCGATGAACAGGTCGCGCAGATCGTAGCCGGTGTTGTCCTTGCGCAGCCCGCGCAGGCCGTCCCACAGTTCGCCTTGCGGCGTCACCACTTCGAGGCCGAGGCATAGCTCGCGCGAGTTGCCATAGCGCAGCACGCCGGTGCCGCCCGCATTGGTCGACAGATTGCCGCCGATCGTGCAGCTGCCTTCGGCGGCGAGGCTCAGCGCAAACAGACGCCCGGCCGCTTCGGCGTGCTTCTGCACGTCGGCGAGGATCACGCCGGCTTCGACGGTGATCGTGTTGTTGTGCGGATCGATGTCGCGCACGCGATTCAGGCGGCGCAAGCTGATGACCGCCTGCGCGCCGCTCGCGTCGGGTGTCGCGCCGCCCGCGAGGCCGGTGTTGCCGCCCTGCGGCACCAGCGCGACGCGATGTTCGACCGCGAGCCTGACGAGCGCGGCGGCTTCCGCGGACGTGGCCGGGCACAGCACCGCGCAGGCCGCGCCGGTGTAGCGGCGGCGCCAGTCGGTCAGAAATGGAGCGGTGTCGTGCGGATCGGTCAGTACGTAAGTCGCGCCGATGGTGTCGCGGCAGGCGGCGAGAAAAGCGGTGTGGGTCATGTGGATCGGTTGACGGTGTTGGGGCTTGGGCCTCAGGCGGGCGGGGTCGGTTCGCTGGCGGCTTGCTTTGCAGCCTGCTTTGCAGCCTGCTTCGCGGCTCGTTTCGCCGCCCGCTTGAACGGTCCGACATACGCGAGTGCGCAGGTGAAGAAGATCATGGCGAGCGCCGCTTGAAGCCAGCCGAGCCGCGCGCTCAAGCCATGATCGCTCCAGCCACGCACGACGCCTTCGGCGAAATACAGCAGGATCAGCATCGACGCCCATTGCATCGTGTAAAGCCGACGTCGCCACACGCCCGGCAACGCGCAGAGTAGCGGTAACGCTTTCAGTACGAGCAGCGAGCCGCCAGAGCGCAACGGCGCGAGCCACCATTCCCATGCGACGGCAAGCACGATCATCGAGACCAGTGTGAAAGCGGCGACGAGCGCGGCGGCAGCTTTGGGTTGCACGGGCACGACGGTCGTAGATGCCGACGCGTTGGCCGCGAGGCTTGCGGGCGCCGCGTTCGCGTGGCCCCCGGAGTTCGTGGCCGCGAGTGCAGCGCCACCCGCGTCACGACGGGCGTCGTCGCGTTCGGTGGGTTGCGGATCCGGTTCGTTCACGGCTTTACGCTCATGGCCTTTCGGACATCGACGCCGCCGTGAGCCCAACGCGCGCACCGAGCGCAATCGCCAGCGTCCGTTCGTCGGCGGAGATGCCATGGCCGGTCGTGCCCGCGCGCGCGTAATGCGACGCGCCGTACGGCGTGCCGCCGGTCTGCGTGGTGGACAGCGCGCTCTCCGTGTATGGAATGCCGACGATCAGCATGCCGTGATGGAGCAGCGGCAGCATCATCGACAGCAGCGTGGATTCCTGGCCGCCGTGCAGGCTGCCGGTCGACGTGAACACGCAGGCCGGCTTGCCCGACAGTGCACCGGATAGCCACTGCGGCGTGGTGCCGTCGAGAAAGTATTTGAGCGCGGCCGCCATGTTGCCGAAGCGGGTCGGCGAACCGAGCGCGAGGCCCGCGCATTCTTCGAGGTCGCGCAGCTCGACGTACGGTGGTCCTTCGGTGGGAATGTCCGGCTCGCTCGCCTCGCAAACCGTGGAAACCGCCGGCACGGTGCGCACGCGCGCCTGCATGCCGGGGACGCTGTCGACGCCGTGCGCGATCGCCAGCGCGAGCTCGCGGGTGGCGCCGTGACGGCTGTAATAAAGCACGAGAATGTCTTTCATAGGCCTCATCGTTGAACGGGTATTATAGGGGTTCGGTCAGTTGCAAAGGCCGCACATAGCCGTTCGGCCAGGAGCTTCGGCCAAAGGCCGCACGGAGTTCCCGCAGTCCCGGTCTGACGGTTCAGCAAGCAAGGAGGCAGGTTTGTTGGTTAGGGTGCGTTTCGATCTCGACACGCTTAAACGGCTCGCGCAATTCGCGGCGCAACGCATCGGCGAGGACCGGATTCCGCAGGTCGCGGGCAGCCTGACGTTCACGACGATGCTCGCGCTCGTGCCGCTCGCCACCGTCGCGTTTGCGCTGTTCACCGCGTTTCCGATCTTCAGCTCGTTCCAGGCGTCGCTGCAGTTTTTTCTTGCCGACCACCTGATGCCCGCGCAACTGAACGATCAGATCTTCAAGTATCTGAACCAGTTCGCATCGAAGGCCAAAGGGCTGACCACGATCGGCATGATCATCCTGTTCGTCACCGCGGTGATGACGATGATGACCGTCGAGTCCGCGTTCAATGTGATCTGGCGCGTGCGCAAGGCGCGGCCCGTCGCGCAGCGCATTCTCGTGTACTGGGCGATCATCACGCTCGGTCCGATCCTGATCGGCGTGAGCCTGTCCATCTCGTCGTATGTGTTCACGCAATCGATGTCGTTTAGCGCCGCGCAGCGCATCACGCCGCTGATCGAATGGGCGCTCGCGAGCGCCTCGCTGCCGTTCACGATGCTCGCGTTCACGATCCTTTACGTTTATCTGCCGAACTGCCGTGTCGAATGGCGCGACGCGGTGGTCGGCGGCGTGATCGCCGCGGTCGCGTTCGAGCTCGCCAAGCGCGGCTTCGGCTACTACGTGCGCCGTATTCCGACCTATACGGCGGTGTACGGAGCGTTCGCAGCGGTGCCGCTGTTCCTGTTGTGGATGTACCTGTGCTGGTTCATCACGCTGACCGGCGCGATGATCGCATCGGCGTTGCCGGCGATTCGCATCGGTCAGTTTCACCGCCCGGTGTTCTATGGCAGCAATCTGTTCGATTCGCTCGAATTGCTCGCGCGGCTGTGCGAAGCGCGTGAGGGCGGCAGACGCGGCTACACGATGCCCGAGCTTGCCCGGATGCTTCGCCGCGACAAGGATACGACGCTGATGCTGTTGCAGCGTCTCGAGGAGATCGAGTGGATCGCGCGGCTGGAGGAGGACCATACCGGCCCGCACTTCGTGCTCCTCGCGAACCCGGCGCAGGTGACCGTGCAGCGGCTGTACGACCTGTTCGTGATCGACCGCGCGGAGCTTACGTATCAGCTCGAACTCGACTCCACGCGCGTGGACGGCGGCATGCTGCTCGCCGCGCTCGACAATGACCAGCTGAAGGTGACGCTCGCCGCGTTGCTCGCCTCGCGCGCGGCGGCACGGGCGGCGCGACCCGGCGATGGCGAGCGCGCGGCGGCTTCGATGCCGCACCAGGCTGCGTGATAGGGCGGCCAGACTTCGAGCCGCCCCGATAAAACTACAACGAAATCTTCCCCACGCAGATGTCCTTGAACATCACCCAGTCGCCCATCAGGCTGTAAAACGGATGACGGAAGGTGGCAGGCCGGTTCTTTTCGAAGAAGAAATGGCCGACCCACGCGAAGCCGTAGCCGCACACCACGGCCGCCGGCAACCATAGCCAGTCGCCGGTGGCGAGCGCCATCGCGAGGCAGCCAATGACGCCGAGCGAGCCGACGAAATGCAGCCGCCGCGACACGAGATTGCGATGCTCGCTCAGGTAGTACGGATAAAACTCCGCGAAGTTCGCGAAGTGATCGGTATGTGCTGTATGAGCCATGACGGCCTCCGGAGGCTGAGAAAGACAGCTTCAATCATTCTCCGGCGATCGCCTGCCTGGCGCAACCTGGCCATTCGGCAGATGGCGCGGCGGGTTCGGCGTGGGTATCGTGGTCGTTCGGTAGCGATTCGGTGGCGATTCGCAACGGCATTCCCGACGGCCGCCCGCGGAGCACCGAGGCGCGCGGCGAGCGGCCATCGCGCGCCCCTTCAGCCCGCTTCGTGCGGCGGCCGCGAAGCGAAGCCGTACAGCGCATCGAGCGTCGCGTCGGGTTGCTCGGTCATCAACGCGTGGCCCGCATCGAGCGTGACGGTGTCGACCGGCGTGCCCGCCTGCGCGAGCGCATCGGCAAGCGCTTTCGCCGCGCGCGGCGGCGTCATCGCATCGCGCCGGCCAACGATCAGGCGCGTGGCGCAACGCACCTGCGCCGCACGAGCGTGGCCGTCCGCATAGGTATGGCAGGCGGTGAAGTCGGTGTGGAACAGATGCGGCTCGCCGCTGGCGGACACGTGCTCCATCAGCCGCTGGTTCATGCCGTGCAGCCAGAAACCGGGGCCGGGGCACGAGGGCTTCGCGGCGAGCGTCGAATGCGACCACTGGTTGACCATGCCGATTGCCTCGGGCTCGCGATTGAGCGCGGCGTCGAGCAGCGCGTCGGAGACCGTCATCGGCAGCGCGGTGGCGAGCAGCGCAAGATGCGTTGCGCGCTGCGGATAGCGGCCGGCGAAGTCGAGCGCGATCAGCGAGCCCATGCTGTGACCGGCGACGAACGCACGCGTGACGCCCGCGGCGTCGAGCAGCGCGGCGAGCCAGTCGGCCAGCGCGGCGATGCTGGCGAGCGCGGGGCCGGCGCTGCGTCGGTGGCCCGGCAGATCGACCGCGAGCACGCCGAAGCCGTGATGCGCGAAGTAGCGGCTTTGCAGCGCCCACACGCTGTGATCGTGCTCGGCACCGTGGATGAACACGGCGGTTGGCAGGCTCGCGTCGAAGGGTTTGCCGCCGGTGTAGGCGTAGGCCGGTTTGCCTTGAACGGTGACGATCATGCGGACTCCGGGCGGGCGGGGGGGCTCGTGGCGGCGGGCGCGGCAGTGGCGGTCTGTTGCGAGGCGCTGCTCGGCGTTGCGGTACGACCGCCGCTTGCCGGCTGCGCGGTTTTTTGCGCGGCCTTCAGCGCGCGCTTGAGATCGTCGATCAGGTCATCCGGATCTTCGAGCCCGATCGACAGACGGATCGTGCCTTCGGTGATACCGGCCGCGGCGAGCGCGGCGGCATCCATGCGGAAGTGCGTCGTCGATGCCGGGTGAATCACCAGCGAGCGCGCGTCGCCGACGTTCGCGAGGTGCGAGAAGAGCGTGAGCGCTTCGATGAAGGCGCGCCCGGCCGCGCGGTCGCCGCGCAGGTTGAAGCTGAACACGGCGCCCGCGCCGCGCGGTAGCAGCCGCCTGGCGAGCGCGTGGTCGGGATGCGTCGGCAACTCGGGATAGGCGACCGATTCGACCGCCGCATGACCGGCGAGAAACTCGACCACGCGCCGTGTGTTGACGACGTGACGCTCCATGCGCAACGGCAGTGTCTCGATGCCTTGCAGCAACTGCCACGCGGCCTGCGGATGCAGGCACGCGCCGAAGTCGCGCAAGCCTTCCCGACGCGCGCGCAGCAGGAACGGCGCGACGGTGCTTTCCTCGGCGAATACCATGCCGTGGAAACCGTCGTACGGCTCGGTGAATTCGGGAAAGCGGCCGGAAGCTTCGAAGTCGAACGTGCCGCCGTCGACCAGCACCCCGCCGATCGTCGTGCCGTGGCCGCCGAGAAACTTGGTCGCCGAGTGGTAGACGAGGTCGGCGCCGTGCTCGAAGGGGCGCAGCAGGTAGGGCGTCGTGAAGGTCGAGTCGACCAGCAACGGCAGGCGGTGCGCGTGCGCGATCTGTGCGAGCGCGGCGATGTCGAGCACGTCGAGGCCCGGATTGCCGAGCGTTTCGCCGAATAGCAGGCGCGTGTTGGGGCGCAGCGCGGCGCGCCACGCGTCGAAGTCGCCGGGCTTGACGAAGGTCGTCTCGATACCGAAGCGTCTCAGCGTGTAATGCAGCAGATTGTGCGAGCCGCCGTACAGCGCGCTCGACGCGACGATGTGCGAACCCGCGCCCATCAGCGTCGCGATCGCCAGATGCAGCGCGGCCTGCCCGCTCGCGGTGCCGATCGCGCCGGCGCCATTTTCGAGCGCGGCGACGCGCTCCTCGAACACGGCGACGGTCGGATTCGAGATGCGCGAGTAGACGTGGCCGGCGCGCTCCATGTTGAACAGCGCGGCGGCATGATCCGAGTCGCGGAACGAAAACGACGTGGTCTGGTAGATCGGCGTCGCGCGCGCCCCGGTGGCAGGGTCGGGGGCTGCGCCGGCGTGCAGCGCAAGCGTATCGAAACGGTTGGCGGACATCGTGGGCGGCGGGCCGTGACCGGCCTCGCGAAAGATCGGGGTGGGCGGCCATCCTACCATTGGCGCGCGCCGCTTCAAGCGCGGTTTTCCCGCGGGTTCCTGCGGCTCGTGCCGGGAGCGGGGCATGCTCGCAATCTGGAAGTCAGACGAATTCGAGTCTGCGAAGCCCGCCGCGCCTTGGCTGGCGGGCCGCTTTCCTTTTATGGGCCTTTCCGATAGGATCGAAAAAACATTTCATGCACTGCAAGATTGGCGGTATCAGGAGATAGATCATGCGAGTCAGCGACATTCTTAAAGTCAAGGGCAATACCCTTTTTACGGTCACGCCGGATACCACGCTGCATGACGCCGTCAATACCATGGCCGAGCACGACATCGGCTCGCTCGTCGTGATGGAGTACGGCGACCTCGTCGGCATGCTGACGTTTCGCGAAATCATTCTGACCTTGAGCGAGAACGGCGGCAGCGTCGGCACCTCGACGATCCGCAAGGTGATGGACGACCATCCGCTCACCTGCACGCCCGAAACCGACGTCAACGAAGTGCGCCGCATGATGCTCGAGCATCACGTGCGCTATCTGCCCGTCATGGAAAGCCGCACGCTGATGGGCGTCATCTCGTTTTACGACGTCGCGAAGGCGGTGGTCGAGGAGCAGGGGTTCGAGAACCGCATGCTGAAGGCCTATATCCGCGACTGGCCGGAAGAGCAGGAAGGACAGGACCAGCAGCCGGCGCGTTGATGCGTGTGGCTCGAAGGTCGCGCTCCGGCCGTCGCCGCGAGCGCGAATCCGCCGACAGGGCGCGCGCGCAAGCGGGCGCTTTTTTTGTGTCTGGAGCTGGTGCGGACGGATTGCGGGAGCCGCGTGCGCGAGTCGCGGCGATCCGCTTGCCGGCCGTGCCGCCCGCTTCATCGCCATTGTTCCGCGCCGTTCTCCTGACTTCATGAACGATCGTCCGTTGCCCGCCGCCCGCCGCGCCGCTCGCGCGCACGAAGCGCACGAATCCCAGTTCCGCCTGCTCGGCCAGCGCCGCTTCGCGCCGTTCTTCTGGACACAGTTTCTCGGCGCGATGAACGACAACGTGTTCAAGATCGGCTTCACGTCGCTCGTCACGTATCAGGCGGCGCGGTTTTCGGGCGTCGACCCGAAAACCGCGGCGTTCCTGATCGCCGCGATTTTCATTCTGCCTTTCGTGCTGTTTTCGGCCACTTCCGGCCAGATCGCGGACAAGTACGACAAAGCGTTGCTCACGCGCCTCGTCAAGACTTTCGAGATCGCGGTGATGCTGGTCGGCGGCGCGGGGTTCTGGCTGCATGCCGCGCCGTTGCTGTACCTGTGCACGTTCCTGATGGGCGTGCATTCGACGGTATTCGGGCCGGTCAAGTACTCGTATCTGCCGCAGCATCTGTCGCAGGCGGAGCTGGTCGGCGGCAATGGCATGGTCGAGATGGGCACCTTCGTCGCGATCCTGATCGGCACGATCGTCGGCGGCGCGGGCGCGGGGTTCGCCGAGCATGGCGCGGTGGTGCTCGCTTGCGCGTGTATCGCGATCGCGCTGATCGGGCGCGCCGTGTCGGGCTTCGTGCCGGCTACGCCCGCGCCGCAGCCCGGGTTGCGCATCAACTGGAACCCGGTCAGCGAAACGTGGCGCAATCTGAAGCTCGCGCACGAAAACCGCACGGTGTTTCTTGGTCTGCTCGGCATTTCGTGGCTGTGGTTCGTCGGCGCGACGTTCCTCGCGTCGTTCTTCAACTTCGCGAAGGACGTGCTGTCCGCCGATCCCGACGTCGTGACCGTGCTGCTCGCCACGTTTTCGATCGGCATCGGCATCGGCTCGCTGTTGTGCGAACGGCTCTCGAAGCGGCGGATCGAAGTCGGCCTCGTGCCGCTCGGCTCGATCGGTATGAGCGTGTTCGCGATCGATCTTTTTTTCGCGAGCCACGCGCTGCCGCCGGCGGGGCATCTGCTCAGCGTTGGCGAATTTCTCGCGCGGCTAGCGCATTGGCGCGTGCTCGCCGATCTGTTCCTGCTCGCGATGTTCGGCGGCTTTTACAGCGTGCCGCTGTATGCGCTGATCCAGAGTCGTAGTCAGCCGAGCCATCGCGCGCGCATCATCGCCGCGAACAACATCCTCAACTCGCTGTTCATGATCGTGTCGGCGCTCATGGCGATGGGCCTGACCGCCGCGGGCTTCAGTATTCCGGCGATCTTCCTCGTCACCGCGCTTCTGAATGTGGTCGTCGCGGGCTACATCTATTTGCTCGTGCCGGAGTTCCTGCTGCGCTTCATCGCGTGGCTGCTCGTGCATACGTTCTACCGGATCCGGCTCGTGCACGCGGAGCGGATTCCGGAACAGGGCGCGGCGGTGCTCGTGTGCAACCACGTCAGTTTCGTCGATGCGATCGTCATCATGGCCGAAAGCCCGCGGCCGATCCGCTTCGTGATGGACCACCAGATCTTCCGCTCGCCGTTCGTCGGCTGGCTGTTCCGGCACGCGAAGGCGATTCCGATCGCGTCCGCGCATCAGGACGCGGCGC
Organism: Paraburkholderia sp. MM5384-R2; assembly: GCF_014201025.1. Classification (NCBI taxonomy): domain Bacteria; kingdom Pseudomonadati; phylum Pseudomonadota; class Betaproteobacteria; order Burkholderiales; family Burkholderiaceae; genus Paraburkholderia; species Paraburkholderia sp. MM5384-R2. Next base: position 220,628 of record NZ_JACHDI010000006.1, read on the forward strand.
TGCTCGCGCGTGCGTACGACCTGTGCGCGCAGGCGCTCGCGGACGGCGAGCTCGTCTGTATCTTTCCCGAAGGGAAGCTGACGCGTACCGGCGAGCTGAATCCGTTTCGCCACGGCGTCGCCGAGATCGTCAGGCGGACGCCGGCGCCCGTCATTCCGATGGCGCTGCGCGGGCTGTGGGGCAGCGTGTTTTCGCGCGCGGTGGACGCAACCTGGCCGCGGCCGATCAGCAAGGGTGTGATGAGCCGGCTGAGCCTCGCCGTCGGCGAGCCGATCGACCCGGCGCTCGCGACGCCGGAGACGCTGCAGCGGCTCGTGACCGAGCTGCGCGGCGCCCGCAAATAGCCGTGGGCCGATGCGCGGACGCCGAGATGGCGAACTCGCCCACCATCACCCGCTTTCGGCCGAGTGCGCCCTGGCCGATCGGCCATCGCCGTCGCCAGGCCCGCCTTCGAGGCGAGCGGGCTGGCATAATAGCGGTCTCCCCGTATTTCTTTGGACGACGCTCATGTCCGGCAACACGCTCGGTACGCTTTTCACTGTCACGACCTTCGGCGAATCGCACGGCCCCGCTATCGGCTGCGTGATCGACGGCTGCCCGCCGGGCATGGCGCTCAACGAAGCCGACATCCAGTTCGAACTCGATCGCCGCAAGCCGGGCACGTCGCGCCACGTGACGCAGCGCCAGGAAGAAGACAAGGTCGAGATCCTCTCGGGCGTGTTCGAAGGTCAAACCACCGGCGCGCCAATTGCGCTGCTGATCCGCAATACCGACCAGCGCAGCAAGGACTACGGCAACATCGCGGAAACGTTCCGCCCCGGCCACGCCGACTACACGTACTGGCAAAAGTACGGCATTCGCGATTACCGCGGTGGCGGCCGCTCGTCGGCACGGCTGACGGCGCCGGCGGTCGCGGCGGGCGCGGTCGCGAAGAAGTGGCTGCGCGAGAAGTTCGGCACCGAAATTCGCGGCTATATGGCCGCGCTCGGCGAGATCGACGTGCCGTTCGTCGATTGGGCGCAGGTGCGCGAAAACCCGTTTTTCGTGCCGAATGCGGAGATCGTTCCGCAGCTCGAGGCGTATATGGACGCGCTGCGCAAGGACGGTGATTCGATCGGCGCGCGCATCAACGTAGTTACCTCCGGTGTGCCGGTCGGCCTCGGCGAGCCGCTGTTCGACCGCCTCGACGCCGACATCGCGCACGCGATGATGGGCATCAACGCGGTGAAGGGCGTCGAGATCGGCGCGGGCTTCGCGAGCGTCGCGCAACGCGGCTCGGTGCATGGCGACGAGCTGACGCCGGAAGGTTTCGTCGGCAATCACGCTGGCGGCGTGCTCGGCGGTATTTCGACGGGGCAGGACATCACGGTGTCGATCGCGATCAAGCCGACGTCGAGCATTCGCACGCCGCGCCGTTCGATCGACAAGGCGGGGAACCCCGCGATCGTCGAGACCTTCGGGCGGCACGACCCCTGCGTCGGCATTCGTGCGACGCCGATCGCCGAGTCGATGCTTGCGCTCGTGCTGATCGATCACGCGCTGCGCCATCGCGCGCAATGCGGCGATGTGGCCGTGAGCACGCCGAAGATCGCGGCAAGCGCGCCGTAACCCTGACGCGGTCCCGCGATTGGCGGCGAACGGGCCGCCATAAAAAGATTAGGGAAGGGGACCAACGAAACGCGCAAGAATGCGCGCAGACGAAAGCGCGAGCGCGCTATCGGAATTTGCCTGCGCGACGCTGCCGGTTATCGCGCAGCGCCGCACAGGCAGACGGCACATCAATCACATATTCGGATAGTTCGGACCGCCACCGCCTTCCGGCGTGACCCACACGATATTCTGCGTCGGGTCCTTGATATCGCAGGTCTTGCAGTGCACGCAGTTCTGCGCATTGATGACGAGCCGCTCGCTGCCATCGTCGTTCTTCACGAACTCGTACACTGCGGCCGGGCAATAACGCGCCTCCGGTCCCGCGTAGGTCTGCCAGTTCACGTTGACCGGCACGCTCGGATCCTTCAGCGTCAGGTGCGCCGGCTGATTTTCCTCGTGATTCGTGTTCGAGATGAACACCGAGGAGAGCCGATCGAACGTCAGCTTGCCGTCCGGCTTCGGATACGTGATCGGCTTGCACTGCGAAGCCGGCTTCAGCATCTCGTGATCGGAATGCTGGTGATGCAGCGTCCACGGCACGTTGCCGCCGAGCAGCTTCTGCTCGAGACCGACCATCAGCGTGCCGAGGTAGAGACCCTTGCTCATCCACTGCTTGAAGTTACGCGCGCGATACAGCTCGGTGTAGAGCCACGACGTCTTGAACGCTTCCGGGTAGGCGCTCAGTTCGTCCGACTGACGGCCGGCCTGGACGGCGTCGAACGCGGCATCGGCGGCGAGCATGCCGGTCTTGATCGCGGCGTGCGAACCCTTGATGCGCGACGCGTTCAGGAAGCCCGCGTCGTCGCCGACCAGCGCACCGCCTGGGAACACCAGCTTCGGCAACGACATCAGGCCGCCCGCGGTGATCGCGCGCGCGCCGTAGGACACGCGCTTGCCGCCTTCGAGAATCGCGCGGATCGCCGGATGCGTCTTGTAGCGCTGGAATTCCTCGAACGGCGACAGATACGGATTCGAATAGCCGAGGCCGACCACGAAGCCGACCACGACCTGGTTGTTGTCCATGTGGTAGAGGAACGAGCCGCCGTAGGTGTCGTTTTCGAGCGGCCAGCCGGCCGTGTGCATCACCAGACCCGGCTTGTGCCTGGCGGGATCGATCTCCCACAGCTCCTTGATACCGATGCCGTACACCTGCGGATCGACGCCGTCGCGCAGCTTGAACTTCTCGTTCAGCTGACGGCCGAGGTGGCCGCGCGCGCCTTCGCAGAACAGCGTGTACTTCGCGTGCAGCTCCATGCCGAGCTGGAAGTTCCCGGTCGGTTCGCCGTCCTTGCCGATGCCGAGGTTGCCGGTCGCGACGCCCTTGACCGAGCCGTCGTCGTTGTACAGCACTTCGGCCGCCGGAAAGCCCGGGAATATCTCGACGCCGAGCGCCTCGGCCTGCTGACCCAGCCAGCGCGTCACGTTCGCGAGGCTGATCACGTAGTTGCCGTGGTTCTTGAAATTGTCCGGCAGCGCCCAGGTCGGCACGCTCTTCGAACCGGTTTCCGTCAGGAACAGGAATCTGTCTTCGGTCACGTCCACCGTCAGCGGCGCGCCTTTTTCCTTCCAGTCCGGGATCAGCTCGGTCAGTGCGCGCGGGTCCATCACCGCGCCCGACAGAATATGGGCCCCGATCTCTGAGCCTTTTTCGAGTACGCACACGCCAATGTCAGCGCCTCGCTCGGCGGCGCGCTGCTTCAGGCGAATGGCCGCCGACAGGCCCGCAGGGCCGCCGCCGACGATGACGACGTCATACTCCATCGACTCGCGCGGGCCGTACTGCTCAATGAGACTTGCGGGGGTCATTGATGCTCCTCTTACCGTTAGAATGCTTTTTTCGGGTTCGTATTGTGGGCGATCGATTCCCGCGCCGCAACCCGAAAGCCACAGATTAGCACGACCGTACTATTTCATGATACGGTATAGACCCTTAGTCGGGTCCTACCGAACCCGTCAACCGCAGTTGTCACCACAACCGAACAAGGAAAGACAATGGGCCGTTCGATCAATCTGGAAGGCAAGGTCGCGCTGATTACCGGCGCCTCGAGCGGGCTGGGCAAGCGCTTCGCGCAGGTGCTATCGCAGGCGGGCGCGAAGGTCGTGCTGGCGAGCCGACGTACCGAGCGGCTCAAGGAACTGCGTGCGGAAATCGAGGCGTCCGGCGGCGCCGCGCACGTCGTGTCGCTCGACGTGACCGACTATCAGAGCATCAAGTCGGCGGTCGCGCATGCGGAGACCGAGGCCGGCACCATCGATATCCTCGTCAACAACTCGGGCGTGTCGACCACGCAGAAGCTGTCCGAGGTCACGCCGGCGGACTTCGAATACGTGTTCGACACGAATACGCGCGGCGCGTTTTTCGTGGCGCAGGAAGTCGCCAAGCGCATGATCATGCGCGGCAACACCGCGCAGAAGCCGTCGTACCGGATCATCAACATCGCGTCGATGGCGGGCTTGCGCGTGCTGCCGCAAATCGGCCTGTATTCGATGAGCAAGGCCGCGGTCGTCCACATGACGAAGGCGATGGCGCTCGAGTGGGGCAAGCACGGCATCAATGTGAACGCGATCTGCCCCGGGTATATCGACACCGAGATCAACCATCACCACTGGTCGACCGATCAGGGGCAGAAACTCGTGGCGATGCTGCCGCGTCATCGGGTCGGCAAGCCGGAGGATCTCGATGGGCTGCTCCTGCTGCTCGCGGCGGATGAATCGCAGTTCATCAACGGCTCGGTGATCGTCGCCGACGACGGCTTCGGACTCGCGTGAGCGGGTTGTCCAAAGTTTCAAAAGTCAGGCAGAAAAAGGAAGAACGGAAGTACAGAATGAGCGATTTTCACGCAGTTTTCGAAATGACGATGCCGATCCGCTGGGGCGACATGGACGCCTTCGGTCACGTCAACAACACGGTTTATTTCCGCTACATGGAGCAGGTGCGGATTTCCTGGTTCGAGCACATGGACTTTGTCGGCCAGCGCGCGCACGGGCAGGGGCCGGTGATCGTCAATGCGTCGATGGAGTTTCTGAAGCAGCTGCACTATCCGGGCGACGTGATCGGCCGGATGTCGGTGGCGACACCGGGGCGCAGCAGCTTCGATACGGCTTTCGAGCTCCTGCGCGCCGATGAGCCGGATACGCTCTATGCGCGAGGCGCCGCGCGATGCGTGTGGATCGACTACGCGGCGGGCAAGTCGGTGCCGGTGCCTGACGTACTGCGTGCGGCCATCGAGAGCGCGGCGCTCGTCAAGGCGGCCTGAGCGCGCGGCTTGACAGCGTTGTCGCGCGCTTCAAACACCCTCTCTCAATCCCCGAGCAGCCGCTGCAACAGCTCGGTCGCATTGCCCGTATCGTATTTGCGCATGAGCCGCGCGCGGTAGACGTCGACCGTGCGCGGGCTGATGTCGAGCACGCGGCCGATCTGCTTACTGGTCTTGCCCGTCACCAGTTGCGCGGCGATTTCGCGCTCGCGTGGCGTCAGTTCCACCGCGACCCGCCGGGTTGCGCTCAAATCCTCGAAAGTCCAGACACCCGCCGCGTGCGGGTCGGTGCGCTGCTGCGCGCGGCCCGTCACGTGACACCAGAACAGCTCGCCGTTCGCGCGCTTCATGATCCGGTCGTCCGCGTAGCTGCCTTGCGCGGTCATGATCGGCGGAATGCGCGCGCCGATCCGCTCGAACTCGTCCGCCGATGGATACAACACCTGGAACGACTGACCGATCAGCGCGTCGCGCGCGTAGCCGAATATCGACGCTAGCTCGTCGTTGCAGTCTTCGATGGTCCGCTCGCGGGACAGCACGAGTCCGATCGGCGCGAGGTGAAACGCAGTGCGGTAATCCAGGGCGGGCATGGGCGGGAGGCAAGTACTTATGTATTTTTGCGTATTGTGCCGCATGGCGGGCCCAGCGTACTCTTTCGGGCAGATGACAACGCGGCTCAAGCCGCGGATGACTAGAATGACGTAGCGGTATCGTGAGGCGACGTGAAGTTCGCCCGTTGCGATATCAGCCGCAATGATCCGGCGGCCTGCGTACACGTTTCGGGTTTCCATAGAGGAAGGGACATACAGATGAACAAGGTCTATCCAGGCGCCGCCGAGGCGCTGAAGGACATCGTCAAGGACGGGCAGACGTTCGCCGTCGGCGGCTTCGGGTTGTGCGGCATTCCTGAGGCGCTGATCGCAGCGCTGCGCGATTCGAAGGTGCAGGGCATCACCTGCATCAGCAACAACGCGGGCGTCGACGGTTTCGGCCTCGGCTTGCTGCTCGAGACGCGTCAGATCAAGAAAATGATCTCGTCGTACGTCGGCGAAAACAAGGAGTTCGAGCGCCAGTACCTGGCCGGCGAACTCGAGCTCGAATTCACGCCGCAAGGCACGCTCGCCGAGAAGCTGCGCGCGGGCGGCTCGGGCATCCCGGCGTTTTTCACGAACACCGGCTACGGCACGCAGATCGCCGAGGGCAAGGAAACCCGCCAGTTCGGCGAGAACCACTACGTGCTCGAACATTCGCTGAGCGCCGATGTCGCGCTCGTCAAGGCATGGAAGGCCGACAAGTCCGGCAACCTGATCTATCGCCGCACCGCGCGCAACTTCAATCCGATGTGCGCGATGGCGGGCCGCATCACCGTCGCGGAAGTCGAAGAGATCGTCGAAGTGGGCGAGCTCGATCCGGACGCGATCCATACGCCTGGCATCTTCGTGCAGCGCATCGTGCTGAATGCGCATCCGGAAAAACGCATCGAACAACGCGTCGTCCGCGCGAAAGGAGACTGATCATGGCATGGACTCGTGACGAAATGGCCGCGCGCGCGGCGAAGGAACTGCAGGACGGCTTTTACGTGAACCTCGGCATCGGCTTGCCGACGCTGGTCGCGAACCACGTGCCGGCGGGCGTCGAAGTGTGGCTGCAGTCGGAGAACGGTCTGCTCGGTATCGGCCCGTCGCCGACCGAAGACGAAGTCGACGCCGACCTGATCAACGCCGGCAAGCAAACGGTGACGACGCTGCCCGGTTCGTCGATCTTCTCGTCGGCGGATTCATTCGCGATGATTCGCGGCGGCCACATCAATCTCGCGATTCTCGGTGCGATGCAGATCAGCAGGAAGGGCGATCTCGCGAACTGGATGATCCCGGGCAAGATGATCAAGGGCATGGGCGGCGCGATGGACCTGGTCGCGGGCGTCAAGCGCGTTGTCGTGCTGATGGAGCACGTCGCGAAGGGCGATCAGCACAAGATCCTCGAAGAATGCACGCTGCCGCTGACGGGCGTGGGTGTGGTCGACGAGATCATCACCGATCTCGGCGTGATCGAAGTGACCGAAAACGGCTTGAAAGTGACCGAACTCGCGCCGGGTGTGAGCGTCGACGAAATCAAGGCGAAAACCGGCGCGCCGCTCGATGTGAGCGCGGTGAGCTGACGCGGGTTGAAACGCCGCTGCGCGCGTCGGCGCGACCGCGCGGCGGCAACGGTGTGTTCCGGACGGGCGAGACGAGAGTCTCGCCCGTTCTGTTTTTGGCGCGCGGCGGCGGATGCGCCGGACGGTTGGATCGACCTTCCTAAGCCTTCTGGCCGATCCTTGCCGCGCGGCGAAGCGGTTTACAATCGTTCGCAGCCCAATCCGCAGCGTCTTTGCAAGGACACCAGATGACCGCAACGACTTCCGCTTCCACCACCGGGCGGCCCGCGCCGCGTCAACGTTACTTGCGGTGCGCGAGCGCTGCCGGCCTGCATCGCGTCGCCTATACCGAGTGGGGCGACCCGGACAATCCGCGCGTGTTGCTGTGCGTGCACGGACTCACGCGATCGGGGCGCGATTTCGACCGCCTCGCCGTCAACTTCGCGGACACCTATCGCGTGGTGTGCCCGGACGTGGTTGGCCGGGGCTTGTCGTCGTGGCTCGCGAACCCCAACTTATACGCGGTGCCGCAGTACGTCGCCGACATGGTCACACTGATCGCGCGGCTCGACGTCGACACCGTCGACTGGTTCGGCACCTCGATGGGCGGCCTGATCGGCATGGGGCTCGCCGGCCTGCCGGACACGCCGATCCGCACGCTGCTGCTGAACGACGTCGGGCCGCATCTGGAGCCGGTCGCGGTCAAGCGCATCGGCGATTACCTTGGCAAGCCCGCACGCTTCGAAACGCTGCAGCAGGGCGTTGACTATGCCGCGCAGCTCGCGCAGAGCTTCGGACCGCTGACTGCGGACGAATGGCGCGAAATCAATACGCCGTTGCTGCGCGAAGAGGACGGCGCATGGGTGCTTCGCTATGACCCGCGCATCGCGCAGCCGTTCGCGGCGGTCACCGAGGAAGCGGCGAAGCTCGGCGAGGCGGCGCTGTGGCATTCGCTCGCGTCGTTCCAGGGGCCGGTGCTGGTGGTGCGCGGCGAGCAGTCGGATTTGCTGTCGCGTGAAACGGTCGCGAAGATGGTGTCGACCGCGCGTGCCGCATCGAGCGTGGAGATCGCCGGCGTCGGGCATGCGCCGGCGTTCCTGGCGGCGGACCAGATCGCGCTCGCGAGGGAGTTCTTCATCGGTCAGGCCGCGAACGCGTCATAATATTGAGTTCCGCGTGACGATTTCATCGGCAGTGTCGTGTGGGACGTAGTTCGATTAACCCCTCAGCTCAGGACTTTTCATGGCAGTCATTCGTTATCACGTCGGCAAGCGTCTCTCGGAAATGGCCGTGCACAACGGCACCGTGTACCTCGCGGGTCAGATCGCCGAAGACGACGATCAGGACATCGCCGGCCAGACGCGCGAAGTGCTCGGCCACATCGACCGTCTGCTCGCCGAAGCGAACAGCGACAAGTCGCTGTTGCTGTCGGTGCAGATCTATATCTCGGACATGGCGCATTTCGCCGGCATGAACGCCGTGTGGGACGAGTGGGTCGCGCAGGGCGACACGCCGCCGCGCGCGACCGTCGAGGCAAAGCTTGCGAATCCGAAGTGCCTCGTCGAAATCGTCGTGATCGCGGCGCAGCGCAACTGAGTCGCGGCCGTCCGGCAGCACCGTGGTTGATTTTCCGTTGAATCGTCTGGCCCGGCGGGCCGTCGCACCATGAACACCGATACCGTTCCGAGCGCGCCTCATCCCCATCGTTCCTTCGACGAAGCGATGGCGTTCGTGCGCGAACATGCGGGCGAGGTGCGGCTGTCGTCGGGCGAATTGCTCGCGGATCACGCGGCGGGCACCGCGTCGATCATGCGCAAGCTCAACGTCGATCCGCCGGCGGTGCTGGCCGCTGCGCTGTTTGCGCTGACACCGCATCTGCGCGATCCGGAGCGCGTGATCGCCGACCAGTTCGGCGAAGAAGTCGCCCAACTGGTCGGCGACGTACGCAAGCTGCTGCGGCTCGGCACGGTCAGTTTGCGCGCGGCGCAAAACGCGATGCCCGAGGCCGGGCGTGACGCGCAGGCTGCGCGCCGCGTGCAGGTCGAGGCGCTGCGCAAAATGCTGCTCGCGTTCGCGCAGGACATTCGCGTCGTGCTGATCCGCCTCGCGTCGCGGCTGCAAACGCTGCGTTATTACGCGGCCGCGAAGCTCACGCCGTCGCCCGACGTCGCACGCGAAACGCTCGATATCTACGCGCCGCTCGCGAACCGCCTCGGTATCTGGCAATTGAAGTGGGAGCTCGAGGACCTCGCGTTCCGTTTCGAGGAGCCGGACACCTACAAGCGCATCGCGAAACTGCTCGACGAGAAGCGCGTCGAGCGCGAGAGCTATGTCGCGCAGGCGATCGAACGCCTGCAGCAGGAGTTGGCCGCCGCGCATATCCGCGCGGAAGTGAGCGGTCGGCCGAAGCATATTTACAGCATCTGGCGCAAGATGCGCGGCAAGGAGCTGGACTTCGCCGAGCTGTACGACGTGCGCGCGTTTCGCGTGATCGTGCCGGACATCAAGGACTGCTACACCGTGCTCGGCATCGTGCACAACCTGTGGCAGCCGGTGCCGAAGGAGTTCGACGATTACATCTCCCGGCCGAAGCCCAACGGCTACAAGTCGCTGCACACCGTCGTGATCGGCGACGACGGCCGCGCGTTCGAAGTGCAGATCCGCACGCAGGAAATGCATCGCTTCGCCGAATACGGCGTGGCCGCGCACTGGCGCTACAAGGAAGCGGGTGCGCGCGGCTATGGCGGCACGTTCACCGCGAGCGAGAAGTACGACGAGAAGATCGCGTGGCTGCGACAGCTGCTCGCGTGGAAGGACGAAGTCTCCGAGGGCGAGCATGGCGAAGCGGGCTCGGCACAGCCGTGGGAGCAGTTGCGCCAGGCCACGCTCGACGACGATCACATCTACGTGCTGACGCCGCAGGCGCGCGTGATTCCGTTGCCGCACGGCGCGACGCCGATCGACTTCGCGTTTCACCTGCACAGCGAGCTTGGGCATCGTTGCCGCGGTGCGCGCGTCGACGGCGCGATGGTGCCGCTCAACACGCCGCTGCAGAACGGCCAGACGGTCGAGATCGTGGCGGTGAAGGAGGGCGGTCCGTCGCGCGACTGGCTTAATCCGCAACTTGGCTATCTGCAAAGCCCGCGCGCGCGGCAGAAGGTGCGCGCATGGTTCAACGCGGTGGAGTTACAGGAGCACATCGCGAATGGTCGCGCGATGGTTGAAAAAACCCTGCAGCGCGAAGGCAAGACCTCGGTCAATCTCGATCAACTGGCCGCGCGGCTCGGTTTCAAGACCACCGACGACCTGTTCTCCGTGGTCGGCAAGGAGGAGTTCAGTCTGAGGCTCGTCGAGCAGGCGTTGCAGGATGCGCCGCCGCCCGAGCCCGAGGTCGATGCGCCGGAGAAGTTCGAGAAACGCAGCAGCGGCGCGAGCGTCGCGCGCGGCGCATCCACGGGGGTGCTGGTGGTCGGCGTCGATGCGTTGCTCACCCAGCTCGCGCGATGCTGCCGGCCGGCGCCGCCCGACGACATCTGCGGATTCGTTACGCGAGGCAAGGGCATGTCGGTTCATCGCAGCGACTGCGCGACGTTCCGCCGGATGGCGGAGCGCGCGCCGGAGCGCGTGCTTCAGACGGCGTGGTCGGCGGACGTGATGAGCGGCCGCGGCCATTCCGTCTACCCGGTCGACCTCAGCATCGAGGCGACCGACCGGCAAGGTCTGCTGCGCGATATCTCCGAAGTATTCGCGCGGGAAAAGATGAACGTGATCGGCGTAAAGACGCAATCGCGCCGCAATGCCGCGTTCATGCAATTTACCGTCGAGGTGTCGAGCTCCGCGCAGATTCAGCGCGCGTGCACGCTGCTGGGCGAGATCACGGGTGTCGTGCGCGCGACGCGCAAGAACTGAGGCGCGGGCGGTTGGAAAAAGCCCCGCTAGTGGCGCGACGGATTAAAGTCGCTGCATAAAAGTACTTGCCAAGCTGCGCTATACCCCATATACTCTCGTTTCTTCAGGCTCGTAGCTCAGCTGGTTAGAGCACCACCTTGACATGGTGGGGGTCGTTGGTTCGAGTCCAATCGAGCCTACCAACGAAAATGAAATTCCGGCCTCGCTGGGGTTTCGCAAACTGCAGTAAGCGCTTTGAGCGCAAAAAGGCGAATACGGTTATGACACCGCGAACGTTGACCGAAACCACTTCGGAACGACGCTAGTCGAGGACCACTTTCGCCAGTGAAGTTTGCATAAAATGTGAATGCGGCCCCTCGAAAGCGGGGCCGCATTTTTTTTATCTTTTTGACCCTGGTTGTATGTGCCGCCGCCGGTCGGCACCACGGAGAACGCAATGGTTTCGATACGTTTGCCTGACGGTTCTGTTCGACAGTACGAGCATCCGGTGACCGTCGCCGAAGTGGCCGCCTCGATCGGCCCCGGTCTCGCGAAAGCCGCGCTCGGCGGCAAGATCGACGGGGAGCTGGTCGATACGTCCATGCTGATCGATCACGACGTGGCGCTCGCCATCGTCACGGAGAAGGACGCAGACGGTCTCGATATCATCCGCCACTCGACGGCGCACCTGCTCGCGTACGCGGTGAAGGATCTGTACCCGGAAGCGCAGGTCACGATCGGCCCGGTCATCGACAACGGTTTCTATTACGACTTCTCCTATAACCGTCCTTTCACGCCGGAAGATCTCGAAAAGATCGAAAAGCGCATGCAGGAACTCTCGAAGAGGGACGAGCCGGTGTCGCGTCGCGTGGTGTCCCGCGACGAAGCGGTCGAGTACTTCAAGAGCATCGGTGAAAAGTACAAGGCCGAGATCATCGAATCGATCCCCACTAGCGACGAAATCAAACTGTACTCGCATGGCGGCTTCACGGACCTGTGCCGCGGCCCCCACGTGCCGTCCACCGGCAAGCTGAAGGTCTTCAAGCTGATGAAAGTCGCGGGCGCGTACTGGCGTGGCGACTCGAAGAACGAGCAACTGCAGCGCATTTACGGCACGGCCTGGACGAAGAAGGAAGACCAGGAAGCGTATCTCCACATGCTCGAAGAAGCCGAGAAGCGCGACCATCGCAAGCTTGGTAAGCAGCTCGACCTGTTCCACATGCAGGACGAGTCGCCGGGCATGGTGTTCTGGCATCCGCGCGGCTGGACGCTGTGGCAGCAAGTGGAGCAGTACATGCGCCGTCGCGTGAACGACGCCGGCTACCTGGAAATCAAGACGCCATTGATCATGGACCGCTCGCTGTGGGAAGCGTCGGGCCACTGGCAGAACTATCGTGAAAACATGTTCACGACGGAATCGGAAAAGCGCGACTACGCGATCAAGCCGATGAACTGCCCCGGTCACGTGCAGGTGTTCAATCACGGTCTGCGCTCGTATCGCGATCTGCCGCTGCGTTACGCGGAGTTCGGTTCGTGCCATCGCAACGAATCGTCGGGCGCGCTGCATGGACTGATGCGTGTGCGCGGCTTCGTGCAGGACGACGCGCATATTTTCTGTACCGAAGATCAGTTCATCAGCGAATCGATCGCGTTCAACACGCTGGCAATGAGCGTCTACCGCGACTTCGGCTTTGATAACGTCGAGATCAAGCTGTCACTGCGCCCGGATGCGCGCGCCGGCACCGACGAAACTTGGGATCGCGCGGAGCAGGGACTGCGCGAGGCGCTGACGGCCTGCGGCGTCACGTGGGAAGAGTTGCCCGGCGAGGGTGCATTCTACGGCCCGAAGGTCGAGTATCACATCAAGGACGCGCTCGGCCGCTCGTGGCAGTGCGGTACGCTGCAGCTCGACATGGTGTTGCCGGAGCGGCTGGGTGCCGAATACGTTGCCGAAGACAACAGTCGCCGTCGCCCGATCATGCTGCACCGGGCGATCGTCGGATCGATGGAGCGTTTCCTCGGGATTCTGATCGAGCACCATGCCGGTGCAATGCCCGTTTGGCTCGCGCCGATGCAGGTCGTTGTGATGAATATTGCGGAAAGTCAGGCCGAATACGCGCAGGCGCTAGCCCAATCGTTGCAAAAACAAGGGGTTAGAGTCGAGGCCGATTTGCGCAACGAGAAGATTAGCTATAAAATACGGGAGCACACGCTGGAAAAGGTCCCCTACCTGTTGGTGGTCGGCGACAAGGAGCGTGAAGCGCAAACGGTAGCCGTGCGTGCCCGTGGTGGTGTCGATAAGGGTGTAATGCCTGTTGACGCCTTCATTGAGCGTCTGCGCCAGGACGTGCAGTCGTTCAACTGAGCCACTTGGTACCCGGCTCGTTTTTTTTAATTTTTAGAGGAAACGTAACATCGCTACTGATAAGTCTGCGCACCGCATCAACGGTGAAATTACAGCACCCGAGGTGCGACTGGTCGGCGTCGAGAACGAACCGCTCGGCATCGTGAAACTCGCTGATGCGTTCCGCATGTCGGAACAGCAGGACGTAGATCTGGTCGAAATCGCTCCGCAAGCGGTTCCGCCGGTTTGCCGCTTGATGGACTACGGCAAGTTCAAGTACCAGGAAGCGAAGAAGCAACACGAGGCCAAGCTCAAGCAGAAGGTCATCCAGGTCAAGGAAGTCAAATTCCGCCCAGGTACCGACGACGGTGATTACAACGTCAAGCTGCGCAACCTCGTCCGCTTCCTCGAAGACGGCGACAAGACGAAAATCACGCTGCGTTTCCGTGGCCGCGAAATGGCTCACCAGGAAATCGGCATGCGCATGCTCGAACGCCTGCGCACCGACCTCGACGAAGTCGGTCAGGTCGAGCAGATGCCGAAAATGGAAGGGCGCCAGATGATCATGGTGCTCGCTCCGAAGAAAAAGAAGTAAGCGCGAAGCAGTTGGCCGGAGCGGCGGCGTGCCATGTGGCGCGCGCTCCGGCGGCGCAAGGTTGTTTGATGCTGTGCTGGGTGTCCGGCTTGGTGTCGGAAGGTTTCGGAACGTCGCGCATGCAAGTGCGCAGTGGTTCCCGAAAAACGGCCGCTGGCGGTATCGGTGGTCTGCATACCAAGTGGAATGGGTTTCGAAGGGCGGGAAATGGCCATCTGGCCGACCGCACACCCATGTCCATCTAATAATGGAGTTGTCATGCCGAAGATGAAGACCAAGAAGAGCGCTGCAAAGCGCTTCGTGGTGCGTCCGGGCGGTACCGTCAAGCGCGGTCAGGCCTTCAAGCGTCACATTCTTACCAAGAAGACCACCAAGAACAAACGCCATCTGCGCGGCTCCACGGCAGTTCATGATTCCGATCTGAACTCCGTTCGCGCAATGCTGCCGTTCGCTTAACCCTTAACCGACACTCATAGGAGCGAAACATGCCTCGAGTAAAACGTGGGGTTACCGCACGGGCCCGTCACAAGAAGATCATCAAGCTGGCCAAGGGTTACCGCGGCCGTCGCAATAACGTCTATCGCATCGCCAAGCAGGCGGTCATGCGCGCAGGCCAATACGCCTACCGCGACCGCCGCAACAAGAAGCGTGTGTTCCGCGCACTGTGGATCACGCGTATCAACGCGGCGGTGCGCCAGCACGACATGACGTACAGCGTGTTCATCAACGGCCTGAAGAAGGCGTCGATCGAACTGGATCGTAAGGTGCTGGCCGACATGGCTGTGTTCGACAAGGCTGCTTTTGCTGCGATCGTTCAGCAGGTGAAAGCCGCCGTTGCAGCCTGATTGCGCTTCTGGCAATTAAAACTGCGTGGTTCGTTGCAGCGAACATCCGGTAGTCTCGGTGACGCTGCAACAAAAACGGGGCTCCTCACCGAGCCCCGTTTTTGTTGGTAGAACCAGTTTTGTTTCGATAGAAGACTGACGCTGAAATGATGGGATCAATGGATCTGGACCAGATTGTCGCCGACGCGCAAAAAGCCTTCGCAGAAGCCCCCGACGTCACCACCCTCGAGAACGAGAAAGCGCGCTTTCTCGGTAAGGCGGGTGCGCTGACCGAGCTGTTGAAGGGCCTTGGCAAACTCGATCCCGAAACGCGCAAGACCGAAGGCGCACGGATCAACCTCGTCAAGCAACAGGTCGAGGCCGCGCTGACGGCACGTCGTCAGGCGCTCGCCGACGCACTTCTGAACCAGCGTCTCGCTGCTGAAGCGATCGACGTCACGCTGCCGGGCCGCGGTGCCAATGCAGGTAGCCTGCACCCGGTGATGCGCACCTGGGAGCGCGTCGAACAGATTTTCCGTACGATCGGATTCGACGTGGCCGACGGGCCCGAGATCGAAACCGACTGGTACAACTTCACCTCGCTGAACAGCCCGGAAAACCATCCGGCGCGTTCGATGCAGGACACCTTCTACGTCGACGGCAAGGATGCCGACGGCCGCCCGCTGTTGCTGCGCACGCATACGAGCCCGATGCAGGTGCGCTACGCGCGCACCAACACGCCGCCGGTCAAGGTGATCGTGCCGGGCCGCACGTATCGCGTGGATAGCGACGCGACGCATTCGCCGATGTTCAACCAGGTCGAAGGCCTGTGGATTGACGAGAACATCAGCTTCGCGGACCTGAAGGGCGTCTATACCGACTTCCTGAAGAAATTCTTCGAGCGCGACGACATTCTCGTGCGCTTCCGTCCGTCGTATTTCCCGTTCACCGAACCGTCGGCCGAGATCGACATGCAGTTCGAAACGGGCAAGAACGCGGGCAAGTGGCTCGAAATTTCGGGCTCCGGCCAGGTGCATCCGACTGTGATCCGCAACATGGGTCTCGACCCGGAGCGCTACATCGGCTTCGCTTTCGGCAGTGGCCTCGAGCGTCTCACGATGCTGCGTTACGGCGTGCAGGACCTGCGCCTGTTTTTCGAAAACGACCTGCGTTTCCTGCGTCAATTCGCGTGACCCGGCGCGCGCGAGCGCGATGAAGCATCAATCGCGGCAGCGCACCTGGTGCGCGCCGCGAGCGTCCCCGGCAGAGCACACTGAACCGGCGCAAGACCACCGGGCTTTGCGAAGCATCTGCCGGACGTGGACCTAACCTGATCACAACGTACACAGAACCATGCAATTTCCGGAATCCTGGCTCAGAACTTTTGTCGATCCGCAACTGACCACCGACGAGCTGTCGCACGCGTTGACGATGGCGGGTCTCGAAGTCGAAGACCTGCGAACGGCCGCGCCGCCGACCTCGAAGATCGTCGCCGGCCAGGTGCTGGAAGTCGTCAAGCACCCGGATGCGGACAAGCTCAACGTGTGTCAGGTCGACGCCGGCACCGGCGCGACGCTGAACATCGTGTGCGGCGCGCCGAATGTTGCGCCCGGCATCAAGGTGCCGGTCGCGCTGGTCGGCGCGCAACTGCCGCCGGCCGAAGAGGGCGGCGCACCGTTCGCGATCAAGCTGTCGAAGCTGCGCGGCGTGGAAAGCCAGGGCATGCTGTGCTCGGCGCGCGAGCTGAAGCTCTCCGAAGATCACAGCGGTCTGATGATCCTGCCGGAAGACACGCCGATCGGCCAGGACATCCGCGACACGCTCAATCTCGACGACACCGTTTTTGAAATCAAGCTGACGCCGAACAAGGCCGACTGTCTGTCGGTATTCGGCGTCGCGCGAGAAACGTCGGCGATTACCGGAGCGCCGCTGCGTCCGCTCGAAATCAAGCCGGCTCCGGTCACGCTCAACGAAACGCTGCCCGTGAAAATCTCCGCGCCCGATCTGTGCGGCCGTTTCTCGGGCCGCGTGATCCGCGGCGTCAATGCGCGCGCGAAGTCGCCGCAATGGATGGTCGAGCGTCTCGAGCGCTCCGGCCAGCGCAGCATTTCCGCGCTCGTCGACATCTCGAACTATGTGATGCTCGAGCTGGGGCGTCCGTCGCACGTGTTCGATCTCGACAAGATCCACGGCGGCATGGACGTACGCTGGGGCCGCAAGGGCGAAACGCTGAAGCTGCTGAACGGGAACACGGTCGAGCTCGACGAAACGGTCGGTGTGATCGCCGACGAGCAGCATATCGAAAGCCTCGCGGGCATCATGGGCGGCGACAGCACCGCGGTCACGCTCGACACCACCAACATCTATCTCGAGGCCGCGTTCTGGTGGCCCGACAGCATTCGTGGTCGCTCGCGCAAGTACAACTTTTCGACCGATGCAGGCCATCGCTTCGAGCGCGGCGTCGACTACGCGACGACCGTCGATCATATCGAGCGCATCACGCAGCTGATCCTCGACATCTGCGGCGGCGAAGCGGGTCCGGTCGACGATCAGATCGTCAACGTGCCGAAGCGCGCGCCCGTGAAGATGCGCGTTTCGCGCGCGAACCGCATCATCGGCGTCGCGATCGGTGTCGATGAAATCGCGCAGATCTTCACGCGCCTCGGCCTCTCGTTCGAGCGTGACGGCGATACGTTCTCGGTGATGCCGCCGTCGTACCGCTTCGATATCGAAATCGAAGAGGACCTGATCGAAGAGGTCGCGCGTATCCACGGCTTCGAAAAGATTCCGGCGCGCCCGCCGGTCGCGACCAGCGAAATGCGCGCGACCAACGAGACGCAACGCTCCATCCACGCGATCCGTCATGCGCTCGCCGCGCGCGACTACGCGGAAACGGTGAACTTCAGCTTCGTCGACGCCGAGTGGGAGCGGGACTTCGCAGGCAACAGCAACCCCGTGCGTCTGATCAACCCGATCGCGAGCCAGCTGTCGGTGATGCGCACGACGTTGTTCGGCAGCCTGATTCATGTGTTGCGCACGAATCTGAACCGTCGTGCGGCGGACCGCGTGCGCGTGTTTGAAGCAGGTCGCGTATTCCTGCACGATCCGTCGATCAAGGCCGGCGAGCTGACCGTCGAAGGTTTCTCGCAGCCGAAGATGATCGGCGCGCTCGCCTATGGGCCCGCGCTCGACGAGCAGTGGGGCGCAACGACGCGTGCCGTCGACTTCTTCGACGTGAAGGGCGACCTCGAAGCGCTGGTCGCACCGGCGCTCGCGCGGTTCGTACAGGCCGAGCATCCGGCGCTGCATCCGGGACGCAGCGCGCGGATCGAATTGAATGGTCGCGCAGTGGGCTGGATTGGCGAATTGCATCCGCGCTGGCTGCAAAAATATGATTTGCCGCATGCGCCGATTCTGTTTGAAATCGAAGCGGAAGCATTAATGCAACGGGTATTGCCGATTCCGTCGGAAGTTTCAAAATTCCCGCCGGTACGACGTGATATCGCGGTGGTCGTCGATCAGAAAATCGAGGTTCAGGCGCTGCTCGACGAGCTTCAGAAGGCCCAGTCCGAACCGGCCTGCAAGGCTGTCCAGAAGGTTGCACTTTTCGACGAATTTCGTCCAAAATCAAACACTTCCGGTGGTCTGGCCGCGCACGAGAAAAGCCTTGCGTTCCGGGTGACCTTGCAAGATACTGGCGGAACCCTTCAGGATGAAACGGTCGATCTGGCTATTCAAACTCTGGTGGAACGTCTAGCTCGAGTATATGGCGCACGGTTGCGCGGATAACCCGCATTTAACAATTGCACGGCTGTTTCCGCATCCATTGTTTTACGCTTGGCGCGCCATTTGATAGATATGAATGAAATGAACTCGAGTGATTTCGAAGCCCTTCTTACGGCGCAACGCAGCGCCATGATTCGAGATATTCCGACATCATCCGCCGTCGTTTCCAATGAAACGCCGACACTCACCAAGGCGGAACTTGCCGAGTTGCTGTTCGACAATGTCGGGCTCAACAAGCGGGAAGCGAAGGACATGGTCGAGGCGTTCTTCGAGGTGATCCGCGATGCGCTCGAGAGCGGCGATAGCGTGAAGCTGTCGGGCTTTGGCAACTTCCAGTTGCGCGACAAGCCGCAGCGTCCCGGCAGAAATCCGAAGACGGGCGAGGCGATTCCGATTGCGGCACGTCGCGTGGTGACGTTTCATGCAAGTCAAAAACTGAAGGCGCTCGTCGAAAACGGCGCCGAAGCGAGCTTCTCGCGCGCTGATTGACTGGCGCGCTTTCGGGCAACCCATCACGGCTAACTGACGATGACAGCGACGATCGAAAAAGTCGTCTTGCCTCCGATTCCGGCGAAGCGGTACTTCACGATTGGTGAGGTCAGCGAACTTTGTGGGGTAAAGCCTCACGTGCTGCGTTACTGGGAGCAGGAGTTCACCCAGTTGAGGCCGGTCAAGCGGCGCGGCAATCGTCGGTATTATCAGCATCACGAGGTGCTGCTGATCCGGCGGATTCGAGAGTTGCTGTACGAGCAGGGTTTTACGATCAACGGGGCGCGCAACCGGCTCGATTCGCATGGCGGCGGTGGGCCGGATGCGGTGGTCGAAGAGGGTGAGGCTACCGCCGGAGTCGCGGGTCAGGTGCAGGCATCGGCGGCAACGGTTGCGGTCGATGTCGAGAAGTTGCGCAAGGAACTGCAGAACGTAATCGATCTGCTGGGCCACTAGTTCATGGACTTGTTCGCTTTGTTCGTGTCGAGCGGTTCTAATCGAATGAAGTGTCTGTTATAATTTTTCTTCTGTTCGGGGCGTAGCGCAGCCTGGTAGCGTACCTGCATGGGGTGCAGGTGGTCGGAGGTTCAAATCCTCTCGCCCCGACCAAAAAGATCAAAAGGACTTACGGTGAAGGCCGTAAGTCCTTTTTTCTTGTCCGTCGCGCGGGGCAGCGTTTCCCGCTGTCAACGCTTCGCCCACGCTCATCTGCATCCGAAGCCTCGATTGCTTTGCTCATGCGCTCGGTTTCGGCTGTCTTGCACATCGCGACCGCCGTGGGCAGCATCGACCCGCCGCCCCATTCTCGAGAAGCCGATTTTTTGCAGTTGGCGTCACGGCGCGTTTTCCACGCGGTGAGCCTCTTCTCGATCGCCGCATTGCAACTCGCCGACACCGCGGCCTTGCCCTTGACGAGCTGCTCCAGCTTCTGCTCTGCGACGATCTGATCGCGCTTACCAAGCCTGGCACTCGCACTGCCGGTAGCCGTCGCCCGTGGGCATCGCGAGGATGTACATATCAGCTCCTCAAGAATAGGCGAGTGCAATCTGGCAGACTTGTCACCAGCACGCGTTCGCATTCGCAAGCGCACACGAATCACCGCCCTTGAGCCCCCAACGCCACAAACCGCTCCAGATGATGATCCTCATCCCCAAGCTGATGATCGATCATCACGAGCCGCTTCGCGTAATGCGCGAGCGGCAGTTCCCACGTCATACCGATCCCGCCGTGCAACTGGATGCATTCCTCCGCGACTCGCGTGCCGATCCGGCCGATGCTGTACTTTGCCGCCGACACCGCGCGCTCGCGCGCGTTTCGTTCACCGTCGAGCGCCGCCGCCGCGTTGATCACCGCCGAGCGCGCCTGCTCGATTTCGAGCAGCAAATCGGCCATGCGATGCTGCAACGCCTGGAAGCTGCCGATCGGCACGCCGAACTGCTTGCGCGTGCGCAGATAGTCGAGCGTGTAGTCTTTCGCGACGTCCATTGCGCCGACCGCTTCCGCGCACAGCGCGAGCACGCCGCAACTCAGCGCATATTCGAGCGTCGCAAAGCCGTGATCCACTGAGCCGAGCACGGTGTCGTCGCCGAGCGTGACGTCGTCGAACGTCACTTCGGCCGCGCGTCCTCCGTCGATCTTGCGGTAGCCGCGCACGCTCACACCCGTCGCGTCGCTCGGCACCAGAAACAGCGTGATGCCGGCTTCGGCATCGTCCTCGCCGCTCGTGCGTGCCGAGACGAGGAACACCTGAGCATGCTCGCCATGCTGAACGACGGCCTTTGCGCCGTGCAACGTCCACACGCCGCTGTTGCCATTTACGCTTCGGCGCGCGCGCGTCGTTGCGACCCGGGCAAGCTCGTAATGACTGTCCGGTTCACCATGCGCGAGCGCAACGATCCGCGAGCCGTCGATCAACGAACCCAGCGCCGCATTCTGCAGGTCGCTGCCGCTGCGAGCGATCGCCCGGCCGACGACCAGCGTATCGAGAAACGGTTCGACGACGAGCCCGCGGCCGATGCTCTCGAACACCACGGAAATATCGAACCCGCCGCCGCCAAAACCGCCGCTCGCTTCGTCGAACAGTGCGCCGATCACGCCAAGCTCCGCGAAGCGTGCCCACAATTCGGTGCTGAAGCCTTGCGTCGAGCGTGCGATTTCATCGCGCGTCGCGAAGCCGTACTGCTCGCTGATAAACCGATTCAGCGTATCCGCCAGCATGCGGCGCTCTTCGGTGTGCTGGAAATTCATGACGTGGGCCTCTTACAGTCCGAGGATCATTTTGGAAATGATGTTCTTCTGGATTTCGTTCGAGCCGCCGAAGATCGACAGCTTGCGATTATTGAAGTACTGCGACGCGGCACTCGCGGCTTCGTCGGGGCCGACCGGCACGCCGTCGAAGCCTTCGTGCAGCGCTTCGTCGACGAATGGCTGCGCATAAGCGCCCATCGCACGCCGCGTCAGCGACGAGATCTCCTGACGGATCTCCGTGCCGCGAATCTTCAGCATCGAACTCTCGGCACCGGGCACGCCGCCGCCCCCCACGGCCGCGATCACCCGAAGATTGGTCGTCTTCATGTTCTCGAGATCGATCTCGACGCGCGCCATGCGTGCCGCGAACGCCGGATCCTCGGCGAGCGGCCGGCCATTGCGCAGCTGTGTCGCGGCGATCTTGCGCAGACGGTTGAACGCGGCGACGGAAAAGCCGACGCCGGCGATATTGGTGCGCTCGTACGTAAGCAGATATTTCGCGTAGGTCCAGCCCTTGTTTTCTTCGCCGACGAGATTTCCGGCCGGCACGCGCACGTCGGTGAAGAACACTTCATTGACCTCGTGCTCGCCGTCGAGCGTGATGATCGGCCGGACTTCGACGCCCGGCGTGCTCATGTCGATCAGCAGAAAGCTGATGCCTTCCTGTTTGCGCACGTCGGTCGCGGTGCGCACGAGGCAGAAGATCATGTTCGCGTAATGACCGAGTGTGGTCCAAGTCTTCTGGCCATTGACGAGGTAGTGCTCGCCCTGCGCGTCCTTGCCTCGCACTGCCGTCGTCTTGACCGATGCGAGATCGGAGCCCGCGCCGGGCTCCGAATAGCCCTGGCACCACCAGTCGGAACCGTCGAGAATGCGCGGCAGCCAGTGACGCTTCTGCGCCTCGCTGCCGTACTTGATCAGCACCGGCCCGAGCATGTTGACGCCGAACGGCACGACGCGTGGCGCGCCGGCGAGTGCGCATTCGTTTTCGAAGATGAATTTCTGCACTGCGCTCCAACCCGGGCCGCCGTACTCTTTCGGCCAGTGATTCGCGAGCCAGCCTTGCGCGTTCAGAATCGCGTGCCACTCGGCCATGTCGCCGCGCGTCAGACGCCGCCCGCCGTGCACCTTGCCGGCGAGACGTCGCGGGAGCTTGTCGCGCAGAAACGCCAGCACGCTGGCGCGAAACGCTTCTTCCCCGGAGGTGAAGTTCAGATCCATCGCAGTCGTTCCGTCAGTGTTCGTGGTGGTTCAGGCCGTCGTGTTCAGGCTCGCGAAATCCGCGCCGCGCTCGACCAGCTCGACGAGCAGCGGCGACGGCCGCCAGAACAGCGGGTCTTCCTTAGCGAACCCGCGGATGTCGGCGAGAATCGTCGGCAGGCCGACGCTATCCGCGTATTTCATCGGACCGCCGCGGTAGCGCGGAAAGCCGTAGCCGTACAGCAGGGTCACGTCGACGTCGAGCGGGCGCAGCGCGATACCTTCGTGGACGACGTTCGCGCCTTCGTTGATCATCGCGGCCAGATAGCGGCGCATGATCTGCTCGTCGGTGAAGCTGCGCGGCGTGATGCCCGCGCGCGCACGCTCGGCGTCGATGATCGCCTCGACTTCGGGGTCGGGCATGCCGCCGCGCGATCCTTCGGGGTACAGATAGAATCCGCGGCCGGTCTTCTGGCCGAACCAGCCGCGCTCGCACAGGCGGTCGGCGATCTGCACGTAGCGCGCGTTCGGGTCGCGCGTGGCCGCGCGGCGTTTGCGCGCCGCCCAGCCGATGTCGCCGCCCGCGAGGTCGACCACCTGAAACGGGCCCATCGGCAAGCCGAACGCCCGCACCGCCGCGTCGATCTGATACGGCGACGCACCGTCTTCCAGCAGCGCGTCCGCGGCGGCGCGGTACACGGCAAGCAGGCGATTGCCGATGAAGCCGTCGCACACGGCGGCGCGCACCGGCGTCTTGCGCAGCTTCTTCGCGAACTCGAACGCGGTCGCGACGACGTCGGCGCTGACCTGCTTCGGCACCACGACTTCGAGCAGCTTCATGATGTTGGCGGGCGAGAAGAAGTGCAGGCCGATTACGTCGGCGGGGCGCGAGATGCTGGCTGCGATCGCGTCGATGTCCAGATACGACGTGTTGGTCGCGAGCACCGCACCGGACTTGCAGACGCGATCGAGCTCGGCGAATACGGCCTTTTTGACGTCGAGATCTTCGAACACGGCTTCGATCACGAGGTCGGCGTGAGCAAGCGCATCGTACGACGTGCTGCCGCTCCAGCGCGCCATGGTCGCGGCTTTCTTCTCAGCGGTGAGGCGGCCCCTGGCGATCAGCCCGTCGTAGACCTTGTCGATGTGCGCGCGGCCACGCGCGAGCGCCGCTTCGTCGCGTTCGATCAGCGTGACGGGCAGCCCCGCGTCGAGCACTGCGACCGCAATGCCCGCGCCCATCGTCCCGCCGCCGATCACGCCGATCGCCTCGAGCGCGCGCGGTTTCGCGTCGCGCGTTTCGGGCGCCTTCAGCACTTCGCGCTCGGCGAAGAATGCGTGAACCAGGCCGGCGCGCTGCGGGCTGTCGAGGCATTGCAGGAACAGCTTGCGTTCGAGCTTCAAGCCCTCCTCGAAGGGCTGTTCGATCGCGGCTTCGACGGCATCGACGATTTTCAGCGGCGAGAACAGGCCGCGCGCTTTCTTCGCGGTTTCGTCGCGCGCTTTCGCGACGGCGGCGCGGCTCGCGGCGCGATCGATCAATGCGGCGGCGTCGCGCGTGCGGCGTACCGGCGCGTGCGCGGCGAGCAGCTCGTGCGCGTAGGCGAGCCCTTCGGCGAGGATGTCGCCACTGTCGCCGAGACGGTCGACAAGGCCGAGCGCGAGCGCCTCCTTCGCGCTCGCGTGACGGCCGCTCAGCATCAGGTCGAGCGCCGCCGGCGCGCCGATCAGACGCGGCGTGCGTTGCGTGCCGCCCGCGCCAGGCAGCAGACCCAGCTGCACTTCGGGCAGGCCGAGCTTCGCGCCGTCGACGGCGATCCGGTAATGCGCGGCGAGCGCCACTTCGAGCCCGCCGCCGAGCGCCGCGCCATGCAGCGCGGCAATCACGGGTTTCGTGCATGCCTCGATGCGGTTGCACACGTCCGGCAGCGAAGGCGGCACCGGCGGCTTGCCGAACTCGCGAATATCGGCACCGGCGATGAAATTGCGCCCCGCGCCGACGATCAGCACGGCTTCGACCGCGCGGTCGGCGTCGGCGGCTTCGATCGCGGCCAGCAGGCCGCGCCGCACGTCGGCGGATAGCGCGTTGACCGGCGCGTGGTCGATCGTGACGAGCAGGACCTTGCCGTGCAATTCGCGCGTGACGACGTCGGCTGAGGAGGAAAGGGTCATCGTAGGTGTCTCCGTTTGAGGATGGCGAGGCGCGCCGGATCGTCCCATTCTGGAGTGGTCAACGTTCATTGACAATTACACCGTTGATTGACAGACTGTCAAAATTATTTTGACAACGACTGGGCGATGGACGTCAACTCGCTGACCCTGCTCGTCGACATCCTCGACGCCGGCAATCTGAGCGAAGCGGCACGCCGGCTCAAGATGAGCCGCGCGAACGTCAGCTATCACCTGAATCAGCTCGAGCGTTCGGTCGGCCTGCAATTGGTGCGACGCACCACGCGTCGCGTCGAGCCGACCGAGATCGGTCTGCGGCTCTACGAGCACGGCCGCACGATCCGCAACGCGCTGCTGGCCGCGCGCGAGTCGGTGACGACACTGGGCCAGAGCCTGCAGGGGTGCGTGCGGCTCAGCGTGCCGAGCGGCTATGGCCAGCTCGTGATGTCCGACTGGCTGATCGCGTTCAAGCGGCTGTATCCGGGTATCGTGCTCGATGTGATGTTCGAGAACCGTGTCGAGGATCTGATGCGCGACGAGATCGACATCGCGGTGCGCGTGATGTCGGAGCCGCCGCAAAACCTCGTCGCGCGGGACATGGGGCCAGTCCGGTACGTGGCCTGCGCATCCCCCGAATTCGCGCGGACACACGGCCTGCCCGCGACGCTCGACGACCTGCGCACCGCGCCGCTGATTACCGCGGCCGTGATCGGCAAGCAGTTGCGGCTCGCCGCGTATCTGCGCGACGAGCGTCATGAAGTCCTGCTCGAACCGACGATTATTTCGGAAAACTTTCTATTTTTGCGCCAGGCGGTGCTGGCCGGTCTCGGTGTCGGACTCGTGCCCGACTACGTGGTGCAGGACGATCTGAAGCTCGGCGCCGTGCTGACCGCGCTCGATGCCTGGCGGCTCAGCATCTTCGGCACGCACATGTACATGCTGTACATGCCGGATCGGCATCACACGCGCGCGGCGGCGACGTTCATCGACTTCGTGCTGGAGCAGGCGCGGGGCTCGGGCAGGGGCGGCGCGAACTGAAGCTGCGAACTCAGGCGCCGAGTCTGCGCGCGATGGCCGTCGTGACCATCGGCACGCCGACGCGCAGCAGCTTGCGCACGCCTTCGTCGCTACCGACTTTGCCCACCGCGTTGTCGATCATCGCCTGCATCACGCTCGCCGGATAAAACTCGCGAAACAGCGCGTTGGCGCCGGTTTGCTCGAACACGTGGTGCAGGAACGACCCAACGGGGGGGCCGATGCGCTTGAACAGGCCCATCTTGACCACCCGGTTGTTCCACAGATGCAGCGTGTACGCATTGGAACAGAGCGCCGCGCACTCGTCGAAATAGCGCGGCAGGAACACCTTGTAGTAATCGTTGAAATGCACCGGATAGAACAGGCTTTCGGGAAGACCGGCCTTCACGCCGTAGATGGCGGTCAGCAGACGCGGGCCGGTGTCGCCCCACTTCAGTGCCCGGCCTTTCATCGCTTCGACCCGTTCGATCGCCTCGTGCAAGCGCGGCTGATCCGGATCGAGCCTCAGAATCGCATTACAGATGCTCGACTGGGTTTCCCGGCCGATCAGATCGCCCTTGGCGTTGAGATCGAAATCGCGTAGCAGCAGCATGTCGGTATCGACCCAGATCTCATCGGTCTTCGTGAACATCACGAAGCGGAAATAGTCGGTGAAATGCTGCATCGACGGCACGCCGTGAATCGGGAAGTCGTTCAGCGAGTCGCGCGGCAGTATCGTGGTCGCGTCCTTCGCGATCACGCCGGGCGGCAGGGTGTCGATCGGCTCGTAGCTATAGAGCGCGACCTCGCTGCCGTACAGCGTGAACGAATTCAGACAGGCGATCTCATAGGGAGAAAGCTCCGGGCCATGCCAGAACGATGCAAACCTTGCCTTGCGCATATGTAATCCAGGTAGCGATCGTGCGGCGCAACATGCGCGCCGAACCTGTGTAACGATCCTAGACGGGCGCGGCACAGGTCAGACGTAAAGGGCTTGAATCGCACAGGAGTTGTCGCAAAACGTTGAGTCCAGCGCAACGAGTCGGCGATTATGAGCGGAACTATGTCGTATCTGGCGAATTCAGTTGCGCCCGGCAATGCATCAACTGAGTGCGCAAGGTCGTGGGCTAAACTTCGGAACACCGGCCATGCGCGCAGAGGCAGCCAGCGACGGACCATGCATCACGCCATGCGGCGACAACGACGATATCCAGGAGACCCGATGAACCTCGACGGCGAGACTTACGATTCGCTCACGGCCAGATTCGCGTGGCGTATTCCACCGCGCTACAACATCGGCGTCGACACATGCGACAAGTGGGCCGATGGCTCGGGGCGTCTCGCGCTGATCTACGAAGACGCCGACGGCCGCGCGACCCGCTATACGTTCGACGAACTGAAAGCCCTGTCCGACCGCTTCGCCAATGCGCTGCTCGCGGCGGGCGCGCGGCGCGGCGAGCGCATCGGCATCTTTCTGTCGCAATCGATCGAAACGGCCATCGCGCATCTCGCGGCCTACAAGGCCGGCATGGTCGCGGTGCCGCTGTTCGCGCTGTTCGGCGTGGACGCGATCGAGCATCGGCTCGGCGACAGCGGCGCGCTCGCGCTGATCACCGATCACGCCGGCGTGCAAAAGATCGACGAAATTCGCGGCGCGCTGCCCCAGTTGCGGCACGTGTTCAGTGTCGATATCGAGCAGGATGACGAAGCATCGGACGCGCCCGTGCGGTCGTTCTGGGAGGCGTTGAACGGCGCTTGCTCCGAGTTCACGCCGGCCGACACCGCCGCGGACGATCCGGCGATCATCATCTATACGTCGGGCACGACCGGAAAACCGAAGGGCGCGTTGCACGGGCATCGCGTATTGCTCGGGCATCTGCCCGGCGTGGAGATGTCGCAGCAGGGCTTTCCCACGCGCGCGACGCTGATGTGGACGCCCGCTGACTGGGCGTGGATCGGCGGGCTGTTCGACGTGCTGCTGCCATCGTGGCATCACGGCGTCGCGGTGCTGGCGCGCCGTTTTGCGAAATTCGACGGCCACGCCGCGTTCGATCTGCTCGCGCGTCACGCGGTCTCCCATGCGTTTCTACCGCCGACCGCGCTGAAGATGATGCGCGGCGTCGAGCGGCCCGCTCATCTGCGTCTCGCGTTGCAATCGGTCGCGAGCGGCGGCGAATCGCTGGGCGAGGAACTGATCGGCTGGGGGCGCGACGCACTCGGCGTGACGATCAACGAGTTCTACGGGCAGACCGAGTGCAACGTCGTGGTGTCGTCGTGCGCGGCGCTGTTCGAGCCGCGCTTCGGCGCGATCGGGCGCGCGGTGCCGGGGCACCATGTCGCGATCGTCGATGCCGCCGGCAACGAGCTGCCGCCCGGCGCGATCGGCGATATCGCGGTGGCCGCGCCCGATCCGGTGATGTTTCTCGGCTACTGGCGGAACGTTGCGGCCACCAACGACAAATTCCGCGGCAGGTTTCTGCTGACCGGCGATCTCGGCACGCGCGACGCGGACGGCTTCATTCGCTTCGTCGGTCGTGGCGACGACGTGATCACGAGCGCCGGTTACCGGATCGGGCCGGCATCGATCGAGGATTCGCTGCTGCGTCATCCGGCCGTCGCGATGGCGGCCGTGGTCGGCGCCCCCGATCGCGAGCGCACCGAAATCGTGATGGCGTTCGTCGTGCTGAAAGCGGGTTTCGTCGGCGACGATGCACTCGTGCGCGAGATCCAGCAGCACGTGAAGACGCGTCTGGCCGCGCACGAATATCCGCGCGAGATTCGCTTCGTCGAAAGCCTGCCGATGACGGCCACCGGCAAGGTGATCCGCAAGACGCTGCGCGAGGCAGTGACGCACGGTGCGGACGCGATCTCACCGGCGAAAAACTGAGTCTGCTACGATGACCATCCCACGATGGGAATCACAGCGGAGAGATTGGATGCGCCCCGAGAGTGCAATTCGTTTCGACCAGGAGTTCGCGCCGCGCATTGCCGAGGCGATCGCCGCGTGTATCGCAAAGACCGTGCACACCGACGTGTTGCCGCATGGCGAACAGGGTCAGCCCACCCGCGTGCGGATTCACGCCACGCCGCTCGATGAGCTCGGTCATTACCCGCATCCGTTGAATCTGTATCTGACCTGGGACAGCGACGAAATAGAAAGGCTGATGGGCGAGCAGGGCGCGACGCGTTTCGCCAGATATCTGGCCGCGCTGCCGCGCAAGCTCAATGCGTGGACCCAGGCGCGCGAACTCGATTTCTCCACGCACACGCAGGGTGAGCCGGTTACGTTGATCGGCGGGCTCGATTTCGAATCGTAGACGCGCGCGCGATTGCGGGCTTGCGTTCGAGAGTTGGATAAGGACGGCCGCTGTGCCCGAAGAGCCAGCGGCCGTTGCTTTTGCAGCGTTGGGTTACAGCGACGCTCAGCCGCCCAGCGCCGGATCGCTCATGCTGTTGTTTGCCGTCTCGACATGACCGGCGATGCGGCGCGCGAACGTCGGGTCCGTATCGACGGTGATCGCGAGATCGTACCAGCCGTATGCTTTGCGCAGATCGAGGTACAGATTGTCGGTGTCGCCGCCGCGTACCGAATGCTTGATCACATGGCTCGCGTCGTACGCGTTGACGATCGTGAACTGGCAACGCGCGCTGCCGACGTTCTCGAGCCGCAGTTGCAGATTGCCGTTCGCGACATCGTAGCCCTCGGCGACGGCCGGCCGTGCGGTGTCCGAACCATTCCACCAGTTCCGTGCGACCACCTTGCCCGCGAAGCGGCGCAGGAAGCCGTTCGGCCCGTGCACGCTGAAGTCGTAGCTGCCGTCGGCGTTGAGCAGCAGCGCGTCCTGCAGATGCTTGCCCGCTTCGACGGTATAGCTGCGCGGCGCGTCGGCGCTATTGGCCGCGTACACGAGGAACACCGCGCCCGCGCGGCCCGTGTTGACGAAGCGCATCGCCAGCTTGCCGTTCGAGCCTTCGTCGACGCGCACGAACAGTTCGTACGGCAACGCGCGCGCCGGGCGCACACCCGCTTCCTGCTTCGGTACCGTCTGCACCGTCGGCGGTTGCGGCACGTAGTCCGGGTGACGGTTCTGGTCGGCCGGCACGTAGCCGCTCGTGCCCGGCAGCGACGGCACCGACGCGTTCGGATTCGCGAAGTTGAACGCGGAGGTCAGATCGCCGCACACCGCGCGACGCCACGGCGTGATGTTCGATTCGCCGAGATTGTGCTGCTGGCCGAAGCGCTTTTCGATGAAGCGGATCACCGACGTATGGTCGAACACTTCCGAGCACACGTAGCCGCCTTTGGACCACGGCGAGACCACCAGCATCGGCACGCGCGGTCCGAGCCCGTACGGCCCGGCGACGTTCTTCGGATCGCCCGCATAGATTTCGTGCGTGATGTCGACGGTCGACAAACCGTTCGCGCTCGACGCGGCCGCGAACGGTGCGGCGATGTGATCGAAGAAGCCGTCGTTTTCGTCGTAGTTGATCAGCAGCACGGTCTTGCTCCACACGTCCGGGTTCGACGTGAGGATCTGCAGCACCTGATCGATGTACCACGCGCCGTAGTTGGTCGGCCAGTTCGGATGCTCGCTGTACGCTTCGGGCGCGACGATCCACGACACCTGCGGCAGCGTGCCGTTCTGCACGTCGCGCTTCAGAATGTCGAAGTAGCCGTCGCCGTTGACCGCGTTGGTGCCGGTCCGCGCGTTGTCGTACAGCGGGTTGCCCGGCTGCGCGGTGCGGTACTGATTGAAATACAGCAGCGAGTTGTCACCGTAGTTGCCGATGTACGCGTTCTGCGTCCAGCCCCACGAGCCGTTCGCGTCGAGCCCGGTGCCGATGTCCTGATAGATCTTCCACGAGATGCCCGCGTTCTGCAGCACTTCGGGGTAGGTCGACCAGCCGTAGCCGAGTTCCGAATTGTCGATTACCGGGCCGCCGCCGCTGCTGTCGTTGCCGACCCAGCCACTCCACATGTAGTAGCGATTCGGATCGGTCGGGCCCATCAGCGAGCAGTGGTAGGCGTCGCAGATCGTGAATGCGTCGGCGAGCTGATAGTGGAACGGGATGTCGTCGCGCGTCAGGTAGGCCATCGTGGTCGCGCCTTTCGACGGTACCCACTGATCGTTGCGGCCGCCGTTCCATGCGGCGTGCGTGGAGCTCCAGTCGTGCGCGAGATCCTGCAGGAATTGCAGGCCGAGGTTCGGCGCGCCCGGACGGAACGGCAGCACGTAGCTGGCACCGCTGGCATCGGCGGTTTGCGGCTGATACCACACCGGCTGGCCGTTCGCGAGGTTGATCGCGCGCGTGTCGCCGAAGCCGCGCACGCCCTTGAGCGTGCCGAAGTAGTGGTCGAACGAACGGTTCTCCTGCATCAGCACGACGATGTGCTCGACGTCGCGGAGCGTGCCGCTCCGGTTGTTGGCCGGAATCGCGAGCGCATTGCGGATGCCCGGCGGCAGCATGCTCAACGCGGTGAAGGAACCGGCGGCTTGCGCGGCCGAGCGCAGAAAATCACGACGATTGTTTGAGGTCATGGTTGGGGCGGTGGTGGCTTTGATCTTCGGTGGAGGAAAAAGGCACGGGGACGACAATTGCGGTACTGAAGCGGCGATGCTGCGTCGGACGCGCGAAGGCGGGCTAGCCGCCGCGCGCGGCGCGATTCTCAATCGACGGTATGGATGACGGGGCTGGCCAGCGGCGGCGAGGTGGCGGACAGCGCCGTGTCGGCTTCGGATGCGGGTGCCGCCGGTGTCTGGATCGTCAGCGTCGGCGGCGCGGAGTCGGCCGGCGGCGGGGCGATCGATGGGTCGATCGATGGGTCGCCGGGGTTAGCGGCGGAATGGTCGGTTGAACTGATCGTATTCGTGCCGGCGGGCGGGGCGTCGTCGCTGCACGCTCCCGCTAGCGCGCACAGCGCGATCACCGCGATGGCGCCCGTCAAACGTTTGCGACGGGGCGCACGGATCGGCTTCGACACGAAAGGCATGGCACTGTCTCCGGGCGGGGAAGGGATGCCTCGCAATCGATGTGCCGAGGTCAGCGATGCAGCAGCATAATCGCCGATCCGTGTAATTTTTATGAAGTATCGGTAACAGGCAGGGCGCCGCTTATCGTTGTGCGCGCACGAACGCTGCGATGGCGTCGTTGAGCGCGGCGGGCGCGTCGCGATGCGGCGAGTGTCCGCATGCGTCGAGCTTCACGAGTTGCGCGTGCGGCACGCGCGCGGCGATCGTGTCGATCTGCGCCATCGTGCCGTAGTTGTCGTCGTGGCCCTGGATCGCGAGCAGCGGTCGACGGATCGGCGCGAGCGCCTCGACGATCGACCACCGCCTGAACGCAGGGTCGAGCCAGATATCGTTCCAGCCGTAGAACGCGGAATCGACGTCCGCGTGATAGCGGGCGAGCTTCGCGCGAAGATCGGTGGTTTCGTAAAGCTGCTTCGCTTGGGCGATGCTTTGCACCGAGATGTCTTCGACGAATACGTGCGGCGCGATCACGACCGCGCCCGCGAGCGCATCGGGGTACAGCGCCGCATACAGCAGCGCGATCGAGCCGCCGTCGCTATGACCGATCACCCACAAGCGTTGGCGTTGCCGCAGGTCGATATCGAGCGCGTCGAGCAGGGTGGGGAGGATGTCGCGCGCCTGGGCGGTCATGAAATCGACCGGCCATTTGTCGTCAGGCGCACGCGCTGTCGAGAGTCCGTAGCCTGGCCGCGAATAGACGAGCCCGCGCATGCCGAGTCGCGCGCACAACGTCTGCGGCCAGTCGCGCCACATCGCGATCGAGCCGAGACCTTCGTGCAGGAATACCGCGATCGGCGAATCGTCCTGCTGAGCATTCGCCTGCTCGTTGACCCAGCGGTACTCGATGCGCAGCGGTCCATGCGATGCGCTCGCCGGCAGTTCGGCAAAGCGGCTGGCGGCACTCGCGGAGGAAGTGGCAGGGGCGGTACCTCGGTTCTGCATCAATGAATCACCTATGACTGTTCGCGTAGCTTGAAGCGTTGAATCTTGCCGGTGGCGGTCTTCGGCAGATCGTCGGTGAACACGATATCGCGCGGGTACTTGTGCGGCGCGAGCCGTTCCTTGACGAAGGTCTTCAGTTCCTCGGCGAGCAGGTCGGACGGCATGAAGTCGCGCTTGAGCACGACGAACGCGCGCGTTTTCACGAGCCCGCCATGATCGACGCCGACCACCGCCGCTTCGAGCACCGCCGGATGCGCGACGAGCACCATCTCGACCTCGACCGGCGACACATATTGGCCGCTCACCTTCAGCATGTCGTCGCTGCGGCCGGCGTAAACATAGCAGCCGTTCGCGAGACGCCGATATTTGTCGCCGCTTCTGATCCATTCGCCGAGAAACGTCGCGCGCGTTTTCTCGCGATTGCTCCAGTACATCAGCGCCGCGCTCGGCCCCTTGATGAACAGATCGCCGACTTCGCCATCGGGCACGGGCCGCCCGGCTTCGTCGCGCAACTCGACTTCGTAGCCCGGCACGGGGCGCCCGGTCGTGCCGTATTCGACCTTGCCCGCGCGATTCGACAGGAAGATGTGCAGCATTTCCGTCGAGCCGATGCCATCGAGAATCTCGGCGCCGAAGTGCGCGGTGAAGCGTTCGCCGACGTCGCGTGGCAACGCCTCGCCGGCCGACGCGCACACGCGGATCGCGACGTCGGCGCGCGCGGGCAGGTTTGGCGACACCAGCATGTTCGCGTACAAGGTCGGCACGCCGTAGAACACGGTCGGGCGGTGCCGGACGAGGCGCGCGAAAATCGCCTCGGCGGTCGGGCGCTCGGCCATCAGGATCGCGGTCGCGCCGACCGACAGCGGAAACGTCAGCGCGTTGCCGAGCCCATATGCAAAGAACAGTTTCGCCGCCGAAAACACCACGTCGCTCTCGACGATGCCGAGCACCGGCTTCGCATACAGCTCGGCGGTCCAGTACAGATTCGCGTGCGTATGGACGGTGCCTTTCGGCTTGCCGGTCGAGCCCGACGAATAGAGCCAGAACGCGATGTCGTCCGCGTTGCTTGCACAGCCTTTGACGGCGGGTAGCGCGGTGTCGACCAGCGTTTCGAAGCGGGGCGCCGCGAGCGGCGCTTCGGTGGAAGCGTGAGGCTGCGAGACGATCGGTTGGCAGCCGTCGTCGTCGATGCTGCTCAGCGCCTCCGTCACGTTAGGTAGCAACGGTTCCGATACGATCACCGCTCGCGCGTGGCTGTGCGTCAGCATGTACGTATAGTCGGCGGCGCTCAGCAAGGTGTTCGCGACGACCGGCACGATGCCGGCGTAAAGCGCGCCGAGAAATGCGACCGGCAGCGATACGGTGTCGAGCATCACGAGCAGCACGCGTTCCTCGGGATGGACGCCGAGCGCACGCAGTGCGCTGGCGCAGCGCCGCGCGCGCTGTTCGAGTTCGCCGTAGGTGATCGCGCCGTAGTCGTCGATATAGGCGACTTTGCTCGCGCGCGCTTCGTTCAACTGGAACAGATGCCTCGCGAAGTTGAACAGCGGGGGCGGCGGCGCAACCGGCTCGCGTGCGCTCGTTTCAAGCAGGGCTTCCATATGTCTCCTCCATCCGTGGACACGGTCCGGCTCTTGTGTGATCGTGATCTGCTCGCGGCTCACGCGCGCGTGAATTCGATCGCCCCTTGCGGCAGCAGATACAGCACCAGCGCCCGGCCGTTCGCGACGCTCGGACGATGCGCCGAGCTGGGGCCATACACGCACCAGCCGGCCGGATGGCCGTCGAACGTCGCGCCGTCGGTGAGGGGCATGATCAGATCGATCTCGCCGTGCGGATGGACGTGGTGCGGACCGGCAATGTCCTGCATGTCGACGACGTCGACGGAAAAGCCGTGCGTGTCGGGCCGCGCCTTGAAGATGCGGCCGTAGCGGATGCCGCCGGCCTCGCGGTTGCACAGCCAGCCTTCGGCGACGCCGCTGCGGCATGCGTTCGCGAGTTCGTGAAAGGTGGGACTGCCGGCGGGCCAGGTGTCGTTCAGCCAGTCGGCGAGCGCGGCGTCGAGCGGCCGCCCGGCGAGTTGCCCAGTGACGCCTGCGATCAGGCGCTGGAATTCCTGTGGGGACATGCGAGCCTCCAGAAGCGCGCTCACGCAGGCCGGATGTCCGGAACGCCGGCCGCCGGAATTTGGGTGCATGCGTATTGCGGCGCCGTCTCCATGACGCGGCCGGAATGCCAAGGCGGCGCGCGACTGTGTTTGTGATTGGATCAGCTTTTGGCGAAAATTAAACCGTTCACCTGGTGCGTGTCAAGCACTATAGTACATGTATCGTAGTCACGAGGTCGAAAAACATGAATCAAAAGTACCCTCCCGCACCGTTGGACGATACCGACGACGACGCGGCCCGCGCCGAACGTAACGAGCGCGCGGGTGAACGCACGGCCGAACGTGGCGGCGAGCGCGAAGAACGCGATCCGTTCCTGACCGCGATGGGCGAGCGTGTGCGTTTGCTGCGCGCGCGCCGCGGCATGACGCGCAAGACGCTGGCGGCCGAAACCGGTTTGTCGGAGCGGCATCTGGCGAACCTCGAATCGGGCGTCGGCAATGCGTCGGTGCTGGTGCTGCGGCAGCTCGCGGCGACGCTGAACTGCTCGCTCGCCGAGGTGATCGGCGACGAAACCACCGCGTCCGCCGAATGGCTGCTGATCCGCGAGCTGCTGCAGGGGCGCGACAAGGCGGCACTGCAGCGCGCGCGCATCGCGCTCGCCGAGATGTTCGCGCAGGCGCCGCGCGACCCGCACCGCAAGGACCGCATCGCGCTGATCGGCCTGCGCGGCGCGGGTAAGTCGACGCTCGGGCGCATGCTCGCGCAGGAGCGCAAGGTGCCGTTCATCGAGCTCACGCGCGTGATCGAACAGCTCGCGGGCTGTCCGCCGTCGGAGATTCATTCGCTGTACGGCGCGAGCGCGTATCGACGCTACGAGCAACGCGCGCTCGAGGCGGTGATCCACGAGCATCCGCACGCGGTGATCGCGTCGCCGGGCGGGCTCGTGTCGGAAGCGGGCACGTTCAACGCGCTGCTGTCGCACTGCTTCACCGTGTGGTTGCAGGCGACGCCCGAGGAACATATGCGCCGCGTCGTCGCGCAAGGCGATCTGCGGCCGATGTCCGGCAACCGCGAGGCGATGGACGACCTGAAGCGCATCCTCGCCGGGCGCGCCGAGCTATACGGACGCGCGGACATGTCGTTCGACACCAGCGAAAAGACGCTCGCCGATGCGTATCTGCAGTTGCGCGACCGTCTCGCCGCGCGGCTCGCGGCGCAAGCCCCCGACGAGGCGCGCGTGAACTGACCGATCGTGGACGCCAGGGTTTCCCCGTAAAAATGCACTAAAGTGCTTTACGCCGGTATGACGATGCACTATTGTTCAAAAAACAGATTGCATCGTCCAGTCAGGAGACGCCCCATGTCCACAGCACCCACCGCCGTTGCTCAGGCCGCGCCGGTCGACTATCGCACCGAGCCGTCGCAGTACAAGCACTGGAAGCTCAGCTTCAACGGTCCGGTCGCGACGCTCGGCATCGACATCGCCGAGGACGGCGGCATTCGCGACGGCTACAAGCTGAAGCTCAATTCGTATGATCTCGGCGTCGACATCGAGCTTCACGACGCGATTCAGCGCATTCGCTTCGAGCATCCGGAAGTCCGCACGGTGGTGGTGACGAGCCTGAAGGACCGGGTCTTCTGCTCGGGCGCGAATATCTTCATGCTGGGGCTGTCATCGCACGCGTGGAAGGTCAACTTCTGCAAATTCACGAACGAAACCCGCAACGGGCTCGAAGATTCGTCGCGCCATTCGGGGCTGAAGTTTCTCGCCGCGGTGAACGGCGCGTGCGCGGGCGGCGGTTATGAACTCGCGCTCGCCTGCGATGAAATCTATCTGATCGACGATCGTTCCTCTTCGGTGTCGCTGCCGGAAGTGCCGCTGCTCGGCGTGCTGCCCGGCACTGGCGGACTCACGCGCGTGACCGATAAGCGCAAGGTGCGCCACGATCGCGCGGATATCTTCTGCACGGTGGTCGAGGGCGTGCGCGGCGAACGCGCGAAGGCCTGGCGTCTCGTCGACGAAGTCGTGAAGCCGAACCAGTTCGAGCAGGCCATTCAGGCGCGCGCGCTCGAACTCGGCGCGCACAGTGATCGTCCGGCCGGAGCGCCCGGCGTCGCGCTCACGCGCATCGAACGCACGGATCGCGAAGCTGGCCTCAGCTATCAGACGGTCGACGTCACGATCGATCGCGCGAAACGTGTGGCGACCTTCACCGCGCGCGCGCCACAGACCGGGCAACCGACCGACCTCGCCGCGATCGCCGCGGCCGGCGCCAATTGGTGGCCGCTGCAATTCGCCCGCGAACTCGACGACGCGATCCTCTCGATGCGCACCAACGCGCTCGACATCGGCACCTGGGTGTTCAAGACCGAAGGCGACGCGCGCCATCTGCTCGCGGTCGATGCGACGCTGCTGCAGCACAAGGATCACTGGTTCGTGCGCGAAACGATCGGCATGCTGCGCCGCACGCTCGCGCGCCTCGACGTGTCGTCGCGCTCCATCTTCACGCTGATCGAGCCGGGTTCATGCTTCGCCGGCACGTTCGCGGAACTCGCGTTCGCCGCCGATCGCACCTACATGGCCGCGCTGCCCGACAACGAGGACGAGGAGCCGGCGATCACGCTGTCGGAAGTCAACTTCGGCCTGTATCCGATGGTGACGCATCAGTCGCGGCTCGCGCGGCGCTTTTACGAGGAAGCCGAGCCGCTCGACGCGGCGCGCGCGCTGATCGGCCAGCCGGTCAAGGCGCTCGACGCGGAGCGCCTCGGTCTCGTCACCGCGTCGCCGGACGATATCGATTGGGCCGACGAAATCCGCATCGCGCTCGAAGAACGCGCGGCGATGTCGCCCGATGCCTTGACCGGCCTCGAAGCGAATCTGCGCTTCAATGGGCCGGAGACGATGGAGACGCGCATTTTCGGGCGTCTCACCGCCTGGCAGAACTGGATCTTCAACCGGCCGAACGCAGTGGGCGAGAAGGGTGCGCTCAAGGTGTACGGCAAGGGCAGCAAGGCGCAATTCGATGTGTCGCGCGTGTGAGATGCGCCGCGCTCACTCCGACTGAACGACGCCGCCTGCCGATACGCGCCTCTCGCCACTGCAGCTTCCGAACAGGGAA
Organism: Paraburkholderia sp. MM5384-R2; assembly: GCF_014201025.1. Classification (NCBI taxonomy): domain Bacteria; kingdom Pseudomonadati; phylum Pseudomonadota; class Betaproteobacteria; order Burkholderiales; family Burkholderiaceae; genus Paraburkholderia; species Paraburkholderia sp. MM5384-R2. Next base: position 258,429 of record NZ_JACHDI010000006.1, read on the forward strand.
TTGACCCAGGGAACCGACCATGTCCTCGATCAACTACAGCGAAAAGATTCCGAACAACGTCAACCTCGCCGACGACCGCGCGCTGCAACGCGCGCTCGAACAATGGCAGCCGAACTTTCTGTCATGGTGGGGCGACATGGGCCCGGAAGGCTCGCACGGCTACGACGTGTATCTGCGCACCGCGGTCAGCGTCGATGCGGGCGGCTGGGCGCACTTCGACTACGTGAAGATGCCCGAGTACCGCTGGGGCATTTTCCTCACGCCGGGCGAGCAGGATCGCACGATCCACTTCGGCGAGCACAAGGGCGAAGCCGCGTGGCAGGACGTGCCCGGCGAGCATCGCGCGAACCTGCGCCGCATCATCGTCACGCAGGGCGATACGGAACCGGCCTCGGTCGAGCAGCAGCGTCACCTCGGTTTGACCGCGCCGTCGCTGTACGATCTGCGCAACCTGTTCCAGGTCAACGTCGAGGAAGGCCGCCACTTGTGGGCGATGGTGTATCTGCTGCATCGCTACTTCGGCCGCGACGGTCGAGAGGAAGCCGAAGCATTGCTTGGCCGTCGCTCGGGCGACGAGGACAACCCGCGCATTCTCGGCGCGTTCAACGAGAAAACGCCGGACTGGCTCGCGTTCTACATGTTCACGTACTTCACCGACCGCGACGGCAAGTTCCAGTTGTCGGCGCTCGCGGAGTCGGGTTTCGATCCGCTCGCGCGCACGACGAAGTTCATGCTGACCGAGGAAGCGCATCATATGTTCGTCGGCGAATCGGGCGTGTCGCGCGTGATCCAGCGCGCCGCTCAGGTGATGAACGAACTCGGCACCGACGACGTCTCGAAGATCCGCGCGGCCGGCGTGATCGATCTGCCGACCATCCAGCGCTATCTGAACTTCCATTACTCGGTCACGATCGACCTGTTCGGCGCCGATCATTCGTCGAACGCGGCGACGTTCTATAGCTCGGGTCTGAAGGGCCGCTACGAGGAAGGCAAGCGCGACGACGATCATCGCCTGAACGAGCATGCTTACAAGCTGCTCGACGTGCAGGACGGCAAGCTCGTCGAGCGCGAAGTGCCGATGCTCAACGCGATGAACGAAGTGCTGCGCGACGATTACATCAAGGACTCGGTTGCGGGCGTTGGGCGCTGGAACAAGGTGCTCGAGAAGGCTGGCATCGACTTTCGCATGACGGTGCCGCACAAGGCGTTCAACCGGCAGATCGGCACGTTCGCGGGCACGCGGGTGTCGCCGGACGGCCGCGTGCTCAGCGAAGCCGAATGGGCCGCCAACGAAGCGCACTGGCTCGCCACGCCGGAAGACCGCGCGTTCGTCGCTTCGCTGATGGGCCGCGTCGCCGAGCCGGGCAAGTTCGCGAACTGGATCGCGCCGCCCGCGATGGGCGTGAACCGTCAGCCACTCGATTTCGAATACGTGCGCTTCAACTGAAGCAGGCGAGGAAGTCATGAACGGCCCAGTATCGGTCGAAGTTCTGCGGCAGCATCTGATCGATCCGGAGATCTGCATTCGCTGCAATACCTGCGAAGAGACCTGTCCGGTCGATGCGATCACGCACGACGACAACAACTACGTCGTGAAGGCCGACGTCTGCAACGGCTGCATGGCCTGCGTGCCGCCGTGCCCGACCGGCGCGATCGACAACTGGCGCACCGTGCTGAAGGCCGACGCGTATTCGATCGACGAGCAGTTTACGTGGGACGTGTTGCCGGAGCAGAACACGATGGCGGTGCCGGCTGAAGAACCGGTGGCCGCGGGCGACAGCGCCGCCGAAGCGGACGGCATCGAAGTCGATACCGTGCGCGGCGCGCTCGTGCCGCCGTGGTCGGCCGCGAAGCCGTACGTGAATCTCTACACGCATAAGGCGCCGACCACCGCGACGGTGGTCGGCAACTACCGGCTCACCGACAGCGCGACGTCGAGCGACATCCATCACATCGTGCTCGATTTCGGCTCGATGCCGTTTCCGGTGCTCGAAGGCCAGTCGATCGGCATTCTGCCGCCGGGAGCTGCTGCCGCCGGCCGCGTGCATCACGCGCGCCAGTACTCGATCGCGAGTCCGCGCGATGGCGAGCGGCCCGGCTATAACAACGTGTCGCTGACGGTGAAGCGGGTGTCGCAGCAGCACGGCGACGCGATCGACGGCGTGTGCTCTAACTATCTGTGCGATCTGAAGAAGGGCGACGTGGTCAACGTGATCGGTCCGTTCGGCAGCACCTTCCTGATGCCGAATCATCCGAACTCGCATCTGCTGATGATCTGCACGGGCACCGGTTCCGCGCCGATGCGCGCGATGACCGAGTACCGCCGCCGCAAGCGCCTCAAAGGCGCGACCGGCAAGCTGATGTTGTTCTTCGGCGCGCGTACCAAGGAGGAGCTGCCGTACTTTGGACCGCTGACGAATCTGCCGAAGGATTTCATCGACACCACGCTCGCGTTTTCGCGCACCCCGGGACAGGCGAAGCGCTACGTGCAGGACGCAATGCGCGAACGTTCGGCCGACGTCGCGAACCTGCTGCAGGACGACAACACCTATATCTACGTGTGCGGCCTCAAGGGCATGGAGGACGGTGTGCTGCTGGCGCTCAAGGATATCGGCGAGCAGCATCAGCTCGATTGGGAAGCGTTGTGGGCGAAGCTGAAGCGGGAAGGGCGGCTGCATCTGGAGACGTACTGAGCGGCGCGCCGACACGCCGACCCACACCGAAAGCTGCGCGAAAAGGCTCCGCAAAGGCTCGTGAAAGCATGAGCGCTTGCGGGGCCTTTTTGCCTGCGCCATATGCTTGACGGCAGAGCGCCGCGGCTGACCTGTGCGGATCGACGCACCGCGCGCGAAGCGCTTTGAAAATCGCGGACGGTTTGCTACAGTCGGCCCACACAGCCGGTCGCACGCCGGCACTCCCCGCCAAACGCGGCAGTCCGCCACCCGCGCAGCCACTCAGACGGAGCCGTCCGATGAAGCCGATTCGTTCACTTGCGATGATTGCGCTGTTGCAGGCAGCACTCGCGCATCCGGCTAGTGCCGACGATCTCGCGCGGATCAAGGCATCGGGCGTGTTCCGGATCGGCACCGAAGGTACGTACGCCCCGTTCACCTACCACGACGACGCGGGCAAGCTGACCGGCTTCGACGTCGAGCTTGGGAGCGCGATCGCGCAGCGTCTCGGCGTCAAGCCGCAATTCATCGAAGGCAAATGGGAAGGACTGGTCGCCGGTCTCGACGTCAATCGCTACGACGCGGTGATCAACGAGGTCGCGATCACCGACGAGCGCAAGCTCAAATACGATTACTCGGACCCGTACATCACGTCGCACGCGGTGCTGATCGTCGCATCGGACAACACGACGATCAAATCTTTCGACGACCTGAAGGGCCGCAAATCGGCCAATACGCTGACCAGCAACGTCGGCAGGATCGCGGCCGCGCACGGCGCGCAGGTGATTCCGGCGCAGGGCTTCGACGAATCGATCGATCTGCTCGTCGCGGGCCGCGTCGACGCGACCGTCAACGATTCATTGTCGTTTCTCGACTACAGGAAGCGCGAGCCCGAGGCGAGGATCAAGGTGGTCGCGGTCGATACGTCGCCCGATAGCAGCGACAAGTCGGCCGTTCTGATCCGCAAGGGCAATCCGAAGCTGCGCCTGGCGATCGACGACGCGCTCGCCGGCATGAGAAAAGACGGTACGTATCAGCGGATTTCGCTGAAGTACTTCGGCCGGGACGTGTTTCATTGACCGTCGGCCGAAACGTTGACGCGGATAAATCCACATTAAAAAAGAAGGGGCGTCGAAACGCCCCTTCTTCGTTGTCGTCAGCCCGTCGAACATGCGGCGTGCCGCACGTTCAACTCGGCAGACGCTGGCCTCACACCGTCGCGTCGCTCAGCGCGGCGTCGAAGAAGCGCTCCTGGGCATCCGTGTTCACGCGTGCATACGCGCGGTTCACGCCGCTGATCACCGCGCGGATCGACGCGGTGATCAGGTTCGCATCGACACCGACGCCGAACGCGCTGCCGGCCACATCGGCGCCGGCCATTTCGGCGATCGCGATCGCGCGCGCATCGGCGCCCTGCGTGAGCGCGCGTTCCTCGTAGTGCTGGATGCGCACGGGCACGTCGAAGGCGTGCATCAGCGCGTCGAGCGGGCCGTTGCCGGAGCCGCCCAGCACGCGCGGCGTGCCGTTGATTTCGACGTTGAGCTTGATGTGCTCGCGGCCGTCATGCTCGGACAGGCTGTGGCTGATATAGCGGACCGGCTCGGCCGTGCGCACGTATTCCTGCTGGAACAGTTCCCAGATCTGCACAGGCGTGACTTCCTGGCCGCTCTGGTCGGTGAAGCGCTGCACGGCCGAGCTGAAATCGACCTGCAGACGGCGCGGCAACACGACGCCGTAGCTCTGCTCGAGCAGGTACGCGATACCGCCCTTGCCCGACTGGCTGTTCACGCGAATCACGGAGTCGTAGGTTCGGCCGAGGTCGCTCGGATCGATCGGCATGTACGGCACTTCCCAGATCGCGTCCGGCTTCTGCGCGGCGAAGCCCTTCTTGATCGCGTCCTGGTGCGAGCCCGAGAACGCGGTGAAGACGAGATCGCCGACATACGGATGACGCGGATGCACCGGCAACTGCGTGCATTCCTCGGCCGTGCGCGCGACTTCGTTGATGTTCGAGAAATCGAGTTCGGGGTCGACGCCCTGCGTGTACAGGTTCAACGCGAGCGTGACGAGGTCGACGTTGCCGGTGCGCTCGCCGTTGCCGAACAGGCAACCTTCGACGCGATCCGCACCCGCCATCACCGCGAGCTCCGCGGCCGCGACGGCCGTGCCGCGGTCGTTATGCGGGTGGACGGAGACGATCAGCGAGTCGCGGCGCGCGAGATTGCGGTGCATCCATTCGATCTGGTCGGCGTAGACGTTCGGCGTGGCCATTTCGACGGTGGCCGGCAGATTGACGATCGCCTTGTGCTCGGGCGTCGGTTGCCAGATGTCGAACACCGCGTCGCAGACTTCCTTCGCGAATTCGAGTTCGGTGCCGCTGAACACTTCCGGGCTGTATTGCAGCGTGAAGTGCGTGTCCGGTTGCGCGTCGGCGAGGCGTTTCATCGTGCGCGCGGCCTTCTGCGCGAGTTCGATCACGCCGCTCTTTTCGAGGCCGAACACGATCTTGCGGAATTCCGGCGCGGTCGCGTTGTACAGATGGACGATCGCGCGCGGGGCGCCGCGCAACGATTCGAAAGTACGCTCGATCAGATCGTCGCGCGCCTGCGTGAGCACTTCGATCGTCACGTCGTCGGGAATATGGCCGCCCTCGATCAGTTCGCGCACGAAGTTGAAATCGGTCTGCGACGCCGACGGAAACGCGACTTCGATTTCCTTGAAGCCGATCTGCACCAGCGTCTTGAACATGCGCATCTTGCGCTCGGCGTTCATCGGCTCGAACAGCGCCTGGTTGCCGTCGCGCAGGTCGGTGCTCATCCAGATCGGCGCGCGCGTGATGGTGCGCGACGGCCACTGGCGATCCGTCAAATTGATCGGCTTGAACGAACGGTACTTGGTAGCAGGGTTTTTCAACATTTTCATCATCCGGGGGAGAAACCGTGGAATGGGTGTCGACCGGACGACGAAAACGCGATACTGGGCCGCCGGTCGGAAACCGGGGCTGGGTCAGTTACTGGGGATTCAAGCGATGCTTCGGTGTATCAGAGAGAAGCGGACGCGCGCAGCAGCAGACCTAGCCCGGTAGAGCGGGCTAGTAGTAGCGATAGGGTGGTCTGGGCGCGGTACATAGTGCGCAATGGGAACATATTATTGAGAAAGCGTCAAGGGCCGAGGTGGAGTGGGCCGAGGTGGAGTGGGCGGCGGCCTGCTCGACTGCAGAAGGGGCCGAGCGGCCGCTCGCAGGGAAGGTGCCGTGGGACGCTCGCGCGGCACTCGATTCAGGGGTGAGCTCACGAGGCGTCGTCAATTCACAGAGCAGGAGGTGAACATGAAAAGGGTAGCGAAGATATCCGGCCTCGCGAGGATCTGCGCGTGCGCGGCGTTGGCATGTGGGTTCGTCGGGCAGGCCGGCGCGCAGGGGCTCAGCGCGCAGAACGACATGAACGCGCCGCAGAACGGTACAGGTCTGATGCCGCAGGCGGCGCGCGGCAGCGAGTATCCGACGCATGGCAACCAGCAGGCGGGCGAGCTGAATCTGAATCCGACCGATCCGCGTGCGCAACTGGTCAACGGCTTGCCGAACAACGCGAGCGCGGGCGGCTATGGCGCGCCGCTGGCGGGCGTGCGTACATACGTGCAACCGCCCCAGCCGGCGAATTGAGACTGGCGAAGCAGGATCGGCAGACGAAGACTACGACGCTGAAGGCGGCAAGCTGAAGCCGTTGCGTGCCGCGCAGTCTTCGTCGACGCCCCGCGTTGATCACGCGCCGGACCAAAGTCGCAACGTATCGCTGTTCACCATCACCGATACGCCTATCGCGAGCAGGATAAGCGGCAGAAGCGCCGAGCCGTATCGTCGGATCGGCGCGCCGAGCAACGGGTGGTCGACCAGCCATGCCGCGCCCGCGCACCAGAGCCCGATCATCACGACGAACACGAGCGAAACCAGCGCGTTCTCGGCGGGCGTACGACTCGCGTACAGCGGCACGTAGACGGCGAGGTTGTCCGAGCCGTTGGCGATGGCGACGCTCGCGACGGTCCAGCTCGATGAGCCGCGAACGGATGGCGGGGCGCTTGCGCGGCTGTCCTCGCTATCTTTGCTGGCGTTGCGCCGCGCGTGGCCGGGACCGAAGCGCTGCCAGGCCTTGTGCAGGCCCACGACGATCGGCAGCAAGCCGAGCAGGCCCACATAACCGGCCGGCAGGCGCGTGAGCAAGGACGCTAGCACGAGCGCCGCGGCGACGAGGATCAAAGAGCCCGCGTACTGTCCCGCGACCACGCGGCGCCGCTCCACGCCCGTTTCGGTCAGAAAGCCGAGCAGCACGAACAGGTTGTCGATATTGGTCGCGGCGTAGGCGACGATCGCGAGCAGGACGAGGCTGAGCATGAAGAAGCCGGGATCGTTACCGGGGGTAGAGTCGTTTTGAATTCGCCGCGCAATGTGGGCAACCGGACTGCCGGCTGCGCCGTCGAGGGCGCGACCGGTCAACACGATGCCGATGCGCCGCGTCAAGGTCAAGCGGCAGGCGGCCGCGAAGCCGGGCGACGGGGTCGTAAGCTACAATGACCGAGGCTTGGAACAACGGAACATCGATGAAGATTCGCCTTCTCTCTATCGCCTGTGTCGCGAGCGCCGCGGCGCTGCTGGCGGCCTGCACGATCGGTACCCGCAACTCGGGCGCATGCGAACAATTGATGCGCAGCAAGCTGGCCGAGGCGTCGTCGGGGATGTCGTCGGATACGCTGCGGGTCACGCATCGCGGGGCCGCGATTCGCGGCTCGCGCGTCGTGGTGGAGGGGACGATCGAGCACCGGGTAAGCGCGTCCGAGGTGGCGGTCTCCGCGCCGCTCGCGGCATCGGCATCGCAAGCGGCGACGGACGTCAACGTGGCCGCGAAGCAGGCCGAGCCGAAGAGGGTCAGCACGCCGGCCGCCGCCGAGTGCACGTTCCACGGCGAAGAGCTGGACGTATTCCGCTGGCTCGCGCCGGCAAAGCTGGCCGCGCCGGCCGCGCAACCCGCCAGCGCGGCGGGCTGAGTTCCCGTCCGCGTCTCGCGCCATCGCTGCGCATCCAACCCGATCAACCTCAGAACGCGTAATACGGCCCCTGGCCGGCCGACGTATTGCGCGCCGCAATCGCCGTGTAAATGCGTTTGCCGTAAAAGAACGGCAAGCCCCAGCCGAAGCCCTGACTCGAATTGCCGGCGAGATTGTCGAACGCGTTGTTCGACGACGAGAACAGCGTGCTCGAATTGGCTATGTCGAATGACACCGTGCTCGACACGCCATCGATGCCGGTGATCGACGCGCTCGCCGACTGCGTCGAAGTCGGGCAGTACCAGAAGCCGCACAACGGGAACTGCGTCGAGTGGAAGAACAGGCCGTTCGAGCCGCTGTCGAGATAGCTCACCGCATAGGTCTGACCGCCCGAGTTCGTCGTCACGTAGCCGGTTGCGGCGTTCGCCTTCAGGACGTTCGGGCTCGTCAGCGTGTTGTTCGACTGGGTGCCGATGCCGAAGATCAACGAGCCCGACACGCTGGCCGCGCCCGCATCGGCGACGGCCGGCAGGTCGATCACGACGCCGTTGTTGTCAAGCGGGAAGCTGCTGACCGGGTTGGTCACCTGCTGTGCGAGCGGCTGCGCGGTTGCGGTGCAGCCGCTCGTCGTGCAGCTGTAGTACCAGCGCGGCAATGCGGAGTTCGAGCAGCCGTTGCCGCAGTCGACCGGGAACAGGCCCACGCCGAGGATCCCGTTCGAGTGCAGGCTCGACACCGTCAGCAGCGATGCGCCGGAGTTCGCGCAGTCGGTGGGTGCGGCGGGCAGCGCACTGTCGGCGATTACCTGGATCGGAATCGATGACGCCTGTTGGCCGGCCATGCGTACGTCCGCGTTGCGGATCGAGCCCCACGCATAACCGCTGCCGAACACCGCGCATTCGGCGCTCACGCCGCCGCCCGCGGCGATGGTCGGCAGCGACAGGGTCGTCGGCAGCGCCGATGCGAGGATGCGCAGGCCGTTCGAACCGGTGTCGACCTGGATGTCGTCGATCGTCGCGCAGTTGCTGGTGCCGGCCTGGCAGACGGTGACGCTCGTCGTCAGCATGTTGCGCGTACTGCCGGGCGATACGCCGACCGTGACCAGCTGCACGTTGGGCGTGGTCGATTGCGGCACGTTCGCGCTCTGCGTCGTGTTCGACGCGCTCGTGGAGCTGGTCGACGAGGTCGGCGCGGTCGCGGACGGCGTCGAGCCCGAGCCGGACGAGCCGGACGAGGAACTGCCGCCTCCGCCGCCGCAGCCGACGAGGGCCGCGCAGACGATCAGAAGCAGGGCATGGAAACGCAAGGCGGATTTCATGGCGTGGCGATCCGTCGGATGGAATTCAGGCGTGAAGGGGGCGCGAGCGACGCGTGCGGGCGCACGCGTTACTGGATGTCGTCGGAGGTGACGCCGGCGGGCAAAGCCGCCGGCAGCCACGCGCGGCCGACGTAGCCGCGCATCGGTCCGCCGGACTCGACGATCACGTCGGCGCGCGTGATCCGCGACGAATGCAGATTGCCGCTGCCGGCCGCCGCCGCGGCGCCTGTCTTGTACGAGTCGCCGTATTTGCCGAGTAGCGCGTGCAGATCCGGCATCGTCGGGCCTTGCCACGCGTAGGCGACGATCAGGCCGGTGCTGGTCGCGTATTCGTTGATGGTCGTATTGCCAGCGTCGGTCCACGTGCGCTCGCGCAGTGCGCCATTGAGCAGCGTGCGCGGCGCGCTCGCGCCCGAAACCGCCTGGCTCGGCATCGTGCCGCCCAATTCGGCATGCGCGCCGAAGCTCGCGCAGCACGCGACGACGGCGATCGCCGAGGCGATCGCGGATGGATTGAGACAGGACTGGGACATGAGGCCTTCCTCGTTTGGCGCCGGATTTTTTATTGAGATAACTCGATTAATCTAGCGCTGGTTTTTTCTGGTCTTTGCACATCGCGGCGGACAGGACCGCGCGCCATGTTTAAAAACAAGCCGCATGCAGACCGGAAGCCCTTATTCGGCGGGCCTCCGGCAAAGACTTGGGAATACTCCCAAGGTCAACCCGAAAGTGTTATTGAGTGTTAAATTTACCTCATAAGAAGGCAAATAGCATGATGGGCGCGGACTTTTTTCCCGTGGTCGCTTCGTAGCCGTGGCATGCGGTGATTCGCGGGCAAACCCCAGTTTTTGCACAGGCCTCGCCGGGACCGGTAAAATGTTGGGTTGATCCACGGAAACTTGCCGTGGCGTAGCGGAAGGATTCCCCGAACATGACTGATTTTCGTCTCACCAAGCGGTTTGCAGTAATGCTCATGGCAGGCGGGCTGGTCGCCGGCTGCGGCACCTCGTCGCCGACCAAAATCGACTATAGGAGCGACTCCCGTTCGAAGCAGGTATCGCTTGCCATACCGCCGAACATGATCGACGAGACGGCCGATCAGCGTTCGCTGCCGCCGCAGGGCGGCGAAACCTCGCTGTCCACGCTGAAACAGGTGCAGGCACAGGCGCCGGCCGGCGACGCGGTCGCGGTCGTGCCACCCGTCCAGGGCATCCACATCCAGCGCGACGGCACCGAGAGCTGGCTCGTGATCGACAACAAAACGCCCGATCAGGCCTGGCCGCAAATCCGCCGCTTCTGGCAGGAGCAGGGCTTCCTGCTCGTCGTCGACCAGCGCGACAAGGGCGTGATGGAAACCGACTGGAACGAGACCCACGCGCAGATCAACGACGGCTTTATCCGCAACACGCTGTCGAAGGCGATGGGCAACAGCTACGTGAGTTCGGAGCGCAACAAGTTCCGCACGCGTCTCGAAGCGGCGCCGAAGGGCGGCACCTATGTGTTCGTCAGCCAGAAAGGCATGCGTGAGGCGATCACCGGTACGAACAACGAGTCGACCCAGTGGCAACCCAAGCCGAACGACCCGGCGCTCGAGCAGGAGTACCTGAAGCGCCTGATGGTCTCGCTGGCGCGGGCCGATTCGGGTAGCAACGCGGGTGGCACGCAGAACGCCGAGCTGTCGCCCGCGGGCACGCAGATCGCGCCGAACGCGGCGACGGCGGGTGCGAACTCGGCGACGGCCGCCGTTGTCGCGCAGAACGTCGCGCTCGCGGCGCAACCGCCTATGCCGAATGCGGATTCGGCCAACAACACGTCGGCGCAGCTCTCATCGACCGAACTCACGCTCGGCGAGCCGTATGACCGCGCGTGGCTGCGCGTGGGCCTCGCGCTCGATCGCAGCAATTTCACGGTCGACGATCGCGACGTGAGCCGCGGCCTCTATTTCGTGCGCTACGTCGATCCGAAGGATATGTCGTCGGCCGAGCAGGGCTTCTGGAGCCAGGTCTTCCACGGCAAGAAGGAGAAGGTCGCCAGGCAGTATCGCGTGAACGTGCGCGCCGTGACGCCGAACCAGACCCGCGTGGCCGTGGTCGACGACAAGGGGCAACTCGACGAAAGCTCGCAGGCCAAGCAGATCATGAGCCTGATGGCCGACCAGCTGCACTGATACGAGAGCCTCGCGGCCGACGCCGCCGGTTCGACGAAACCGCCCGGAGAAATCCGGGCGGTTTTTTTTGACTATGCATTTGACGCGCGAAGGGCGCGCGCGTGAGCCAATGTAACGTGACCGGATCGGCAAGCCGCGACCCGGCGCGGTTGCCGATTGACTGCGTGCGCTCAGGTATCCGCGCGCCGCGTCCCCATCCACGGCAAGCGCTTGACCACGCCGGTCGCCAACGCGGTGCCGACCAGAATCACCGCGCACCCTTCGAGCATGCCTGGCGACACCGTCTCGCCGAGAAACAACGCGCCCCACAGAATGCCGAAGATCGGAATCACGAAGGTCACGGTGATCGCGCGCGTCGGTCCGGCGACCGCGATCAGATGGAAGAAAAGCATGTACGCGATGCCGGTACAGGCGACGCCGAGCGCGATCACCGCGCCCCACGCGCGCAGCGAGACCGGCGCGGCGGGCCAGTAGATGACCGCGAGCGGCAGCAGCACGATCGTCGCGCCGATCATCGTGCCGGTCGCGACGGTCAGCGCGTCGACGCCAGTCAGGTGACGCTTCGTGTAGTTGGCGGCGATGCCGTAGAGCAGCGTGGCGCCGAGCGCGGCGCCGGCCGCGAGCGCGACGCTCAGCGGCGAGGCGGCCGAGCCGGCCGGCGCCGCGATCTGATCCCACACGAGCATCAGCACGCCGAGAAAGCCGACCACGAGACCGAGCGTGCGCAGTGCGCTGAGCCGGTCGCGCAGCCACAGGAAGCCGACCAGCGCGCCCCACAGCGGCGCGCACGCATTGATCACCGACGTGACGCCCGCCGACAGCGTCAGCTCGGCATACGCGAACAGGCAGAACGGTGCCGCCGAATTGACGATACCGACCACGAGCAGCGGCACTGCGTGCGTGCGCAACACGGTGACGGACTGTTGCAGCGGCCGTCGCGCGATCAGCACGATCGCGAGAAAGAGGGCGCCGATGCCGACGCGCAGCGCCATCAGCGGCGCGACGCCGAAATCGGTCACGCCGACGCGGATGAACAGGAACGATGCGCCCCACAGGGCAGCGAGGATCAGCAGTTGCAGCAGGTTTCTGGTTTTCATTGGAATGGCGCCGCGCGCAGTTGAGTCGGGACGACAGTTCATCGTAACAGTGCGATCGCGCGAATCGTTTCAGTACAGGATGAAACGGCAAGATCCGGGAGACCGCCGCGTCCGATGAGGTCGATGGTAAGCGCTGCGAGGGCGCGCGCCAAACGAGCAATTCTCGCCGATATGTGAGAAAAATTGCGATCGGCGGAACGGCAGTGGGGATGGGATCGGAAACGGCGCCCGCGATGCGCGGGCGGCCGTCCGAAAAGATGTGAATTGCATTGCGCCGTTACTGGCGCGGCCTCAATGCGGAATCATCCATTGAAGGACGTTCTGCTGCGCCCAGACGAGCACGCCAAGCAGCACCGTCAGCAGAATCGAATGTTTGAAGGTCTTGGCGAACACGACGCCTTCCTTGCCCTTCAACTCGGTGGTCGCGACGCCGGTCGCGATGTTCTGCGGCGAGATCATCTTGCCCATCACGCCGCCCGACGAGTTGGTCGCCGCCATCAGCACCGGATTCAGATTGAGCTGGTTGGCCGCGACCACCTGCAGATTGCCGAACAGCGCATTGCCCGACGTATCGCTGCCCGACAGGAACACCGCCACCCAGCCGAGGAACGCCGACACGAGCGGAAACAGCGGCCCGACCGACGCAACGCCGAGACCGAGCGTGTAGGTGAGTCCCGAGTAGTTCATCAGGTAAGCGAGGCCGACGATCGTTGCCACGGTCAGGATCGCGATGCGCGTTTGCACCCACGTATCGGAGATCGCCTTGCCGAACTCGGCGGGCGGGAGCCGTACGACGAACGCCGTGATGAGCGCGGCGACGAGGATCGCGGTACCGGTCGCGAGCGGCTGGAAGTCCCAGATCGCGCCGTAAGGCGTGTTGTAGAGCGTGATGAACACGGCCTTGTCGAGACCGGGCCACGACACCTTGATGTCGCCGATCGTGAAGATCCTCGCGATCGTCCAGATGATCACGACGACCGACACGATGATCCACGGATACCAGCCCTGTGCGCCGCCGATCTTGCCGCGCACCTCGCTGATGCGATCGACGTTGACCGCGAATTTCGGATCGCCGGCGGGCTTCCAGACGCGCAGGAACGCAACGGTGAGGATCAGCGAAACAAGCGACGACAGCACGTCGGTCAGGCTGTAGTTCACGAAGTTCGAGACGACGAACTGGGTCAGCGCGAAGCTCAGGCCCGAGACCAGCAGCACCGGCCAGATCCGCAGCATGTTGCGAAAGCCCGCGTACACGGCGATCACATAGAAGGGCAGCAGGACCGCAAAGAAAGGCAATTGCCGCCCGACCATCTTGCCGAGCACGTCGGACGGCAGATGCGTGACCGCGCCGAGCACCGTGATCGGCACGCCGAGCGCGCCGAACGCGACCGGCGCGGTGTTGAAGATCAGTGTAAAGGTTAGCGCCTCGAGCGTCGGAAAGCCGAGCATGATCAGCAGCGAGCTCGTGATCGCGACCGGCGTGCCGAAACCCGAAATGCCCTCGAGCAGCGCGCCGAACGAAAAGCCGACCACGACGAGCACGGTGCGCCGGTCGTTCGGCAGGTTGTCGATCATCCACAGGCGGAAGGCCTCGAAGCGTCCCGAGCGCTGCGCGATGTTGTACAGCAGGATCGCGGTGAACACGATCCACATCACTGGCCAGATCGCGAACACGACGCCAGCCGCGACAGAGTTGAACGCGAGCCCGACCGGAAACTGCCAGACGAAAATCGCCACGATCAAACCGATGATCAGTCCCGCGAGCGACGCTTGCCACGCGGGCCTGCGCGCCCAGCCGAGCAGCGCGAGCACGGCGATGATCGGCAGCGCGGCCACGATGAACGACGGAAAAATCGAATTGCCAACCGGAGTGAGTAGTTGATGAAACATCACGCCTCCTTCGTTGTTGTGTAATTCGACGCGGAGGATTGCGCATGACGGCGCGTCGCTCTGATTCGGCGGACGCTCGCAAGTGGCCTCGACAAAGCGGCGTCGCCCGATTTAAGCGGGTGCTGCATGAAACCTTCCAAGGATAGAGCGCCCGATCGGCGCGTCAAGCCGGGAAAGTACGGGCGGGGTATGCGCGGCGGAGGGCGATACGCGCGGAGAAACGACTCATGAAGTAGCGCGCGCGCCGGCAGTTGAAGTGCCGGCGCGTGCGCGCTCCGCGACGAAAGAGGACAGGTCAATGCGAGTGGCCGCCCCCATGACCGCCCCAATGGCCGCCCCAATAACCGCCAATGCCGATCGCAATCGACGGTCCGTAGTAGGCGGGGTAGCCGTAATAAGCGGGATAAGGATAAGCCGGCGGCGGATAGTAGGCGGGATAAACCGGCGGCGCCGCATACACGGGCGCGGGGACCGCATAACCGGGCGGCATGTCTTGCGGTGCGACCTGCATTTGCGCCTGGGCTTGAGGCGGCGGCTGCTGATCGGTCGCCGGCGCGGTTTGGTCGGCTGTGGTCGCGGGCGCGGTCGAATAGTACGACGGGTAATAGCCGGCGGGATAGTAGCCGGCGGGGTAATAGCAGCCTGCAAAAAAGAGACTCGAGGCGAGCACGCAAATCGCGGTGGCGGGCCGCGCGAATCTCGCGGAAAAACTGGATGAATCGCGTGGCGTCGAGAGGCGCACCACGCAAAGATGGGTGACGACGCGGGACTTCATGGCGCGCTCCTCGATGAACCGATGCCGCCTTGCGCGACGTCGTTATGAGGAGCTTACGCTCTTGCCGCGGCAGCGCTGTGGCAAAACCGCAACCGCATATTTCAGCCTATTTCCACGCGCGTTGTCGGGACGAGGGCGCACCGCATCCGCCGCCCTCGGCAGTCCGGATCGTGGCCCGAAAAAATCGTTTGCTGTCCTGTATGAATCGTTAGACGTGTCATCGGACGCAGCGCTCACTTGCCGACCTGGTTACCGATGACGCCGCCTACCGCCGCGCCGCCCAGCGTCGACAAGCCGCTGCCACCGATCGCCGCGCCAGCGGCGCCGCCGACACCCGCGCCGATCGCGGTATCGCGTGTGCGTGGGGACATGTCGCCGCATGCCGCGAGACCCGCGACGAGTGAAAGGGCGGCTGCGACCGTACCAAGACGAGTACCGAGATGACGGATCGATTTCATGATGCTGACTCCGCTCGTTGTTGGAAACAGAGGTTTCCTTCTCTCAGCACGCAACGTGCCTGCTCGATGCGGTGGAATAGAAAAGCCCGCCATGCCGGCGGGCTTCGATACTGCAGTGCTGGTTAAGCGCGAATCGCGCAACCCGCTCATTGCCGTTGATAAATCTCCGCGCCTTGCTTCATGAACTCGATCGACTTTACTTCCATGCCTTTCTTCAGCGCTTCGTCGTCGGTGACACCTTGTTGCGCGGCGAACTCGCGTACGTCCTGGGTGATCTTCATCGAGCAGAAGTGCGGGCCGCACATCGAGCAGAAATGTGCGACCTTGGCCGAATCCTTCGGCAGCGTTTCGTCGTGGAATTCGCGCGCCTTGTCCGGGTCGAGACCGAGATTGAACTGGTCTTCCCAGCGGAATTCGAAGCGCGCCTTCGACAGCGCGTTGTCGCGCACCTGCGCACCCGGATGACCCTTCGCGAGATCGGCGGCATGCGCGGCGAGCTTGTACGTGATGATGCCGGTCTTCACGTCGTCCTTGTTCGGCAGACCGAGGTGTTCCTTCGGCGTCACGTAGCACAGCATCGCGGTGCCGAACCAGCCGATCATCGCGGCGCCAATGCCCGACGTGATGTGGTCGTAGCCCGGCGCGATGTCGGTGGTCAGCGGCCCGAGCGTGTAGAACGGCGCTTCGTCGCACCAGTCGAGCTGCAGGTCCATGTTCTCCTTGATCAGCTGCATCGGCACATGGCCCGGACCTTCGATCATCACCTGCACGTCGTGCTTCCACGCGATCTGCGTGAGTTCGCCGAGCGTCTTCAGCTCGCCCAGTTGCGCTTCGTCGTTCGCGTCGTAGATCGAGCCGGGACGCAGGCCGTCGCCGAGCGAGAAGGCCACGTCGTAGGCCTTCATGATTTCGCAGATCTCTTCGAAATGCTCGTACAGGAAGCTTTCCTTGTGATGCGCGAGACACCACTTCGCCATGATCGAGCCGCCGCGCGACACGATGCCGGTCATCCGGTTCGCCGTGAGCGGCACATATTGCAGACGCACGCCTGCGTGGATCGTGAAGTAGTCGACGCCTTGCTCGGCCTGCTCGATCAGCGTGTCGCGGAAGATTTCCCAGGTGAGGTCTTCAGCCTTGCCGTTGACCTTTTCGAGCGCCTGATAGATCGGCACCGTGCCGATCGGCACCGGGCTGTTGCGGATGATCCATTCGCGTGTTTCATGAATGTGCTTGCCGGTCGACAGATCCATCACCGTGTCGCCGCCCCAGCGGATCGCCCACGTCATCTTGTCGACTTCCTCGCCGATCGACGATGTCACCGCCGAGTTGCCGATGTTCGCATTGACCTTCACGAGGAAGTTGCGGCCGATGATCATCGGCTCGCTTTCCGGGTGATTGATGTTGTTCGGGATGATCGCCCGGCCGCGCGCGATTTCCTCGCGCACGAACTCCGCGGTGATTTCGGTGAGGCCGTTCGGACCGAACGCGCTCGCGCCGAACGCCTGGCCGGGGTGCTGACGGCCCATCATCGCGGCGAGCTTCGCGCCGTTCGGGCCGCTCGTCTTCAGGGTCTCGAGGTACTCGGCACGGCGCTGGTTTTCGCGAATCGCGATGTATTCCATTTCCGGCGTGATGATGCCTTGCTTCGCGTAGTGCATCTGCGTCACGTTCCTGCCGGCGATCGCGCGGCGCGGCGTGCGATGCAGTCCCGGAAAACGCAGCTGCACAGTGGCCGGATCGGCGGCGCGCTCGCGGCTGAAGCTGCTCGACAGACCGGTCAGCGGCTCGGTGTCGCCGCGCTCCTCGATCCACGCCTGGCGCAGTGCGGGCAGACCCGCGCGGATGTCGATCTCCGCGTCCGGGTCGGAGTAGGGGCCCGACGTGTCGTACACGTAGATCGGCGGATTCTTTTCGCCGCCGAAGCTGTCGGGCGTGTCGGCCTGCGAGATTTCGCGCATCGGCACGCGGATGTCGGGGCGCGAGCCGGTCACGTAGACCTTGCGCGAATTCGGCAACGGCGCGACGGCGGCCTCGTCCACATGGGCTTCGGCGGAAATAAACTTCGGATTGGCGTTCATGTAAGTCTCCGTACAAAGTGGGGCGGCTAAGCAGGAGACCGAGATGGAAGTAGTCGGAAATCGCGGAGAGGTGAGGCCCTTGAGGCTGGAGCGAAATCCGTACGCTTCCCTGCGCTGGCATTATCCAGATCAGGTTCAAAGGGTATTTCTCACCCACGCAACACGGACCTCCAGCTCCGCGCTACGCAGGACCCCCGCGTTAGCAGCGCACACGATACACCGGCCGCCCGCGGTTTGGCAACCTGTCTGAATGACTCAAAAAAACTGGTCCGGATGAAACCAGACATCTCCTATGCTTGATTCGAGACCGCATCAGACAAGGCAACTTACAGCGAGGGAACGGCCGGCTTACAGTGAAAAATCGTCGGCGGCTTCAGGCTGATACAGGATTTTGTCGAGCTTGAGCACTTTCTGATCGCCGCTGGGTGGCGTGAAGCGGACGCTCTCGCCGCGGCGCGCGCCGAGCAGCGCGAGGCCAGCCGGCGAGAACACATTCAGGCGCCCTTGCGCGAAATCGGCGTTGGGCGGATAGACGACGGTCCACGTCATCTGTTCGCCGCTCGCCGTGTCGATCAGCGTCGCTTGCGAGTTCATCGTGACGACGTCGGCGGGGATGTCGTGCGAGTCGACGATCACCGCGCGTTCGAGCACATCGTCGAGCATGTGCTGCAACTTGGCGTCGGTGGCCGCGTATTTCTCAAGGCGGGTCACGTCGAGTTCGGTCAGGTAGCAGGTTTTGATCTTCTTCATCATCAGGACTCCGGGTAAGGCGGTCATGGATGGCCGCGTGCAACGACCCATGGGGTGGTCGGCGGATGAGTGGACGAATGGGAGAGCCCGGTGCCCGGCGACGCGGCCCTGGGTATTGGCGGGCTGCGTCAGCGAGGGCGCCGGGCGGCGTGAAGCGGGACCGTTCGGGACGTCTCGCCGGGGCCGTGCGACGCGACGTCCGCGCGCGCGCACTCGCCTGCGCGGCATGGGCGCAAGCGGGCGAGAGCACGGAAAGTCGGACGACGCAGAGAAGTCACGGGCAAAACGACCAGGTGTTGGGGAAGAGCGATCGAGAGGTGCCGGGCGACAAAGCGTGAGGCCGCGCGGCAGCAGCGAGACGAAAGTTTGATGTTAGCACGCTGTCTCACGCAGCTCCGTTTGCGACGTCGCGCCCGTCGATTGACCGTTTTTGTGCGGTGCGAGAAGAAAGCGGTGTGGTCCGCATTGCGTTCAAGCCAGTCAGAGGATTGCCGTTAAACAAAGTGCAGCGAAGGCCGCACTCAGCGAAGCGATTCGCGGGATGGCGCGTGAATGGCGCGAGGCGGCTCGCGCCGATTGACAAAGAGGTGCACATGAAAGCGGAAAGCAGGCGGTGGCGAACGTTCGGTCGCACAGTCGCGGGGGTGGCATTGCTTGCCGCGCCGCTGGCGGCGCCGGCGGCATCGACGGTGACGGGCGGCGTGATCCGGTTCGTGGGGATGATCGTTGCACCGCCGATGCAGATCAGCGTGGATACGGCGCCCCCTGGCGTCGCCGTCGGTAGCGCGAGCGTGGCGGGTCAGCGCTTCTCGCGCACGGTGACGTTCAGCGCGCCGCCGGGCGTCGTCAGCGGGGCCGATGTCGCGCTCGAAGTGAACGGCGGCACGCAGTCGCGCGATCTGGTGGCGGCGCGCTTCGTCGATGGCACCGGGCGCGTCGCGACGGCCCGCGACGGCCACTACGCGGTCGGTCGCGCGGGCGGCGTGCTGTCGCTGAACGCGAAGCGCACCGATACGGACACGCGCGTGACGGTGGTGGTCAGTTACGACTGAGTCGCGGGCGAGCTTTGGCTGGCTCATCCCATGCCGGAAAAAAAATTAAAAGAGGCTTGTCATAACCGGCCGCGCGGCTCGACAAACGTGCAGATTACGATCGGAGCACGTCATGTCGACCGCGCACAATCGCTCGATACTTCAGCGCTTTACGACTTTTTCGACGCCCGCCGTCGGCCTCGCGCTTTTTCTGCTGAGCGGTTCTGGCATCAGTGCGGCCGACGCGGCCGGGCCCCTATGCGCCACGCACAGCCCCGCGCACCGCGTCGCGCTCGTCGAGTTGTACAGCAGCGAGGGCTGCGATAGCTGCCCGCCCGCCGACCGCTGGCTCAGTCAATGGAAAAGCAACGGTGCCGCGCACGGCATCGTGCCGCTCGCGCTGCACGTCGACTACTGGAACAGCCTCGGCTGGACCGACCGCTTTTCCCAGCATCGCTTCACCGAACGTCAGCAAACGCTGACGCGTCTCGCGGGCGCGCACACGCTCTATACGCCGGAAGTGTTCGTCGCGGGCCGCGAGCTGCGCGACTGGTCGCAACGCGACAGTTTCGAGCGCCGTATCGACGAGCTCGTCGCCGAACCCGCCCAGGCGAGCATCGCACTTGCGCTGAGCCCGCGTGCGCCCGGCGCGTTCGATGTCGATGCGCAGTTCAGCACGACGGCAGCCGCCGCCACGGGTGCGTTGAGCGCCTATCTCGCGATCTATGAGAACGCGCTGACGACGCAGGTCGGCGCGGGCGAAAACCGCGGCGCGACGCTGCATCACGAGCGCGTCGTGCGCGCCTGGTTCGGGCCCGTGCCGCTCGTCTCCGGTCACGCGCGGATTCATCAGGACATCGATGTACACGCTGCGAGCGTCGATGCGCAAGCCGATCCGAGCGCCAACGCCGCCGGCCGCTTCGGCGTGGTCGCGTTCGTCGAAAGCGACGCGAGCGGCGACGTGCTGCAAGCGACCGACCTTCCCGCGTGCCGTTGATCGACACCGCGCGCGCCGCATTCACTACCGCTGCTCGAGGAGAGCCCCATGTCCACACCCCACGCCTTGCGCCCCAGCGCACCCGCCGCGCCCACCGCGCCGAAGCGCGGCGTCATTCATCCGCTGTGGCTGCGCATCACGCATTGGCTGAACGCGCTCGCCGCGATCGTGATGATGCTGTCTGGCTGGCGCATCTACAACGCGTCGCCGATCTTCCCGGCGTTCAGCTTCCCGACCGCGATCACGCTGGGCGGCTGGCTCGGCGGCGCGCTGCAATGGCACTTCGCGGCGATGTGGCTGCTGGTGTTCAACGGCCTCGTGTATATCGCGCTGAATCTCGCGAGCGGGCGTTTGGTGCGCAAGTTCCTGCCGCTGACGCCGCGCTCGGTACTGCGCGATTTCGTCGCCGCGTTGCGCGGGAAGCTTTCGCATGGCGATCTGCGCGTCTACAACGCGGTGCAGAAATTCGCCTACCTGTTCGCGATCGCCGATCTGATCGTGCTCGTGCTATCGGGGCTCGCGATCTGGAAGTCGGTGCAGTTTCCGCTGCTGCGCGAACTGATGGGCGGCTACGACAACGCGCGCATCGTGCACTTCAGCGCGATGTCGCTGCTGGCCGCGTTTCTCGCCGTGCATCTGGCGATGGTCGCGCTCGTGCCGCGCTCGTTGCTCGCGATGTTGCGCGGACGTTGAGCCCGCGGCTACCCACGCGCATGCTCACGCTCATGAAATCGCAACGCGAATTCCAAACGGATACCGAATCATGAACAAGCCGATAGAGAAACCAGCGGACCCATCCACACATCGTGTGAGCCACAAGCTCGACCGCGCGTCGATCCTGCTCGATGCGAAGCGCGAACTGGCGATGCCGTCGCGACGCCTGTTCGGCAAGCAGCTCTTGACGCTCGGCGGCCTGTCGATGCTGACCGGCTGCTCGCTGACCGACGACGCTTCGGTGAACCGTTTCCTGACAGCCGTGTCGCGGCTGAACGATCGCGCGCAGGCCGCGCTGTTCGATCCGAAGCAGCTCGCGCCGACCTACACCGAAGCGCAGATCACGCGGCCGTTTCCATTCAACGCGTACTACGGCATCAACGACGTGCCGCACGTCGACGGCTCAGATTATCAATTGAGGCTGAGCGGTCTCGTAACCGGCCAGCGCGTGTGGACGCTGCCCGAGCTGTACGCGCTGCCTCACGCGGAGCAGATCACGCGACATATCTGCGTCGAAGGCTGGAGCGCGATCGGCCGCTGGGGCGGCACGCCATTCGGCGATTTTCTGCGGCGCGTCGGCGCGGACACGACGGCGAAGTACGTCGGCTTCAAATGCGCGGACGACTACTACGAAAGCATCGACATGCCGACCGCTTTGCATCCGCAAACGCTGCTGACGTTTTCCTACGACGGCGAACGGCTGCCCGCGAAATACGGCTACCCGATGAAGCTGCGCATGCCGACCAAGCTCGGCTACAAGAATCCGAAGCACATCGTCGAAGTATTCGTCACCAACACGTATCCCGGCGGCTATTGGGTCGACCAGGGCTACAACTGGTTCGGAGGCTCCTGACGCATGCGGGCGCACGCGCGCTTGCGGCAGCGGCTTCGGAAGCACGCCGGCTCTCGCCGGCTTCGATTCATCCACCACCAAGGAGTCATCCCATGAAGAAGATTGCAGTTACCACGATCGCGTTGTTGATGCTGGCAAGCGGCGGCACGGCCTTCGCGCAGGCGAGCGGCGCGATGTCCAACGATGCGATGTCGAAGGACGCGATGTCGAAAGATTCGATGTCCAAAGACAGCATGTCGAAGGACGGCATGAAAAAGGACACGATGAAGCACGGCTCGATGAAAAAGGGCGGCGACGCGATGAAACACGAGGCGTCGGGCGCGATGGGCAACTGAGTCGGCGCCGAGCGTGCTTAGCGATCCTTTCGATGCATGACCGCGCATCGAAAGGATCCGACACTGACCGCAAGCCGGGGATGCGTCCCCGGCTTTTCTGTTGCGGGAAACCAAAAAGTTACGATTCTGCCGCGTGGCGTTCTCGGCGCTTACTGCATAATGCGGTGCGCGCCGCGGCTTTGCCAACCTTGCCGCCGCGCAGCGCGGCCGCGTTGCATCGTGTCGTTCTGACCGGCGCGGCCGCTACCGCCGTTTCTGGCGCTTCCGGCGCCGCCCATCGTCTTCCCGTTCCACCGACATGTCCGCCAGCCTCGCCCGTCCGACCGCATCACCGATGCGGTGCCCGCCATCCCGCCCGAAAGGTATCGACGCAGGCTCGGCGCCTCGCGGGCATCGAGCGCATCGCGCGGGTCGAGTGGCGACGGCGGACTGAAGCATGTCGCTGCAACGTTCAGCTTTTTCTCCGCGCGGCTGGCCGCTGCGTCTGCCGCAGTCGCGCAACGGGCGGATCGCGCTCGCGCTTGCCGTCGTTTATCTGGTGTGGGGCTCGACGTACCTCGGCGTGCACGTCGCGCTCGGCTCGTTCCCGCCGCTACTGATGTCGGGCTTGCGCAACCTGTTCGCCGGCATCGGTCTGTTCGTGTTCGCCGCGCGCCGCAAGCCGATCTGGCCGAGCTTCGCCGAAATCCGCAACGCGGGCCTCGTCGGCACCATGCTGGTGGGTCTGTCGAGCGGCATGCTCGCCTACGGCATGCGCACGGTCGGCACCGGCACCGCAGCCGTGATGGTCGCGACCGTGCCGCTGTTCGCGACCGTGATCGCGGCCGTCGCCGGACGCAAGATCGGCCGCGGCGAATGGTTCGCGGTCGGGCTGGGGCTCGCCGGCATCGTGATTCTGAGTCACGGCGACAGCACGCCGGGCTCGACGGGCGGCAGTCTCGCGATTCTGTGCGGCGCGCTGTTCTGGGCCGGCGGCGCGCATCTGGCCGGGCAACTGAAGCTGCCGTCGGACCTGTTTCTGTCGACCTCGCTGCAGATCGGCCTCGGCGGCGCGATGTCGACGCTGGTCGCATGGGCGTCGGGCGAGCGGATGCTCGAGCTGCATTTTCTGCCTCTCGTCGCGTTCCTGTATCTGATGTTGATTGGGACGATGGCGGCGTACGTCGCGTACGGGTATCTGATTCGCCACACGAGCCCGATCATCGCGAGCAGCTGCATGTACGTGAATCCGGTCGTCGCGGTCGCGCTGGGCGCGCTGCTGCTCGGCGAGCCGGTCACCCGCTCGACGGTAATCGCGACGATCGTGATTCTGATCAGCGTCGCCATGTCTTTCTGGTTCGATTACCGGAAGAAGCGCAGCGCCTGATAGCGCTGCGGTTCTCGGCGAACCGCGCGCCCGCTGCCAAAGCCTTGCCGTCAGCTCCGCCGAAAAAAACCCGCAGCGGCATCCCGCGACGGGCTTTGCAAATCCTGCTGCCATGTGCCGGCTTATTTCGCCTTATCCGCCTCGTTCGTGATGGCGTGGCCGCCCTTCGAAATATCTTCGCCAGCGCCCGCCATCGTGTTGCAGCCGGTGACAAGCATGGCAGTTCCTGCGAGCACAAGCAAAGCGATCAGTCGAGTCATGAAACTTCTCCTTGTCGAGAATGCATCGGTTGATGTCGTCCGACCGGGGCCATGCCAGTCGATCAGGTCTCGATCCGGTTTCGAACCGGCCTGTTTGCATGGTAAAAAAAGGGCGGGGGCGGCGCTGTCGGCCGTGCCGCGATTTTGTCGTAGGCGTGCTCCGGTGTTGGCGTCGGCGCACTCCTACAACGGCTTGGGGGCGCTGCGGCGAGCATCTGTCAGACGGGGCTTTGCGAGGAAGTGGGCGGCGTGGCCGGCGACGTCGGCGGCTGATCGACCGAAGGCGTCGCGGCGCTCGCGCTCGGCATCACGACGTCGATGTCGGTGCCGTTTTGCGCGCCACGGCGGATGTCGAAGCGCCCGCCGTGCGCGGCCACGCGCTGACGCATGCCGAGCAGGCCGTGCGTATGCGTGCGCTTCAGATCGGCCGGCATGATGCCGACGCCGTTGTCCGCGATATGCAGCGCGACCTCGCCGTCGCCGACCCGCAATGCGATTCCGACCTTCGAGGCCCGCGCGTACTTGGCGGCGTTCGTCAGCGATTCCTGCGCGACCCGAAACAGCGCGATTTCGGTCTGCTCGTCGAGCTGGATATCGTCGGCGGGCAGGTGCAGCTCGAGCGTCCAGTTGTTGCGCTGCGCGGCTTCGTCGGCGAGCGTGCGCAGCGCGGTAACGAGCCCGAAATTGGCCAGCACGGTCGGCCGCATGTCCTCGATGATGCGCCGCTTCAACGCGATGCCCTGGTCGAGATTGGCGAGCGCGCGCTGCAGCTTGTCGGCGATGTCCGGCTCGCTGTCCTTCAGCTTGCGGCGCGCCCATGCGACGTCCATCCGGCATGCGGTCAGAATCGCGCCGAGTTCGTCGTGCAACTCGCGCGCGAGCTGGGTCTTTTCGTTTTCGCTGACCGCCTGCAGATGCCAGCCGAGCGCTTCGAGCTGCCGCGTGCGCTCGTTGACGAGCTGGTCGAGTTCCTCCTGCTGCGTGATCAACTGACGCTGCGCGCGCGCCTGCCGGTCGATCTGGATGCCGAGATTGCGAAACAGCAGAATGAACAGCACGATGTTCAGCGCCGACAGACCCGCCGCGCACAGCGTCGACAGCCGCTGGTCGGCGCGGCTCGCGGCCAGCGCGTGCTGAGCGCGGCGCTCCTCGTTGTCGCGCAGCAGCGCGAGCGTACTGTCGATCAACGACGCGTCCGCCGGGTTGACGTCGCTCGCGCTCCCGCATGCGCCGAGATCGAGCGGATGCGGCGCGGCGTGCCGCATCGCGGCGGCGCCCGCGCCGATGCGCGCGTCGATCAGCGCGAGAATCTGTGTGAAGCTCGCGAGTTCCGCGCTGTCCGCGCGGCCGCCGCGATAGAAGTGGTCCAACTGCTGCGTGGTGTCGCGGATGCGCGCGGCGCTCGCGCAGAACGCGTGGGCGGAGGCGTCGTCCTTCGTCAGAAGAAACTGGTTTTGTTGCGCGGTGAGGCGCGACAGCTCGCTCGCGAGTGTGCTCAGTCGCACGGTGACGTCGCGCGCTTCAAGCGCGGTCTCATACTCGGCGGTGATGCGCTGACGCGCGGTCTCCAGAATCACGAGGCCTCCCACCGTGATCACGATCGCCACCGTCATCGCAATCGCCCAGCTGCGATTGCGCATCCACTCGGCGAGCCGCGCCGTGGCGCGCGCGCCAGGTTGTTCCGGTGGGTTCTGCAGATTCGACACTTTCGGCTCCAGAAAGAGGGCATCGACACCGGCATCGACTCCGCCATCGCGCGAAGCCGCGCGCGTAATGTCGTCGTAATCCAATGTAAGCGGATTCTCACACGAAAAACGGCGAGCGTCGGAATGCGCGCGGCGCCGCGCATCGATAGCATGGACCCGATCGTTCATGCAATGTTTCGGGAGGAAGCCATCATGTTGAAGTGGGCACTGTTCTTCGCGGTCGTCGCGGTGATCGCCGGTCTTCTCGGCTTCACCGGCATCGCGGCCGGCGCGGCGGCGATCGCGAAGTTCCTGTTCTTCGTCTTTGTCGTACTGTGCGTGGTGTTCCTCGTGCTGGGCTTCGTCGTGACGAAGAAAATGATCGATTAGCGCGGCCATCGCGGTGGCGGCAAGCCGCGCCCTCACAGCAGGCGAGCGATTTGCTGGTAGTGGATTGGAAGGCCAACAAAAGGGAGAAATGCCATGCTTCACTATGCCATCGTCTTCTTCGTGATTGCGATCATCGCAGCCGTGTTCGGCTTTACCGGCATCGCGGCCGGCGCGGCCGAAATCGCGAAGATCCTGTTCTACATCTTCCTCGTCGTGTTCGTGGTCACGTTGCTGCTCGGCGTGTTTCGAACCTAGCCGCGCGAGCCGGATGAACGCAACATGAGGTAGGCAGCGAAGTACGCAATGTGGGAACAGGTAGTCAACGAGGCGCGTGAACGCGCGGCGTTTGAATCCCCGATTGAGGCGCCCGCGTTCGTAGCGCGCCGTCATTCCACCCTGGGCGCATCAGGCGCGATTCGTGCTGATGCGCGATTCACCCAATACCGGATAAAGGAGAAGTTCGATGACGAAGCAATCTGGCGACACGTTCGTGATGGACATCATGAAGATCCGCGAGGACGCGCGCAAGCATATGTCGGATGGTCCGGTCACGCAGAGCTATGGCGCGAATCGCGAGACGGTGCTCAAGCTGCTCAACGACGCGCTCGCCACCGAGATCGTCTGCACGCTGCGCTACAAGCGCCATTACTTCATGGCGAAGGGCATCAATTCGGAAGCGGTCGCGAGGGAATTTGCCGAGCACGCAACCGAGGAGCAGGAGCACGCCGATCGCATCGCCGAGCGCATCGTGCAGCTTGGCGGCGAACCGGATTTCGCGCCGGACGGCATCAAGGCACGCGCGCATTCGGAATACAAGGAAGGCACCGATCTGACCGACATGATTCGCGAGAACCTGATCGCGGAGCGCATCGCGATCGACACGTACCGCGAGATCGTACGGTATCTCGGCGAGAAGGACGTGACCACGCGCCGGCTGTTCGAGGAGATTCTCGCGGTCGAAGAAGAGCATGCCGACGATATGGCGGATCTGCTCGCGGGGCGCGAGTAGCGCACCAGGCGACAGGCAAGCGTCGAAGGACCGGGTCGCGGGCGAACTCGGGAATGCCGGCAGTTGTGGTGCGAAGCCGCCCTCGCATTCCGCGTCCGGCCGTGGCCCCGGATCATTACCATGTCCGCATCGGAGTGACTCCCTTTGCACGGAACCCAACCGATGATTCGAGTGCTGATAGCTGACGATCATGCGATCGTTCGAGGTGGATTCAGACAGTTCGTCGCCGACGAGCCGGACATGTGCGTCGCCGCCGAGGCCGCCACCGGCGAGGAAGCGATCGGCCTCGTGCGCGAGCAGGCATTCGACGTCGTGCTGCTCGACATCGCGATGCCGGACAAGAACGGCATCGACACGTTGCGTGTGATCAAGCAGGTGCGTCCCGAGCAGGGCGTGCTGATTCTATCGGGCTATCCCGAGAGCCAGTACGCGATCAATCTGCTGCGCGCGGGCGCGAACGGCTATCTGAACAAGGACTGCGAGCCGGAAGAAATCGTGCGCGCGATCCGCTCGGTCGCGCGCGGGCATCGCTATCTGTCGGAGGCGGTCGCCGATACGCTTGCCGACAATCTCGACAAGCCTGCCGCGGGGCGTCCGCATGAAGCGCTGTCGGAGCGCGAATTCCAGATCTTCTGCAAGCTCGCGGCCGGCCAGTTGCCGACCGAGATTGCCGAAGAGCTGCATCTGTCGGTCAAAACGGTGAGCACGTATCGCGCGCGGGTGCTCGAGAAGATGCGTCTCGCGAACAACGCGGACCTCACGTATTACGCGATCAAGAATGGCCTGATCGAATGACGGACGATCGAGATATTCCGATGAACAGCGAACCGAACCCCGCTACCGAGTCAGCCAGTCGCGCGCCGTTGCGCGTGCTGCTGATCGAGGATTCGCCGCTGATCCGCCGCAGCCTCGTGGAGGCGATCGATGCGTCGGGCCTGCTGCGCGTGGCCGCTTATGCCGATTCCGCCGATCAGGCGATCGCGCTGCTCGGCGACGAAGCGTTCGACGCGGTGATCGTCGATTTGCAGCTCAGGCAGGGCTCGGGCGTGCCGGTGCTCGCGTATCTGCAGCGCGAGGGGCTGATCGATTCGATGTTCGCGGCGGTGCTGACCAATCACGCGTTGCCCGCGTACCGCGAGCGCTGCGAGCAGTATGGCGTGCGGCACTTTTACGACAAATCGTTCGAGTTCGATCGCGTGCTCGATGCGCTGCATGAGTATGCGTTGGGGCGGGGTGGCGGGGTGTAACGACTCTACCGTAGTTGGCGTTTCTAGTCCTGTTTCCACGCTCCGCGCTTCATCGCTTCTTCGAGCATCCCAAGGGTAAGCGAACGTCCGCCGAGCAATTCTCGCGCGCTGGAACTGAACGGGGACTTCAACGCGGCCACGACGATGTCGCGCTTTCGCATGTTGGCGGATGGAACGTGGTAAGCGACGTCGAAATCGCGCAGGTCCACATGGAAGCGCTCAGCCCATGCCTGCATCACCTCGACGATTTTCGCTGGCTCCCAATCCAGATCGTGATACAGATCCATGTCACGGGTCAGCTTGTCGTCGAGAGGCAGCCCGGCGGGAGTGCGCATTTCGCGGATGAACCGAGCGAGATCGAGCCACGTGTCGTTCATTACAGACGATCCTCCGGTTTCATCAGGCGGTTATATGCATTAACCGTCTTGTGGCCGATTATTGCCACGTCAGATGCGGTGACTATCCACCCGACTCCGGGAATTGCTCGACCGACGAATACGCCCCGATGGCGCTGGTCAACCTGATATCAATGCCCAGCCCGCGCCGGCAACCGCAAATGATTCCACGCGCCGAGCCCGGCAAACGTGATCCCCGCGATAGTCACGCCGACCCACCCGAACACCGGCCACACGATCGCGCCGACACCCGAGCCCAGCGCCCCGCCGATGAAATACGCGACCATGTACACGGTATTCACGCGGCTGCGCGCATCGGGCTTCAAGGCGTAGATGCGCGACTGATTCGAAATCTGCGCGGCCTGCACGCCGATGTCGAGAATGATCACGCCGACCACGAGGCCCGCGATGCTCTTCGCCGACGCGCCGAAAATCACGAACGCGATCACGACCAGCACGAGCGACACGGTGATGATCGCGCGCGGTCCACGCCGGTCGGCGAACTTGCCGGCGAGCGGCGCGGCCAGCGCGCCGGCCGCGCCGACGATACCGAACAGCCCTGCCGCCTGCGGCCCGAGATGAAACGGCGCGCCCGCGAGCAGCAGCGCGAGCACCGACCAGAAAATGCTGAACGCGCCGAACAACGCCGCACCGGTCAGCGATGCCTCGCGCAGCGCGCGATGCTCGGTTACCAGGTGCCACATCGACACGAGCAGCTTGCCGTACGGCAACGTCGAGGTCGGCTGACTCTTCGGCAAACGCAAAATGATGACGACCGCGAGCGCGAGCAGCGCGACGACGGATGCGCCAAACACCGCGCGCCAGCCGAAGTATTCGGCGACGATGCCCGCCGCGGTCCGGGCGAGCAGGATGCCGAGCAGCAGGCCGCTCATCACGGTGCCGACCGCGTGGCCGCGCTCGGACGGCGGCGCGAGTTCGGCCGCGAACGGCACCGCCTGTTGCGCGATCGTCGCGAGCACGCCGATCGCGAGACTCGTGACGATCAGCACCGCGAGCGTCGGTGCCGACGCCGCAATGACGAGCGCGACGCACATGCCGGCGATCTGCAGCAGGATCAACAGACGCCGGTCGAAGCGATCGCCGAGCGGCGCGAGCAACAGCATGCCGGCGGCGTAGCCGAGCTGCGTGACGGCCGGCACCGCGCCGACCCATGACGCGCTGCCCGGAAACGACTGGCGGAAGTTATCGAGCAGCGGCTGGTTGAAATAGATGTTTGCGACCGAGACACCGGCGATCGTCGCGAGCAGCAGCAACACGCCGCGCAGCGACCGGGCGGAGGAAGCGGAAGTGGAAGCGTCGGAAGTGGACATGACAAGGGCGGATCGACGGACCGGCCCATGCGCGGTCCTCAAGCGTGCCGATCATACCGGAGCGGCGGGGTTCGTGCTGACGGCCGCGCGAGGCTCACCCGCGCATCCGGTGTCAGGCGATTGCGAAGTGTGTCCGGCGGTTCAGTCGATCAACGCGCCAGCATCGTGGAACGGATACGGGCCGTCGGCCGCGTCGACATACGCATGATGCGTGACGATGCCCGTCGCCGGATCGTAGTAATGGAGCGCATACGCGGGCGGCTCCATCACGAACGCCGACGGTCCGTCCTCGCGAAAATCGAGCGCCACCTGGTGCGCGGGCGCTGGAATCGCGCTCGCGATCGTGCCGCCGAAGCGCACGAACATCGACCGATGCACGTGCCCGCAGAGCACGCGCTCGACGTTGGGATACTGAGCGATCAACGCCGCGAGCTTGTGCGACGCCGCCCGGTCGAGCCGGATCTCGTCCATATGCCCGATGCCGCACGCGAACGGCGGGTGATGCAGCGCGACCACGACCGGCTTGCCGCGCGCCGCATCGAGCTGCCGCTCGAGCCACGCGAGCCGCGTGTCGCACAGCATGCCGGCGCTCGAACCGGGCACCAGCGAATCGAGCGCGATCACGCGCAGCGGGCCGACGTCGAGCGCGTACTGCACGAACTCTCCGCCGCTCAGCAATTCCTCGCGCTCGGGAAACGCCGCGCGCAGCGCGTTGCGTTCGTCGTGATTGCCGACCATCAGGAAGTAGGGGATCGCGAGCGGCGCGAGCAGTGTTTTCAGGTGTGCGTACTGCTGCGGGTCGCCCTGATCGACGAGGTCGCCGGTGATCAGCACCGCGTCGGGGCGCGGTGTGAGCGCGTTGAGCGCGTCGACGCAGCGCGCGAGGTAGGGGGCGGTATCGACGCGGCGATACGCGAGTGCGCCGGGTTGCTTGATATGCAGGTCGCTAATTTGAGCCAGCAGCATGACAGAGGTCCTTCGGGTTGCTTCGTGTCGGGCGCCAGGATGCGGCGCTGTTTTTACTTACGATAGCGCAATCAGTGCGTCCGGCTCGATCGAGATGCCGACCGGCGTGCCGCGCGCAAGCTCGATGCGGCCCGCGACGTCGACGAAGAGCGGCTCGGGCGCGGCACCGCCAATCGTCAGCCGCGTGCGCTCGCCGAGGAACGCGGTGCTTTCGATCTGGCCGCGCAGCTGCGCGAGCGCGGGGTCGGTGAGCCGGGCATCCTCGGGGCGAAAGAAGATTTCGTGCGCGCCGCGTGCGTTCGACGCATGCGCGGGCAACGGCACGGCGCCGCCGCTCGTCGCCAGCATGCCGTCGCGGGGCTCGCCCGCGACACGGTTGATCGTGCCGACGAACTGCGCGACCGTGCGATTGGCCGGACGATAGTAGATGTCGCGCGGCGAACCGATCTGCTCGATGCGTCCGGCGCTCATCACGACGATGCGATCGCCGAGCTCCATCGCTTCGGCCTGATCGTGCGTCACGTAGACGGTCGTGATGCCGAGTTCGCGCAACAGCGCGTTCATCTCGCTGCGCAATGCGTCGCGCAGACGCGCGTCGAGCGCGGTCAGCGGTTCGTCGAGCAGCAGCACGCGCGGCTGCACCGCGAGTGCGCGCGCGAGCGCCACACGTTGACGCTGGCCGCCCGACAGTTGATCGATCGGTTTGTCGGCGTGCGCGTTGAGCCGCATCATGCCGAGCAGTTCGTCGACGCGTTGTCGCGCGACTGCGGCCGGCACGCGCTTGATCTTCAGACCGTAGCCGATGTTGCCGCGCACGGTCAGGTTCGGAAACAGCGCGTAGCTCTGGAACACCATGCCGACCGCGCGCTTTTCGATCGGCAGCGTAGTCACGTCGTCGTCGCCGAATGCGATGCGGCCGCCCGCGTCAGGTGTTTCGAGGCCCGCGATCAGGCGCAGGGTCGTCGTCTTGCCGCAGCCCGACGGTCCGAGCAGCACGAGGGTTTCGCCCGCGCCGATCGTCAGGTCGAGCGGTTCGAGCACGCGCGTGCCGCGAAACGTTTTGGCGCACTGCGTGAGCGTGATGGGAACCGAGGTCAGTTTCATGGCGTGTCGATGGGCTTCGAGGAAGAGGCGAAGCCGCGCTTCTTCGACGCGCTGCGCTGGCCGGTCGCATCGACGCCGAGCCATTGCATCGCGACGAGCAGCGGCATCGTCATGATGAAGAACAGGATCGTGTACGCGCTGCCGATCTCGATGCGCATCGACGCGTAGGTGTCGGCGAGGCCGACCGGCAGCGTCTTCGTGTCGGGCGTGTGCAGCATCCACGTGAGGTTGAATTCGCCGATCGACAGCGTGAGCACCGCGAGCGCGCCCGCGACGATGCCTGGCCGCGCGTTCGGCAGCACGATGGTGACGAAGCGCGTGAAGAAGCTCGCGCCGAGGCTCGCCGCGCCTTCTTCGAGCGTGCGCAGATCGCTGCTCGCGCAGACCGCCGCGACTGCGCGCACCATGAACGGCAGCGTGAACACCACATGCCCGACGACGATGAATGCAGCGCTCATCCGAAACGCCGTGAAGCCGCCGTAGATCACCAGCAGCGCGAGTGCCGATGCGAGGCCGGGCAGCGCGATCGGCAGCACCAGAAACTCTTCGACGATGCGTGCGAAGCGCGTCTTGCTGCGCGCGAGCACATAGCCCGCGGGCACGCCGGTCAGCAGCGTGACGACGAGCGTCGCCGCGGCCACTTCGAGCGACAGCCACACCGAGTCGTGATACTGGGTCCACACTTCGACGAGCCAGCGCAGCGTGAGTCCGCTCGACACGCCCTTGAAGTAGTTGACCGTGAGCCCCGCGACGATCGACATGACGACCGGCACGATCAGGAACGCGCACAGCAGCAGTGTGACGAACCATTGACCCGCGGCGAGCCATGTTCGCGTGGAAGGCCACGCGCGTCGCGCGCGCGGTCCCGCTGCCGGTTGCGAAGACGGCGAAGGGGCGGTGATTGAGTTCATAGGTAGGTAGTCGTCGCGTTCGCGAACGCGCGGCTTTGGCGACGCGCCGTTCACGCGCTCGCCGCCACGCCAGAACCGCTCGCGCTGCGCGCGATCGCCAGCACCGCCCACGTGACGATGCCCAGCACGATCGACAGGCCCGCGGCCGTCACCATGTTCGCGTTCAGCGTGAACTCGGTATAGATGGTCATCGGCAGCACGTCGATGTCGGTGGCGAGCGTGAACGCCGTGCCGAACGCGCCCATCGCGGTCGCGAAGCACACGGCGCCCGCCGCGATCAGTCCGGGCGACAGCGCCGGCAACACGATGTCGCGCATGATGCGCCACGGCGATGCGCCGAGCGAGCGCGCGGCCTCTTCGAGCGATGCATCCAGCTTGGTCGCCGAAGCCATCACGGTGACGATCACGCGCGGAATCGAGAAGTACAGATAGCCCAGAAACAGGCCGCTCATCGAATACGCGAACACCCAGCGATCGCCCGCGAGTTTCAGCGACAGCGCGCCGATCAACCCTTGACGTCCCGCCAGCATGATGACCATGAAGCCCACGACGACACCCGGAAACGCGAGCGGAAACGTCAGCAGCGCGAGCAGCGGGCGCTTGCCGGCGAATTCTCGACGCGCGAGCAGCAGCCCCGCGATCACCGACAGCACCAGCGTGGCCGCCGTGACCGCCGCCGCCAGCACGACGGTCGCGCCAAGGCTCGACATGTAACGCGCATTCGTCAGCATTGCGCGATACGTCGCGAACGCATGGCCGCCGCCGGAGAGCTGCGCGAGCGCGATCATCGGCAGCAGCCAGAACGCGATGAAGACCGCGAGCGCGGGCGCGAGCAACGCGATGCGCCAGCGCAGCGGGAACGTGACTTCGTTCAATGCATCACCTGTAGATAGCGCTCGCCGAAGCTCGACTGCTTGTCGGCCATCTTCGCGAAGTCGACCGGCTTCGCGCGCGCGTATTCGCTCGCGGGCAGGAACTGCGCAGCCGTCTCGGCGCTCATCGCGCTCGCGCGCACCGGCCGCAGATACGC
Organism: Paraburkholderia sp. MM5384-R2; assembly: GCF_014201025.1. NCBI lineage: Bacteria > Pseudomonadati > Pseudomonadota > Betaproteobacteria > Burkholderiales > Burkholderiaceae > Paraburkholderia > Paraburkholderia sp. MM5384-R2. The sequence goes on from NZ_JACHDI010000006.1 coordinate 292,295, forward strand.
CTGCGCCCACAGCTTCTGGCCTTCGTCGGACAGTACGAAATCGAGCACCTTCTTGCCGTTCGCTTCGTGCGGCGCGCCTTTCACGAGGCTCATCACGTACGGCACCGAGATCGTGCCTTCCTTCGGAATCACGAACTCGACGTTCGCGTGATCCTTGTACTTCGCGCGGTACGCGTCGAAGTCGTAGTCGAGCAGGATCGGAATTTCGCCGGACAGCACGCGCGCGTACGCGGTTTGCTTCGGCACGATCGGCGCGTTCGCCTTGAGCTTTCTGAACCAGTCGAGACCCGGCTCGAAGTTGTCGAGCGTGCCGCCGAGCGCCTGGTTCACCGCGACCGCGCCCGCATAGCCGACGAACGCGCTCGACGGATCGAGATAACCGATCATGCCTTTGTATTCGGGCTTCAGCAGATCGGCCCACGAGCGCGGCACCGGCTTGCCTTCGAGCGCGTCCTTGTTGACCAGGAAGCCGAGCGTGCCCGAGTGGATCGTGAACCAGTAGCCTTGCGGGTCTTTCAGGCCGGCGGGAATGTCGTCCCAGTGCGCGGGCTTGTACGGCTGGATCACGCCCTTGTCCTTGGCCTGGAACGCCGACGCTACGCCGAGATACACGACGTCGGCGACCGGGCTTTTCTGCTCGGCCATCAGCTGCGCGATCGATTGTCCCGAGTTCTTGTTGTCGAACGGCACGCGAATGCCGGTCTTTTGCTGGATCGCCTTGATCTGGCTCGCCCAGTCGGCCCATTCGGGCGGGCAGTTGTAGCAGATCGCGGTTTCGTCGGCGCGCGCGGCTTGCGGCGCGAGCGCGACGAGCGCCGCGCCGGCGACGAGCAGGCTCGCCGGCAGTGCGGTCGCGGCGGCGCGCGAGAGTTTCTGCCACAGCGGTATGAGCGAGGATGCGAAGCGTGAGGTTGAGCGGGGCACTGCGGGTCTCCCTGTGTCGGATGGGTTGCGCGGGTTGGGGATGACAGCTATGGCGCGCGTATGCGCGTGCCTTCATTGGGCTTCTTATGCGAGCGGCTTTTCGATGGCGGCCGCAGCGCTCGGGACGTGGGTCGGCGACGCTCCGTCGAGATTCGCGTGCGAGCCGAGCGCCGCGATCGTCGCGCCTTCGCGCAAGCTATGCGGCAGCGTCAACGCGCGCGAGGTTGTGCAGAACGCGCGCTCGTCGCGCGCGCCGCCGATGCGTGCGAGCAAGCGCTGCCACGCCGCACAGCCGATTTCGCGATTCGGCGCGCAGATGCTCGCGAGCGCCGGCGACAGCAGTTCGCCCATTGCGAGGCCGTCGAAGCCGAGAATCGACATGTCCTGCGGAATCCTCAGACGCGCGCGGCGCAGGCCACGCATCACGACCATCGCGAGCAGATCGTTGCTGCAGAAGAGGGCGGTCGGACGGTTTGCGCCGTGCGTCAGGTGCGCGAGCACGGACGGCGCGAGTTCGTCGGCGTTGAAATCGACTTCGAGCGCGGGCGCGGCCGTGAGGCCGGCCTGCTGCATCGCCTGCGTGTAGCCGAGATGACGCTGACGCGCGCGATCCGAGGCCGCGAACGAGCCGGCCAGCATCAGGATGCGGCGATGGCCGTGCGCGATGAGCCGGCGCACGCCGTCGTAGGCGGCGAGGCGATTGTCGACCGACACCGACGGGCGGCGCACCGTGTCGTTGTGCATCAGCACGTATAGCAGGCCGTCGCGGTCGAGTTCGTCGAGCAGCGGATGGGTGTCGGCATCGGCGACGGTCAGGATCAGTCCTTCGACGCGATGCTCGCGCAGCGTTTCGATTGCGTGACGTTCACGGTCCACGTCGTACTGCGTGGTCATCAGCATCAGCCGATAGCCTTGCGCTGACGCGAGATCGTCGATGCCTTGCAGGCATTCGGCGAACACCGGGTTCGCGAGCGTCGGCAGAACGACACCGACGAGGCGCGTGCGCTCGCCGCGCAATTGCCGGCCGAGCGGGCTCGGGCGGAAGTTTAGCGCGTCGATCGACTGACGTACCTTGTCGAGCGTGACGGGGTTCACGGTGTGCGGCGCGTTGATCGCGCGCGATACCGTGGCGATGGAAAAGCCCGCGTGGGCGGCGACATCCTTGATCGTCGGCGTCATCGGTTTTCGGCCCGCTGTAATCGTTTTCGTGAGCGGATTATCGGCAACGTTTGTGACTTGGGGATGAATGCGGGTGTCGGGCGCTTTTTTGGGGCTGCCGCGAGGCGATGGTAGAATTCGCGACCACGCGCGATTGCCACCTCTGCCGGGGTGATGAAATTGGTAAACATAGCGGACTTAAAATCCGCCGCCTTCGGGCTTGCCGGTTCAAGTCCGGTCCCCGGCACCAAATACTCGCCAACGGATTTCAACGGTTCACCGCGAAGCCCCGCCAGATAATGCTGAGCGGGGTTTTTGTTTGCTATGGTCTCAAATTCACCACTGATTACAACCCTCATCAGGGGGCGTTTCGGGGGTTTCCACGATTCAAGCGCTCGTCGGATGGAAAACGACCCCCGCAGTGGCGCAACAAGCGGAGACGCAAACATGGCGCTGACCGATGCCACGATCCGTAACACGAAGCCGGGTGAAAAACAGCAGAAGCTGTACGACGGCGATGGCCTGCTGCTGCTCGTCACGCCAACGGGCAGCAAGCGATCGATTTTCAAGTACCGTTTTGCCGGAAAGGAAAAGAGCCTCGCACTTGGCGTCTATCCAGACGTGCCGCTTGCCGATGCCCGCAAGCGTCGGGACGACGCCCGCGAAAAACTGGCAGCAAGTATTGATCCGGGGAAGCCAAAAAGGCCGGGAAACGCGCCTCCCGCCTTGCTGCTGCCAATTCATTCGAAGCCGTTGCGCTCGCCTGGATGGAAGAGCGCGGTCAGTCCGTTGAAAGCGGGCAGTATGAAAAAACGCTTGCGCGTTTCAGGAATGACGTGTTTCCCTGGCTTGGCAAGCGACCCATTACTGACATTGACGCACCCGAGATTCTGGCGGTCCTTAAACGCGTGGATAGCCGGGGCGCTCGCTTTACCGCTCACCGTCTGCGCAGCGAAATAAGCCGCGTGTTCCGTTTCGCGATCAAGGAGGGCTATTGCAAAACCGATCCGGCACGCGATCTGGTTGGGGCAATACCACCCGCACAGACAACGCATTTCGCCTCAATCACCGGGCACAGGCCGTCGCGATCCTGCGCGAACTGCGGGCGCTGACGGGTAGCGGCCGCTACGTGTTCCCGGGCGCTCGCGATATCAAGCGCCCGATGAGCGAAGCGGCTATCAATGCCGCGCTTCGGCGGCCTGGCTACGATACCCGCACCGAGATAACCGGCCACGGTTTCCGGGCGATGGCGCGCACGATCCTGCATGAAGAACTGGAACACAAGCCCGAAGTGATCGAACATCAACTCGCACACGCTGTATCCGATAACCTTGGTTCGGCGTACAACCGCACAAAATTCATTCGCGAGCGCCGCGAGATGATGCAGGAATGGGCCGATTACCTTGACCGGATCAAGGCCGGGGCCGAAGTCATTCCGATCAAGGGCGGGACGGTCGCCTGACTACCTCAGCGGGACAACGTTTTGGAACAGCACCTCCCGATGATGGAAGCGTCGGCGGCGCATGTCTTTGCTCACTGAGACCTACGTGACGTTAAACAGAAAGTCCCGCCGAAGCGGGACCACTTGTACTCATCGGCTTCGCGAACTACCGGTTAATAGTCGTCGCGGTTATCCTCAAACACCGGAAAATTAAGGTCGAGGGTAATCAGGTAGCGCTCGTCGTTTGGTCGGTCGTCTGTCCGAAAGCACCGGATATTGAGGGAAACCTGATATTTGTTGCCGGCCTGCCATCGTGTCGTGGGTGCGTCGCACGCCCGAATTGTATTGCGTGTCGCCTGAGTGTCTTCGATGGGGCGAGTGGCCGAAGAGTGAAAAGGTTTCCACCCGCCCCGCCTGAATTGGTTCTGTAGGTCCGTAAGGATCGCCATTGATTCATCAAGCGGTAATGTTTCGACTTGCGGCGAGAGTACAAGCGATTCGACCTTGCCTTTCTGGTCGTACTGAACCATGAAAAACTTCGCGGCCGGCGTTACGAAATCATAGTGTGGATCAACAAATCGGAGTTTTGCAGGGCGTATCAGCACCCCAGCCCAGCTTGTATTGGGTTCAATCGGCGGTAACGTCGAGTGCGATTGCTTACGCACCTGTTCATAGGGTTCCCCTAGCGTCAGCACGACCTCATCAACAGGCTTTGCCATTGCGAGCAGTCCCCATAAGGCAGCGCAGCCAACTACGGTGCAAACGAGATAGCTAGGCCACCTGATTTTTCGACTCAGCATGTTTACCTTGCATGCGCGATGAGATAAAGGGAATTTTCTACGTCATATTTCTTAAGCGGATCGTGTAGCAGTTGGTCGAAACGCTGTGCGGCTCGCAAAACAAATGTCATGCGCTGCTGTGGATCGGCAAGATTTGCGAGAGGCTCCTTGCTGAATCTTTCGTTCCTGGCGTTGGCCCCCGTCACCGTACACTGATTCGCAAAGGCAAGCTGGATTTCCCGCGCCGATCCAGTCGGAATATGCAATGCCCATGCGAACTGGTTGGCGCGCATCAGCAACGCGAATGTTGGATCGTTGTACATGGCCGGTTGCAAGATGTTGATTTGCTCGTGTATTGCGAAGTCTTTGACACCATCTGCAATGCGGCCACTATCAATTGCGGAGAAGGCGCTCAAAATCTGAGGCCTTTCCTCCGCGAACGGAACACTGTTCTCAATCGGCCACAGGACGGAACTGCGCAAGAGTTTGCGTTCGGGTAAGCATCGCTTTAATCGCGCAAGCCCAAACTTCTTGTAGAACATATGCAGCGGCCAAACGTCGAGAAACAGCGACGTGTTGCCCTTTGCCAGCATCTGATAGACCTTGGCACCGCTTTCGGCGGTCGCAGCACTCACCGCCGACTGTGCCCCGTAGGCCGTCATCCATGCAGCCGGGCCAACACTCGCTACCTTGCGCAAATTGGCAACGCTGTCCGAAGCCGATTTGCCGATCATCTCGGCGGCATTGAGCAGCCCGCATCCTACCTGCTTCGACGCGAACGCCGCGAGTCCGGCCCACTGGAAACGTCGGTCATCCCACCAGAGTTGCGCATACGCCGCATTGATGCTGCGGTTACGCCCAATCGGATCGTCAACGGATACGATGGCCTCGGCCTTCTTCTGATAGAGGCGCCAGCAGTCGATACAGTCCTGCTTGTCCTCTTCCGCTCGCTTTTTTGCGGCGGCCTCTTCCTCTTTCCAGTTCGGGTAACAGACCGGACACCTTGGGTTATCGCACTTTTGCATCTTCGTTATTCGCGTTGGTGTTGTACTGACGCCGCGCAAGGCCGATGCCATATTTCGGCGCGCAGTTCTGGGTGAGGGCATGCCGACTCTCTCGGCTCTCCGCTTCGTGAGCGAATCATAAAATGGCCCCACCTTCGACGGGTGAGCGCTGCGGATCACCCTGCGCCAAGCTAGTGCAAACAGGAGGGGGCATTCAATAGGACAGGGTCGATATTTTGTTTAACGATTGTCAAACCAATGGTGATGGTGACCATCGGGTTTAGTGAGTCGTGAGCGGCGGCGCGATAACAAGGAGCCAGCGGTCGCTGTCGCCGTTGTCGGGGGGAGTGACAACCGCTTTCATATGTACAGGATGACCAACCATCAGGTCGCCAAAGCCCTGTACGACGAAGTAAAGAACGGCAACCTGCTGTTTGTGCCCGAGCGGGACGACATGCGCAAGTGTGTGGAGGCGATACGCAAGCAACGGGAAAAAGGTTCGGGTCCAGCGCCTGCCCGCACACAACAACCGGCCGAGGCGGACATGGCAAGCTCGCTCCTTGGCAACAGTCCGCGCGTGCCGCAGAATCTCGGCAATGCAAAGCCGTTGGAGTACGCACCGGACGCGCTGAGCGGCGATGTGCAGCAGATCGCGGCGCGCGGAGTCAGCGCGGCCGAGGAAACTGAGTGCGACGCGATATATCATGCGGAAATGACAGCCTGTTCTGCTGCTGGCGCAATATTCCAAGACCCGCGCACTTATGCGCTGTGCGCGCAACGGGCATTCGCGAATTACCAGACCTGTAGGGGTTATTGATGAGTCAACGACAAACCGCGTTTATCAGTTTTTTCGACGAACACACGGGACAGGTGAAATTCTGCGTTGTGCCGCGACAGTTCGTTCAAACCGCGATTGATCGCGTCATGGCAATCAGCGTGCCGCCGGATGCCGCTGAACACTCCGACGCTCCATTTACAGACGAGGACGCGCGGAAGCTGGGGGGCTTGGCGGTCCTGAGCCTTGCCGCTTCGAATCCTGACTTGAGGTATCGCCTGCAGATCACGACTGAAGCCCCGATGGTCTGGACACCAGCGAAGCCGTCTGGCGAATAGTGCATTCTTGTAGTCGCTCGAGGTCAAGCATGCAGGGTGATTGATGCGATGAAGCGAGCGAATCAATTGCGCGGTGACGACAACGCCATCTTGCACGACGATGGAGGCGTTGAATCAGGCGGTGAAATCATCGACAACATGCACGCCTACGCGCCTTAAGTCGTCCGGAAAGAATCAAACTTGTCGCCAGGCCGGACCATGCGTAACATCACCCCCGCCAACCTCACTCCGCCTTCATGTCTCCCCTCAAATACCTCGCCGGCTACCCCGCACCGTTGCAAGACAAGGTGAGAAAGCTGATCGCCGCCGATCAGCTCGGCTCCTACGTCGCGCAGAAGTACCCGAGCACGCACGAGGTGCAAACCGACCGTGCGCTCTACGAGTACTGCGCGGACCTCAAACGCGAACACCTGCGCAACGCCGAGCAGATCGACAAGGTCACTTACGACAGCAAACTCGACGTGATGCGTCACGCGCTCGGCCTGCACACGAGCGTTTCGCGCGTGCAGGGCAGCAAGCTGAAAGCGAAGAAGGAAATCCGCATCGCGTCGTTATTCAAGGCCGCGGCGCCGGAGTTTCTGAAAATGATCGTCGTGCACGAACTCGCTCATCTGAAGGAGAGCGATCACAACAAAGCGTTCTATCGTCTGTGCGAGTTCATGCAGCCGGGTTACCACCAGATCGAATTCGATCTACGTCTGTATCTGACACATCGCGATCTGGCGAAGAAGACCGTGTGAGGTACGCCGCGCGGCGGGCGCGGCAGGCGCGACAAGCAGAGCTGACTTCAAGCCGCCAGTTCCGCGGCATCCTCCACCATCGACGCCGTCAACAACACCGGAATCGACTTCGACGTCGGCGTACCCGCGCCATCCGCGACCGAGGAGAGCGGCACCAGCGGATTCGTCTCCGGGTAATAAGCGCCGAGGCAGCCGCGCGGAATGTCGTACTCGACGAGCAGAAAACCGTCCACGCGTCGCTCGATGCCATCGGCCCACACGCTCGTGATATCGACGCGCTGACCAGCCGCGAACCCGAGCATCGCGAGATCGTCCTTGTTGGCGAACAGCACGCGCCGCTGTCCGTACACGCCGCGATAGCGATCGTCGAGACCGTAAATCGTCGTGTTGTACTGATCATGTGAGCGGGTGGTCATCAGCGTCATCAGGCGTTCGCCATGTTGCTTCTTCGCTCGATGAATCGGCGTGTCGAGCGCGATCGCGTGGACGATGAACCGTGCCTTGCCGCTCGGCGTTTTCCAGATGCGATCGCGCGATGCGACGCCGAGATGGAAACCGCCCGGCTTCTTCAGACGCTCGTTGTAGTCGTCGAAACCGTCGATCACCTTCGCGATGCCCTCGCGAATCAGCGCGTAGTCGGCCGCATGGGCAAGCCAGTCCACCTTGCCGCTGCCCAAAGTTGCATGCGCCATGCGCGCGACGATCGCCACTTCGGAAAGCAGATTGTCCGACGCCGGCTTGTTCATCCCATACGAGATGTGCACCATGCTCATCGAATCCTCGACGCTGACGCCTTGTGCCACGCCGTTCTGAACATCGATCTCGGTGCGTCCGAGCGTCGGCAGGATCAGCGCGTCGCGGCCATGCACGAGGTGGCTGCGATTGAGCTTCGTCGTCACGTGCACGGTCAGATCGCATGCGCGCATCGCGTCCCACGTGCGCGGCGTGTCCGGCGTCGCGATCGAGAAATTGCCGCCCAGCCCGATGAACACCTTCACCTTGCCGTCGAGCATCGCCTGAATCGTGTTGACGACGTCGAGTCCGTGCTCGCGCGGCGGCGCGAAGTCGTAGGCTGCGCCGAGCTTGTCGAGAAACGCTTCAGTAGGCTTTTCTTCGATACCGACCGTGCGGTCGCCCTGCACGTTCGAGTGGCCGCGCACCGGGCACAGCCCCGCGCCGCGCCGGCCGATATTGCCGCGCATCATCATCAGGTTCGACAGCAGCTGTACCGTCGCGACCGAGTTCTTGTGCTGCGTGAGACCCATGCCCCAGGTCGAAATCACCGCGCGGCCCTTCACGTAGATATCGGCGAGCTTCAGCACCTCATCGAGCGGCACGCCTGCCTCGGCGACGATCGTGTCCCAGCGCTCGGCGCGCAGGTCGTCGGCGAAGGCAGCGAAGCCGACTGTGTGCTGGGCGATGAAGCCGAAGTCGAGCACGCGCTCGAGGCCCGACACGAGCGCTTCGTCATCCAGTTCGAGCACGCGTTTGGCGACGCCCTTGATCAGCGCGAAATCGCCGCCGAGCTTCGGACGGGTGAACACCGAGCTGATTTTCGTGCTGCCCATCGTCAGCATTTCGACCGGATGCTGCGGGCTCGCGAAGCGTTCGAGGCCGCGCTCCTTCAGCGGATTGATCGACACGATCGTGGCGCCGCGCTTCGCGCATTCGCGCAGCTCGCCGAGCATGCGCGGATGGTTGGTGGCCGGATTCTGGCCGAAGATCAGCAGCGTATCCGCGTGTTCGAAGTCATCGAGCGTGACCGTGCCCTTGCCGATGCCGACCGTGTGCGGCAGGCCACGGCTCGTCGCCTCGTGGCACATGTTCGAGCAATCGGGAAAATTGTTGGTGCCGTACATACGCACGAACAGCTGGTACAGGAACGCGGCTTCGTTGCTCGCGCGGCCCGAGGTATAGAACGCGGCGCGGTCAGGATCGTCGAGACGCTTCAGATGGCTCGCGATCAGCGCGAATGCGTCGTCCCAGCCGATCGGCACATAGCGGTCGCGCGCGGCGTCGTAGACGAGCGGATCGGTCAGGCGGCCGTGCTGCTCGAGTTCGAAGTCGGATTGCGTCATCAGCTCCGTGACGCTGTGCCGCTCGAACAACGCGGGCGTCACGCGCTTGCCGGTGGCCTCGGCGGCCACGGCCTTCACGCCGTTTTCGCAGAACTCGAATGTCGACGCGTGCTCGCGATCCGGCCACGCGCAGCCGGGGCAATCGAAGCCGTCCGACTGGTTCTGCTTGAGCAGCGTGCGGTAGTTGCCGCCCGCGACCTTTTCCTTGAGCAGGTTGATGGCGACATACTTCAGCGCGCCCCAGCCAGCGGCGGGGTGCTTGTACGGCTCGATGCGGGCTTCGGCTTGTGTTTCGTTCTTCTTCATGACGTGGCAGTGGATAGATTCAACAGGCTTTGCAGACCAATGTCGAGAAGCGTACTGTGTTCCACAAACCGCGTCGGATACAGAAAATCGGAAAGAATAGGAGTACAGTTGCGCGACGATGCCTGAAGCCACCCGAATCCACCCGAATCCACCCGAATCGCATGAAGCTCTACGAAAAACTCGCCGACGAAATCACCGAAGCCGTGCGCCGCGGCGTGTTCGCGGCCGGCGAGCGGGTTGCGTCGGTGCGTCAGGCGAGCCAGCAGCACGGCGTCAGCATCAAGACGGTGCTGCACGCGTATGCGCTGCTGGAGAGCCGCGGCATCGTCGAGAGCCGGCCGCAGTCGGGCTATTTCGTGCGCGACGCGGCCGCGCGGGCGCTCGCGCCGGCGCCCGCCGCGGCCCGCGCGGGCCGCAAGTCCGCGCCGCCGCCGGTGCCCGCGACGGTCGACGTGAGCCGGCTCGTGCTGTCGACGCTACGCAGCATCCGCGCGCACGACGCCGTGCCGTTCGGCTCGCCGTATCCCGATCCGTCGCTGTTCCCGTGGCGGCGCATCAACCAGTACGCCAACGCGATCGCGCGGCGGCACGCGAGCTGGAATCTGATCGACGATCTGCCGCCGGGCAACCCCGAGCTGATCCGGCAGATCGCGCGGCGCTATGCGGAAAACGGTCTGCCGGTCGATCCGGGCGAAATCGTGATCACGCTCGGCGCGACCGAGGCGATCAACCTGAGCCTGCAGGCGGTCGCCAAGCCGGGCGACACCGTCGCGGTCGAGTCGCCGACCTACTACGCGATGCTGCACGCCATCGAGCGCCTCGGCATGCGCGCGATCGAGGTGGCGACGCATCCGGTCGACGGCATCGACATCGACGCGCTCGCGAAGGCGATCGCGCGGCAGAAGATCGCCGCGTGCATGGTGATGCCGAATTTCCAGAATCCGCTCGGTTTCTGCATGTCCGACGAGCGCAAGCGGCAACTGGTCGAACTGCTGGCCGCGCACCAGATTCCGGTGATCGAGAACGATGTCTACCAGGAGCTGTATTTCGGCGAGACGCGGCCGTCGACGCTGAAGACCTTCGACACCCGGGGGCTTGTGCTGCACTGTGCGTCGTTTTCGAAAAGCCTGACGGCGTCGTACCGGATCGGCTGGGCGCTGCCGGGGCGCTATCGCGCGCAGGTCGAGAAGCTCAAGTTCCTGAATACGCTGACGACGCCGTCGGTGCCCCAGGTCGCGGTCGCCGATTATTTGCGTCAGGACGGCTACGACCGCCATCTGCGGCACCTGCGCCGCGTGTACCGGCAGCAGGCGAGCATCATGAGCGCGCTGGTGCTGCGCTTTTTCCCGGTCGGCACGCGCGTGTCGACGCCGCGGGGCGGCTACGTACTGTGGGTCGAGTTGCCCGTTGCGATCGATTCGATGCGGCTTTATCAGGCGGCGCTCGAACGCGGGATCACGGTCGGGCCGGGGATGATGTTTTCGACGCGCAACGATTTTCGGCACTTCATCCGGCTCAACTACAGCTATCCGTGGACCGCGCAGGCCGAAGCGGCGTTGAAGACGCTCGGTGAGCTGGCTACGGCGATGGCGTGACAGGCGCTACGGCGATGCGAAACGACACATCACGACAGGCAGACCGACATGGATGACGACGACATCGACCCGCAACTCGCCGCGATACTCGCGCAGCTATGGCGCGCGCATCGCGAGACACCCTGGCGCGCGTGGTCGCTCGCGAAGCTGTCGAAGCAGGCCGGCGTGCCGATGAGCAGCTTGCGGCGGCAATTGACGGCGCTCTCGGGAAGCGGTCTCGTCGATACGATGTTCCACGACGATGGCACCGGCGCCGCGTCGCTGAGCGAAATCGGCGCGCAGCTTTGCGCGGAGCTGTTCGGCACGAGCGAGGGCGGCGCGCCGTCGGCCGCCGGCTGAGCGTCCGGGCGCGACTGTCACCGGCGCTGCCACCGGCGCGCAATTGATCCGGCGCACGGGTTCATTGTTGTCGTAGTCAGCGCGTTCCGCCGTCTCATTGCCCGACGCTCGCCTGCACCTGCGGCTGTGATTGCGATGGCGCCATGTCCGCCGCCTCGAGCGTGGCGACGCCGCAGAACCAGTCGGCATCGCGCGGCTGATACTTCCACCGCTTGCTGGACTGCCCGATCACGCTCGCACACTGCTCGTTCACCATAAGGTCGGGCTGGGCGGCCGTGCATTGCAGCGTCGACGGGTCGGAGTGCGCATCCGCATCCACGGACGCCGCGTGCCGCGCGCCGCTCGGCAGGCTCGCCAGCAGTCGCTGCAATTCGTCGATACGCGTCGCGTACCACGTCCGCAGACAGGCGGCGTCGCGGCAGTTCGCTTCGCGCCAGGCCCACTTGCTGTCGCTGTCGTCGATGAACGCGCGGCGCTGGGCGACTCGCCGACGTGCCTTCCAGTAGAGTTGGCCCAACGTGTCGTCGAGCGTCGACAGGGCGGCGTCGCCGCAAATCATGCGCTCGGCCGGCGAGCGGCCGCGCTGGCAATCGAAGCTCGCAGCGTTGGCGTACGGATGCGCGAGCAGCAGTCCAGCGATCAGGAGGGGGCGGAAGAGGGTCATCAGGGTGTGGGCGGTGCATCGATTGATCATGCCGCCGATGATCGACCGGTCGCGCGCCTCGTGGACGTCCGAACAACGCGGGAGTTCGGGCGGGTCGTTACCAGATGTTGCCGCGCGGGCCGGCTGCGCATGTGCCTGCCGTGCGTGAGCACACGAGCGCGAGCCCGGTAGGGCGGCGGCACGAACGCCCAGGTCGGCGCTTGCGCACCTTCGCGTGTCATGAAGTAGGCGCAACGTCTATATATTGAAAGTGGGGCACTTGGGCCGGCGTGGTCAAAGGCGGCCATCGAAAGAGGGAGAACGAATGCAACGACGACTCGTGATCGGTCTTTGCATGGCAGCGGGCCTTCTGACTTTACCCGGCGCGGCCAGCGCGCAGTCACAGGCCTATACGAACAGCGGGTCCAACGTGCGCGCGGGCCCTGCGGCCGACTACCCGATCGTCGCGCAACTGCCGGGCGGCGTTCCGGTGACGGTGATGGGGTGCCTGAGCAACTACCAGTGGTGCGACGTCGCCGCACCGAATCTGCGCGGCTGGGTGTATGCATCGCGGCTCAGTTCGCCGTACCAGGGCTACAACATGCCGCTGAACTACGGCGCCGCGCTCGGCCTGCCGATCCTCGCGTTCTCGATCAACGATTACTGGGGCAACTACTACCGCGGCCAGCCGTGGTACGGCCAGCGGTCGCGCTGGGCGCGTCATGCGCCGCCCCCGCCGCCGCGACCGGGCGCCGGGCATCCGCCGCCGAACTGGCGGCCGTTGCCGGGGCATGTCGGCGGACGTCCGCCGGGCGCGTCGCCGCCGGGCAGTGCGGGTGGACGGCATCCAGGTCACAAGGGCGGCCGACCACCAGGCAACGCGGGTGGACGCCCACCGGGCGGGCCGCCGCCGGGCAACGCAGGGGGGCGTCCTCCCGGCGCGGAGCAGGGCGGTGGGGGCGGTCGGCCACCGGGCGGCGGACCGCAAGGCGGCGGAGGCGGTCGTCCGCCGGGCGGCGGCAATCGCCCCCCAGATGGCCATCAGGGCGGACCCCAAAGCGCTCATCAAGGCGGTGGAGGTGGCGGCGGAACCCGGCCTCCCGGAGGCGGTGGCAACAATTGAGGATTGACGCCGCCGCCACGCTGCAGACCATCAAGCCAAACGGGCCGTCGCAGTCTGCCGCGGCCGGCCCAGCGTCGAGCCGCTGCGGCGCCGGCGGGCCAGGAACAGACGGCGCCCGCACTGCCGTCGCCCGTCGTACCGGCATCAACCGATGCTGGCACGCCACACCCGAGCCGTCCGCACGCGATGCATGGCAGATTTTCACGCTGGGCTTAGCGTAAACCCCGGTGTGCCGCGTACACTAACTTGCCGATGTTGGGTTGGGGGGCGCAACTATGATTTGCGAAGCAACATCACGTGGCACGACGACAACTGCGCCGGAAGGCGCCCGCTACCGACCGGAACGGGCCGAGGAGGTACTCGCGTCCAAGCGCAGCGTGTTGCGGCTGATCACCCGCAACACGCCGCTGCCCGAGCTGCTCGACGAAGTCTGCCGTCGCGCCGAGGCGCTGCTCGGCGACGGCGCGTGCTGCTCGATCCTGCTGCTCGACCCGGACGGCGTGCATGTGCGCGTCGGCGGCGCGCCGTCGCTGCCGCCCGCGTACAGCGCCGCGATCGAGGGCGCGGCGATCGGTCCGCGCGTCGGCTCGTGCGGCACGGCGATGTTCGAGCGGCGTCTGGTGATCGTCGACGACATCGAATCCGACCCGCTGTGGGAAAACTTCCGCGATTTCGCGTTGCCGCACGGCTTGCGCGCATGCTGGTCCGTGCCGTTCGAAAACGACGCGGGCATCGTGCTCGGCGCGTTCGCCGTCTACTACCGCGCCACCCGGCGTCCGACCGTCGAGGAAGAGGCGATGCTGCGCGACATCGGCAGCAGTGTCGGCCTTGCGGTCCATCAGGACGCGATGGCGCAGCGCCTCGCGCATAGCGAGGAGCGTCACCGGCTGGTCGTCGATCATCTCAGCGAGGGCATCGTCGTGCAGTCGCGCACCGGCATCGTGCTCGCCTGCAATCCGAGTGCGCAGCGCATGCTGCACGTGACACCGGAGGTCGTCGGCAGCAGCATGCGGACCGTGATGACACGCGCGTTCGGCGAGGACGGCTCGGTGATCGGCGAAGTCAACCGTCCGGTCTCGCAGGTCTTTGCGACCGGCAAGCCGATGCTCGGCGTGACGGTCGGCCTCGAACTGATCGGCGGCGAGGTCGTGTGGATCACGCAGAACGTCGTGCCGATCCTGCGGCCCGGCGACAGCGAGCCGGACTCCGTGCTGATTTCGTTTTCCGACATCGGGCCGGTGCGCGAGGCGCAGCGCCAGCTGAAGTACCTCGCCACGCGCGATTCGCTGACCGGCCTCTACAACCGCGCCTACCTGACCGAGCGGATGCGCGACCTGTTCGCGCCGTGCGCCGCCGGCGACCATGGCGGCGAGCTCACCAGCGTCGCCGTGCTGTTCGTCGATCTCGACGGCTTCAAGAAGGTCAACGACACCGCCGGTCACGAAGCCGGCGACGCCTTGCTGTGCAGCGTCGCCGAACGGCTGTCGGCCTGCGTCGGGTGCGGCGACACGCTGGCGCGCGTCGGCGGCGACGAGTTCGTGATCGTCGCCAGTGCGTACGGCAATACCGGCGAGCTGATCGGCCTCGCGCACCGCATTCTGGACATGATCGCGGTGCCGTTCGCGGTGGCGGGCAACGAGTACTACCTGGGCGCGTCGATCGGCATCAGCCTGTTTCCCGAAGACGGCCAGGACGTCGCGACGCTGATGCGCAACGCCGATTCGGCGATGTATCACGCGAAGCAGCGCGGCCGCAACAACTTCCAGTTCTTCACCGCCGAGCTGAACCAGCATCTGCAGCGGCGTTTCACGATCGAACAGTCGCTGCGGCGCGCGCTCGCGGCCCACGAGCTGAGCCTCGTGTACCAGCCGATTGTCGATAGCCAGAGCGGCCGCACGATCGGTGCGGAAGCGCTGCTGCGCTGGTACAACAGCGAGCTGGGCAACGTGTCGCCGGGCGAATTCATTCCGGTCGCCGAGGATGCCGGGCTGATCGTCGAGATCGGCGACTGGGTGCTCGAGCACGCCTGCCAGCAGGTCGCGCAGTGGCGGCGCTCGCTCGCGCCGCATCTGATCGTCGCGGTCAATCTGTCGCCGCGGCAGTTCAACGACGGGCTGCTCGAGCGCATCGAACGTTGTCTTGCGCAGTCCGGGCTCGAACCGGCCGCGCTCGAACTCGAGATCACCGAGCGATTGCTGATGAGCGACAGCGATACCGTGCTGCCGATGCTGAGCGCGCTGAACGCAATGGGCGTGCGCGTCTCGGTCGACGATTTCGGCACCGGTTATTCGTCGCTGTCGTACCTGAAGCGCTTTCCGCTGCATAACCTGAAGATCGACCGGTCGTTCGTCGCGGGGCTGCCCGATCATCGCGATTCGGTCGCGATCACCCAGGCGGTCGTCGCGATGGCGCACTCGCTCGGCATGAACGTCACCGCCGAGGGCGTCGAGACCGCCGAGCAGGCGGCGTTCCTGCGCGCGATCGATTGCGACAAGCAGCAGGGCTATCTGTACAGCCGGCCGGTCGGCGCGAGCGCGTATGCGCGCACGCTGTGCGACGCACAGATGATCGACATGGCGAAGGCGTCCTGATGCGATTGTTCAGATTGCCGAACAAGTGACTTCGCGTTGCCGCTATTTATCGGCGGCGACGCACTCCCTAAAATTCCCCCATCGAAACAGTATTGGTGCGCGGTGCCGAAGCGGCGCCCCGCGTTTGGGGGTCGTGATGTCAGAGTTGATCAGAAACCAGCTTTACCGGCCAGCGGTCGTACTGCCGATGGTCGCGCTGATGCAGGTGATGGTGTCGCAGGACTTCAATCTCGGCCAGGTCGGCTGGGTGTTCGCGGCGCGCGGCGCGCAGGCCGCACTGCAACGTTCGCGCGAGTTGATTTGCGCGGTTCATTGCCACGCCTGAGATTTCCCGCGCAGCATACGCAGTAATCCCAACTGATTGGCGCCGCCTCGCGCGCGGCGCGTGGGAAGACGGGCCGTCGCCAAAGCGCCCGCACAACCAGACATGACATGGCAGCGCGTGGCACTAAGCGTAAGATGCTACGACCTGCACCCAGCCGGGGAGAGTTGCCATGCCACAGCACTTCGACGCAGTCGTGATCGGTACCGGACAAGGCGGTTCGCCGCTCGCCGTGCGCCTCGCTCAAAGCGGGCGCCGCACCGCGGTGATCGAACGCGCGGAGTTTGGCGGCACTTGCGTGAACGTCGGCTGCACGCCGACCAAATCCTATGTGGCGAGCGCCCGCGCGGCGCACGTGGCGCGCCATGCGGCGGAGCTCGGCGTGCAGGTGGGTTCGGTCGGGGTCGATCTGGCGGCCGTGAAAGCGCGCAAGGACCGGATCATCGGAGAGTCGAGCAGCGGCGTCGAAAAATGGCTGCGCGGCACGGAAAACATCACGGTGTTCAACGGCCACGCGCGCTTCACCGGCGCGCGCACGCTCGCTATCTGCGGGCGCGACGGGGAATTGCTGAACGAGCTCAGCGGGTTCGAAATCTTCATCAACACCGGCACGCGCGCCGTCGTGCCGCCGCTCGAAGGCGTCCAGCGGATTCCGTACTACACGAACTCGACGCTGCTCGAACTGACCGCGTTGCCGGATCATCTGGTGATCGTCGGCGGCAGTTATATCGCGCTCGAATTCGCGCAGGTGTTTCGCCGCTTCGGGAGCCGCGTCAGCGTGCTCGTGCGCGGCGAGCGCGTGTTGAACCGCGAGGATGCCGATTTCGCGGAGTCGGTGCAGAAGGTGCTCGCGCGAGAGGGCGTCGAGTTTCATTTCGGCGTGCAGCCGACGCGCGTCGAGCCGCATGCGCATCGCGCGAACGACGTGTGCATCGGCTTCGAGCAGAACATCCCGGCCATGGAGGCGTCGCACCTGCTGTTGGCCACCGGCCGCAGGCCGAATACCGACGACCTCGGCCTCCACACCGCCGGCATCGAGACCGACCGGCACGGCACGATCATCGTCGACGGCCAGTTGCGCACCAGCGTGCCGGGCGTGTGGGCGATCGGCGACGTGAACGGCCGCGGCGCGTTCACGCACACGTCCTACGACGACTACCAGATCGTCGCGGCGAACCTGCTCGACGGCGGCGCGCGCAGCGTCGACACGCGGATCATGACGTATGCGGTGTTCGTCGATCCGCCGCTCGCGCGCGTCGGCATGTCCGAGCTGGAGGTGCGCAACAGCGGCCGCGAAGCGCTGATCGCGACGATGCCGATGTCGCGCGTGGGCCGTGCGCGCGAGCGTGGCGAGACCGACGGCTTCATGAAGGCGCTCGTCGATGCGAACAGCAAACAGATACTCGGCGCGGCAATTCACGGCATCGAGGGCGACGAGGCGATCCATACGTTCGTCGACATCATGACCGCAGGCGCGCCGTATCCGACTTTGCAATACGCGATGCACGTGCATCCGACCATCAGCGAACTGGTGCCGACGCTGCTCGATGGGCTCAAGCCGATGCAATGAACTGCCTTGACGCTGGCGCGACACGCTGATGACAAGCTCGCTCAAACCCGCACGTAACAGCGGCAACCTGTTCGACGCCGTCGCGCAGTTGGGGACGACGCCCGAGGAGCAGGTCGACACGCTCGTCGAGCGGGGCGGCGTGACGATCGAGCGGATCGTCTCGACCGGGCAGGCGAGTCCGCCCGGTTTCTGGTACGACAGCGCGCGCGCCGAATGGGTCGTGCTGCTCACCGGCGCGGCGATGCTCGAATTCGACGGCGACCCCCAGCCGCATCGGATGAAGCCCGGCGATCACGTGCTGATCGAGGCGCATTGCCGCCACCGCGTCGCATGGACGAGCGACACCGAGCCGAGCGTGTGGCTCGCCGTCCATTACCCGTGAGCCGCGGCGGATCGAACCATCCGCGCGGCCGGCTCTCGCGCATCGACAAATCCTCACACCATCACCGATAATCGGCAGCGGCGCGGCCCGCGCGCAAGGCGAAGGCGGGCTGTGCGCCCCACCGCATTGATGTTCGGGACTCGCATGGGCAAGGGACGCGTCGAAGCCTTCAGCGATGGCGTAATCGCCATCATCATCACGATCATGGTGCTCGAGCTGAAGGTGCCCGAAGGCCACGATCTCGCGGCGCTGCGCCCGGTCGTACCGGTGTTCTGCGCATACGTGCTGAGCTTCGTCTACGTCGGCATTTACTGGAACAATCACCATCACATGTTCCATGCGGTGCAGAAGGTCAACGGCAAGGTGTTGTGGGCGAACCTGCATCTGCTGTTCTGGCTATCCCTCTTGCCGGCCGTGACGCACTGGGTCGGCGAAAACCATCTGGCCGCGTGGCCGACCGCGATGTACGGCATCGTGCTGTTCATGGCGGCGATCGCGTATTTCATCCTGACGCGCACGCTGATTTCGCAGCATGGACACGACTCGACGCTGGCCAAAGCGCTCGGCAACGACTTCAAGGGCAAGGTCTCCGTCGTCATTTACCTGACCGGCATCGGGCTCGCGTTCGTCGTGCCGTGGGCGTCGGCCGGGCTGTACGCGCTCGCCGCCGCGTGGTGGTTCGTACCGGACCGTCGCATCGAACACGTGCTGGAGGCCTGAGCATGCTGCTCGCGCTGAAGCTCGTGCTGGTGCCGGCCTTTCTCGCCGCGCTGACGGCGGCCGCGCGCGTCTGGGGGCCGTCGGTCGCGGGATGGCTCGCGGGACTGCCGGTCGTCGCCGGACCGATCATGCTGCTGCTCGCAGTCGAGCGCGGGCCGGCGTTCGCGGCGCAGGCGTCGGCGGCGTCGGTTGCGGCGATCGCCGCATCCGAGGCATTCAATCTTGCTTATGGATGGAGCTGCCGACGCTTCGACTGGCCGCTCGCACTGGTCGCGGGCATGGCCGGCTGGCTCGGCGCGGGACTGCTGATCGTGCGGATGCCCGGCTCGCTTGGGTGGGCGCTGGCGGCGGCGTGCGTGGCCGTCGTGGTGTCGCAGAGCTGCTTGCCGCGCGCGACGGGCCATGTGCCGACGGCACGCGTCGGGCGCGCGGATCTGGCCGTGCGGATGCTCGCGGGCGCATTGCTGACGCTCGCGGTGACGGCTGCCTCGGCATCGATGGGCGCGGCGTGGAGTGGGGTGCTGTCGGTGTTCCCGCTGCTCGGCATCGTGCTCGCGGTGTCGGCGCAGCGTGCGCATGGCGCGGACTTCGTGGCGCTCTTGATGCGCGGCATGGTGGTCGGGCGCGGCTCGTTCGCGGCGTTCTTCGCGGTGACGGCGATGCTCCTGCCGCAGTACGGTGTGGCGACGGGGTTTGCGTGCGCGGCGGTGGTGTCGGTCGTCGTGCAGGGGTTGACGCGGCGCATGCTGGCTGGGCAGCGCCGTGCTCAGGCGGCGGCGCGAGAGTTGGCGCAGCCGCAGACGGAGTGAGACTGCGCATGGATTCACATCGCTCACCTTCGACCGCTACCCGCATCGGGCTCATCTCGGATACGCACAACCTCGTGCGTCCCGAAGCGTTGCGCTATCTCGACGGCTGTGACGCGATCATCCACGCGGGCGATATCTGCAACCCGGACGTGCTCGACGCGCTCGCGCGGATCGCGCCGCTCACCGCGGTGCGCGGCAACAACGATACCGGTGACAGGGCCGCGTCTCTACCGACGCATGCGCGGCTGACGATCCAGCAGGTGACGATTCTGGTCGTGCACGACATCGCCGAGCTGGGCTGCGTGCCGCAGCACGATGGCATTCGCGTCGTGGTGAGCGGCCACTCGCACAAGCCGTCGATCGCCGAGCGCGATGGCGTGCTGTACGTCAATCCTGGCAGCGCGGGGCCGCGGCGCTTCAAGCTGCCGGTGTGCGCGGGCACGCTGACCGTCGAAGGCGCGCAGGTTGGCGCGACGTTCGATTCGCTGCTGACGTAAAAAAGCGGGCCGGCGAATGTCGCCGGCCCGCTTCAGAAACTACGCCTGACGTGATGACTGCGCAGGTCAGGCACGCGCGGTCGCAGCCGCCGCGAACCGTTCATCCATCTCCTCGGCCTCGCGCTCACCGCGCAGCACCGCGTGCGCTTCGGCGCGCGTCGCGACGCACGGACCCGAGCCGAGCAGCGGCTTGCGCGCGGTTTCGCGCAGCGCGAGCACCGACACGATGCCGATCAGCGATGCGCCCATCAGGTAGTACGCGGGCATCATCAGATTGCCGGTCCGGTCGACGAGCCATGCGGTCACGAGCGGCGTCGTGCCGCCGAACAGCGACACCGAGATATTGAAGCCGATCGCGAGCGCGCCGTAGCGGATCCGGGTCGGGAACAGCGCCGGCAGCGCCGACGGCATCACCCCGGTGAAGCACGACAGCAGCACGCCGAGAATCATCAGACCGCCGAACACCGGCAGCACCGTGCCCATCCGAATCAGCAGCAGCGCGGGAATCGACAGCGCGAACAGACCGACGCAGCCGAGCAGCATCACGGGCTTGCGGCCGATCGCATCGGACAGACGGCCGGCGGCGAGCGTCATCGGCATCATCAGGATCATCACGAGCAGCACGAGGAACAGACCGTGCGTTTCGTTGAAGTGCAGCGTGGCGGACAGATAGCTCGGCAGATACGACAGCGCCATATAGTCGGTCACGTTGAAAATCAGCACGAGGCCGACACACAGCAGCAGCGGCTTCCACTGCTGCACGAGCAGCTGGCGCAACGACTGGCTGGGCAGCGCGCGGTCCTCGGCTTCGCGCTCTTCGGCCTGTTTCTTGAACGCGGGCGTTTCCTCGAGCTTCATGCGGATGTAGAGACCCACCAGGCCGAGCGGTCCGGCGATCAGGAACGGTACGCGCCAGCCCCAGGACAGCAGCGCGTCGTTCGACAGCGTGGCCGTCAGCAGCGCGACCGTGCCCGCGCCGAGCACGTAGCCGATCAGCGTGCCGAACTCGAGAAAGCTGCCCATGAAGCCGCGGCGCTTGTCGGTCGAGAATTCGGCGATGAAGGTCGCGGCGCCGCCGTATTCGCCGCCGGTCGAGAAGCCCTGCACGAGGCGCGCAAGCAGCAACAGCGCCGGCGCGAGAATGCCGATCGTCGCGTAGTTGGGGATCAGGCCGATCGCGAAGGTGCCCGCGGCCATCATGATCATCGTCATTGCCAGCACGCGCTGACGGCCGATGCGGTCGCCGAGCGGCCCGAATACCATGCCGCCGATCGGCCGCACGAGAAACGCCGCGGCAAACGTGCCGAAGGTCGCAATGAGTTGCGCCGAAGGGCTCGACGAGGGGAAGAACACCTTGCCGAGCGTGACCGCAATGTAGCTGTATACGCCGAAATCGAACCATTCCATCGCGTTGCCGAGCGCCATGGCGCCGACGGCCCGCTTCAGGAGGGAGTGATCGACGACGGTGATGTCGTCGAAGGAAAGACGCTGTTCCGGTTTGTGATGTCGCCAGAAGCCGTTGCTGGAAGCGGTCAAGGTTGAAACTCCAATGACTGCGACGAAACTCGTGATGCGTTCCGCCACGGTTGCTGGGAAGTGTAATTTCGTGAGCAAGGCGAGACTATTCGCGGCGCCGGTTATCCGGCGGCGCAACGGATGGCGAAAAGAAGCAAACGCCAGTGCCTCGCGGTAAGTTCGCGAAAAAACACTCGACTAGATTGTGCTGACTGTTGCACCTGCGTGGCCGTGGAAGGGGGGCAGATGCATGAGGGACGCGGGGCTGGCGGGAAACTGACCCATGCGCCACTGAAGGCTTGAAACGAAAAAGGCCGGTCTTGAATTTTCCGCTTTAGGCGGGGAAACGACCGACGAGCCTTCTTGTTTAAAAACAGTTCAATTCAGGATGGCGCGTGCGCGGAAAAACACACGATGAACCGACTTGAAAGAACACGAATGAAGGTGAATTGCGGCTGAAAGGAGGGCACATGTTAGCACGATGCCAGAGGATCATGCAAATCGGCGGTGCGAGGCAGGGCCGCCAATGGGACTCGATCCGTTGCGGGACGGGAGATCTGGCGGGGTCGAAACGGCCCTCAAAAACGGACCGCTTGGAACATTGGCGAGCGCTTTTTGAGGCGAAGACGACGCGAGCGGCGGGCGCGATGCGCGGCCGATGTTGGCGCGAAAAAAATCCGCGCTCGCGGCGCGGACTTTCAGGCATGTGTTTGCTCGATTTGGGCGACGCGTTGTGTCGTGTCGTCCTCGACGAGGCAAGCTCAGGCTGACGGCGGCACGTAGCCCGACGCGGTATCTGCGCCTTCGCCGAAGAAGAACTTTTCGGTCTGCTTCATCAGATACTGCCGTGCGCGCGGATCGGCCATGTTCAGGCGGTTTTCGTTGATCAACATGGTCTGCTGCTTCAACCAGCTCTGCCAGGCTTCCTTCGAGATACTTTCGTAGATCCGCTTGCCGAGTTCGCCCGGCAGCGGCGGGAAATCGAGGCCTTCGGCTTCCTTGCCGAGCTTCGCGCATTGAACCATACGAGTCATGCTGTGCTTCTCCTGTAATCGATGTGGGGCGGGCAGACGCCGGTTCGGATCAGATGGGGGCGATCACGAAGTACTCAAAGCTGTTTCATCAGCACGAGCGATTTGCGCTGCCAGTTATAGAGTCGGCGGCGGTCTTCGGGCAAGTCGTCGACCGTAACCTTGACGAAGCCGCGCTTCAGGAACCAGTGTTCGGTGCGCGTGGTGAGCACGAAAATGCGCGTGAGGCCGCGTGCCCGCGCGCGCTGTTCGATGCGCTTGAGCAGGCGCTCGCCGTCGCCGGTGCCTTGAGCTTCGGGCGCGACGGTCAGGCACGCCATTTCGCCGATGCGCTCCTGCGGATACGGATACAGCGCCGCGCAGCCGAACAGCACGCCGTCGTGCTCGATCACCGAGAAATGGTCGATATCGCGTTCGATCTGGTGACGGCCGCGCCGTACCAGCGTGCCGTCTGTTTCGAGCGGCTCGATCAGTGCGAGAATGCCGCCGACGTCGTCCGGCGTTGCTTCGCGCAGGCTTTCGAGGTTCTCGTACGAAATCATCGTGCCGACGCCATCGTGCAGGAACAGTTCGAGCAGCAGGCTGCCGTCGAGCGCGTACGGGATGATGTGCGCACGCGGCACGCCGCCGCGGCAGCCGCGGATCGAATGCTTCAGGTAGAACGCGGCGTCGCCGGTCACTTCGCCGCTTTCGTGCAGCTTGTAGGCGTCGTCGAGCGACAGTTCGCGGATCAGCGCGGTGCCGCTTTCGCCGGTTTCCATCAGGCCCGGCGTTTCGGTCAGGAACACGATCTTGTCGGCGCGCAGCGCGATCGCCGCGGCCGAGGCCACGTCTTCCATCGACAGATTGAATGCCTCACCGGTGGGCGAGAAGCCGAGCGGCGACAGCAGCACGAGCTTGCGGCTCGCAAGCGAGTGCCGGATCGAATCCGCGTCGATCTTGCGCACGAGGCCCGTGTGCTGGAAGTCGACGCCGTCCAGAATGCCGACGGGGCGCGCCGTCACGAAGTTGCCCGATACGACGCTGATGTGCGCGTGCGCCATTGGCGTGTTCGGCAGACCCTGGCTGATCGCGGCTTCGATGTCGAGACGCACTTCGCCGGCCGCCTCCTTCGCGGACTCGAGCGCGCGCGCGTCGGTGATGCGCATGCCGTGTGAAAACTCCGATTCGACGCCGTGCAGGCTCATCTGCTCCTCGACCTGCGGGCGCGAGCCATGCACGAGCACGATCTGGATGCCCATTGCCTGCAGCAGCGCGATGTCGGACACGAGCGCATTCAGCAGCCCCTGATGCACCACTTCGCCGCCGAAACCCACGACGAATGTCTTGTTTCGGAATGCGTGGATATACGGGGCGACGGAACGCATCCAGTCGACGAATTGCGCGTGCTGGGCGAGGGTTTCCGGCGAGTCGGCGGGGGCCGGGACGCTCGCGGGCGCGGGGACGAGGTCGGTTTGGGAATTCATGCCGGGGATTATAATGCGCCCCCATGTCGAATGTACCCAAAAGTCCCGCTGGGGCGAACGAGAAACCGGCGTCGGCCGGCGAGCCGGCCAACCCCGGCGACACGATGCGCCGCCCAGCGCAGGATGCGAAACCCGATCAGGCCCGTGACGCGCGTCGGGGGGCGGGTGCGTCTGCGCGAAAGGTGCCGCCTGAAGAGCGCCGCAATACGCCTTCGGCCGCGCCTCGCGGTGAGCATGGCCAGCAGGCTCACGACGAGGGAGGTGATGCGCGGCAAAGCGAGCAGCGCAATGAAATCCGCGACGCGCGCTCGGACACGCCTCGCGTTGAACAGCGTCGTGCGTCTCGCAACGAACAGGGAGATCGCGGGCCACGTAGCGAGCAACGCGGATCCACCCGCGGCGAGCAACGTCACGGATCGCGCGACAAACAATCGGGCGAGCCGCGCAAGGAACCTCGCGCGCCGCGCGAAGCGCGGCCGTCGCGGGTCGTCGAGCCGAATCCGATTCCACCGGTCACGTTCCCCGAAGCGCTTCCTGTCTCCGGTCGTCGCGACGAGATCGCGCGGGCGATCGCGGAGAATCAGGTCGTGATCGTGTCGGGCGAAACCGGCTCGGGCAAGACCACGCAGTTGCCGAAAATCTGCCTCGCGCTTGGCCGTGGTTTCGGTGCCGGCGGCAATGGTCTGATCGGCCATACGCAGCCGCGCCGGATCGCCGCGTCGGCGACCGGGCGCCGTATCGCCGAGGAACTCGGCACGCCGTTCGGCGAAGTGGTCGGATACAAGGTGCGTTTCAACGACAACCTCGCGCCGGGCGCATCGGTCAAGCTGATGACCGACGGCATTCTGCTTGCGGAAACGCAGACCGATCCGCTGCTGAATGCCTATGACACGCTGATCATCGACGAAGCACACGAGCGCAGCCTCAACATCGATTTTCTGCTCGGCTACCTGAAGGAGATTCTTCCCAAGCGTCCCGACCTGAAGCTGATCGTCACCTCGGCGACGATCGACGCCGACCGTTTTGCGCGTCATTTCGGCAGCGACGACAAACCCGCGCCGGTGATCGAAGTGAGCGGCCGGATGTATCCGGTCGAGGTACGTTACCGTCCGGTCGTCGAGGACAGCCCGGCGGTCAAGGCGGCGCAAGGGACCTCGGGTGCAACCTCGTCTGGCCGCGAGCGCCCGAAGACGCAGCGCGAGACTGATCGTGATCTGATGGAGGCGATCGTCGACGCCGTCGACGAACTGTGCCGCGAAGGCCCCGGCGACGTACTGGTGTTCCTGCCCGGCGAGCGCGAGATTCGCGACGCCGCCGAGGCGCTGCGCAAACATCATCCGCCCCACACGGAGATCCTGCCGCTGTTCGCGCGGCTCTCGGCCGCCGAGCAGGAACGCGTGTTCCGCGCGTCGAACGCGCGCCGCATCGTGCTCGCGACCAACGTCGCCGAAACTTCGCTGACGGTACCCGGCATCCGCTACGTGGTCGACACCGGCCTTGCGCGCGTGAAGCGCTACTCGTATCGCAACAAGGTCGAGCAATTGCAGGTCGAGTCGATTTCGCAGGCCGCCGCGAACCAGCGCGCGGGGCGTTGCGGCCGGGTCGCCGATGGCATCTGCATTCGTCTGTATGAGGACAGCGACTTCCAGGGCCGCGCGCGCTTCACCGATCCGGAAATTCTGCGCTCGTCGCTTGCTTCGGTGATTCTGCGCATGAAGTCGCTGCATCTGACGGCGATCGAAACCTTCCCGTTTATCGAACCGCCGCCGGGCCGTGCGATTTCCGATGGCTACCAGTTGCTCAACGAGCTCGGCGCCGTCGACGACGACAACCACCTGACGCCGCTCGGCCGCGAACTCGCGCGACTGCCGCTCGATCCGCGCGTCGGCCGCATGATCCTCGCCGCGCGCGACCAGCAGGCGCTGAAGGAAGTGCTGATCATCGCGAGTGCGCTGTCCGTGCAGGACCCGCGCGATCGCCCGATCGAAGCGCAGGAGCAGGCGGACCAGGCGCATCGCCGGTTCGCCGACGAGCGCTCCGAATTCC
The DNA here is from genome assembly GCF_014201025.1 of Paraburkholderia sp. MM5384-R2. Lineage (NCBI taxonomy): Bacteria > Pseudomonadati > Pseudomonadota > Betaproteobacteria > Burkholderiales > Burkholderiaceae > Paraburkholderia > Paraburkholderia sp. MM5384-R2. The sequence goes on from NZ_JACHDI010000006.1 coordinate 318,487, forward strand.
TGCAGTGGCTGAAGATCTGGAACTGGTTCGACGAAGCGATCGCGCACAAGAAATCGAACCGGCAGCTGCAGGACGAGTGCCGCAAGAACTTCCTGTCGCAACTGCGGCTGCGCGAATGGCGCGACGTCCACTCGCAGCTGCTGACGGTGGTGCGCGAGCACGGCTGGCGGCTGAACGAAGCGGAGGCAACATTCGAGCAGATCCATCTGGCGCTGCTGACCGGTCTGCTCGGCAACATCGGCCTGAAAGCCGACGACGAGCCGTACTACCTCGGCGCGCGCGGCATCAAGTTCTACTTGTGGCCCGGCTCGGCGCTCGTGAAAAAAGCAGGCAAGTGGGTGATGGCCGCCGAGCTCGTTGAAACGAGCCGTCTGTACGCGCGCTGTATCGCGAAAATCGAGCCGGAGTGGGTCGAGAAGGTCGGCGCGCATCTGCTCAAGAAGTCGTTGTCCGAGCCGCATTGGGAAAAGCGCGCGGCGCAGGTGTCCGCGTTCGAGCGCGCGATGCTGTACGGCCTGCCGATCTATCACCGGCGGCGCGTCGCCTTCGGCAAGCAGGATCCGGCGCGGGCGCGCGAGCTGTTCATTCGCGGTGCGCTCGTCGAAGGCGAGTTCGACACGAAGCTTGCGTTCTTCGCGCACAACCGCAAGCTGCTCGCCGACATCGAGCAGCTCGAGCACAAGTCGCGCCGCCAGGACGTGCTGGTCGACGACGAATTGATCTACGCGTTCTACGATCAGGCGCTGCCGGACGGCATCCATACCGGCGCCGCGTTCGAGCGCTGGTATCGCGACGAGGTCAAAAAGAGCGGCCAGGCGGAGGACAAGCTGCGGCTGTTGTATTTGTCCCGAGACGATCTGATGCGGCACGAGGCGGCGGGTGTCACGACGGATCTGTTCCCTAAGCGGCTGACGATGGCGGGCATCCAGATGGCGCTGACCTATCACTTCGAGCCGGGCACGCCGCGCGACGGCGTGACGCTCGCAGTGCCGCTGTACGCGCTGAACCAGGTCGACGCGCGCCGCTGTGAGTGGCTCGTGCCCGGGATGCTGAAAGAAAAGGCGCAGATGCTGCTGAAGTCGCTGCCGCAAAAGCTGCGTCGGCATTGCGTGCCGCTCCCCGAGTACGCGGCGGGCTTCGCCGAACGGCACGGCGCACTGCGCTTCGGAGGAGGAGGCTTGCTCGAGGCGCTGATCGCCGACCTGCGCGAGCAGACCCAGGTCACGATGAAGCAGTCCGACTTCAAGCTCGAGACGCTGCCCGCGCATCTGTTCATGAACTTCAAGGTCATCGACGAACATGGCCGGCAGCTCGCGATGGGGCGCAATTTGTCGCAACTGCGCGCCGAGCTCGGCGCTCAGGCGCAGCAGCATTTCCAGAAGCTCGTTTCGGGCGCGGCGGGCGCCGCCTTGGCCGACGCGGGCGGCGGCGGTGTTGCGGCACCTGCACGCTCTCCAGATTTGGCTCAGAGTGGCGCGTCGCGCGGCAAGGGCGCGGCCGCGCCGCAACCCGCGACACCCGAAGGCGCACCAGCCACCGCGCTCTATGAAAACCTGACCACGTGGAATTTCGGCAAGTTGCCCGAGTTGCTCGAAATTCGCCGTGGTGGTCAGACGCTGTTTGGCTACCCGGCGCTCGTGGACCGTGGCACCCTTTGCGACGTCGAGGTGTTCGATTCGCCGGAAGAAGCCGCGCGGATTCATCGGGCGGGCTTGCGTCGGCTCTTCGCGCTGCAGTTGAAGGAGCCGATCAAGTATCTGGAGAAGAATCTGCCGGGCCTGCGCGAAATGGCCATGCAGTTCATGCCGCGCGGCACGCAGGAGGAACTGCGCGATCAGCTGATCGACACCGCACTCGACCGCGCGTGTCTGCAGGATCCGCTGCCCGACGACGATGCGAGCTTCCATGTCCGCCGCGACGAAGGGCGTAGCCGCCTCACGTTGCTCGCGCAGGAAATTTCGCGGCTGGTCGGTCAGATTCTTGGCGAATACGCGAGCCTGACGAAGAAGCTCCTGCAGGCGAAGCCATTCGTGGCCGCGTACACCGATCTGCAGAATCAGCTCGATGCGCTGATCGGCAAGCGTTTTGTCGTCGATACGCCGTATGCCCAACTCGCACATTTCCCGCGTTATCTGAAGGGGATGGCGCTGCGTATCGACAAGCTGCGCGCGGACGCTATACGCGACGCGCGGCAGTTCGCCGAATTCCAGCCGCTGCTGCAGCACTATCAGCGCGCGGTGTCGCAGCGCGGCGGCGTCGTGGATCCGCGGCTCGCGGAATTCCGCTGGCTGCTCGAAGAATTGCGCATCTCGCTGTTTGCGCAGGAGTTGCGCACCCCGATGCCGGTTTCGGTGAAGCGCCTGCACAAGGTGTGGGAGTCGATGCAGCGTTAAAGCCAGGGCGCTCGCTCGCGGACGCTGGACACTGGGTGTGCACCGCGGCCGATGAGCGGGCCCGCGCACCGGTGCGCGCAGGGTACACCCGGCGTCCTCTGAGCGCCGTCGCGGCCGGACTCGGTCCGATACGTTCACTCGAGCTGATTTCACCAATGCATCCCCGCGCCGATCGATGCGCCGAACTGTCGGCGAGAGTCGGTGCTGCCTTGGACCTTGTAGATCCATTTGCCGGTGTCCGACAACTGCGACACGCTGATTGCGAGCGCAGATTGACCGCCGTACGTGCCACCCGCCATGGCGACCATGCCGTGTCCCGGCAGGACCGCTTGCGGCAAAGCTGCCATCGCGAGCGCCGATGCCGTGCCCCCGTAGCTGTCCCGACGGGCTGAGCGGATCTGGTCGTCGGTATAGCGATTCGACGCGCTGATCGCGCCGCTCACGCTTTGCTGCAACTGATTGACGTTGACCGCGTCGGTGCCTCGCACGCCGGCCGCGACGTTGGCGATCTGGCGTTCCTGGCCCGCCGCGCCAACCGATACCGTGTTCGCTCGGTCGGCGACGGAGCCCTGGCCTAACGCCACCGCGTTGTCGGCACTCGCGCTGGCTGCGGCACCGACCGCCGTCGCGTTGTTGCCGCTGACGATGGCGTTCGCTCCGATGCTTGCCGCGTTGGTGCCGCTTGCTTGTGCATTCGCTCCGACGGCAATCGCGTTCGTGCCGGCCGCCTCTGCGTTCGCACCCTCGGCGACCGTGTTGACGCCGCTCGCCCGCGCGTTCGCCCCGGCCGCAATCGCGTGCGCGCCGGACGCCTGCGCGCTCTCAGTCGCGCTATCGCCTGCCGCGCTGAACAACGCGTCGGCCGAGCCGATCGTCGCGTTATTGATCGCGCCTTCGAGCGCCGCGTTCAACTGACCGAGGTTGACCGCGTCGGACGCCTGTACGCCGTCCGCGACGTTGTGGATGACGGTGCCCTCCGTGGTTTCGCCGCCGAGCGTAACGCTGTTCCGGTTGATGCTGCCGTCGGCGTTCGTGTCGTACATGACCGCGCCGTCGAGCTTCGCTGCGGTCGCGCTGCTCTGGTCGCTCACCGCTTTCAGTTGGGCGACGTTGACCGCATCGGTGTCGGCGGTGCCAGCCGCGACGTTGGTGATCTGGCGCTCGTTGCCCGTTGAGCCGACCGACACGGTACCCGCGCGATCGGCGATCGAGCCCTGGCCGAGCGCGACGGAGTTTGCAACTAGCGCGCTCGAGTTAGATCCGAGCGAAAGTGCGTTGTCGGCGGCTGCGCTGGCACCGGAGCCGAGCGCGAGGGCGCCGGCGCCGCTCGCCGTGGCGTTGGAGCCGAGCGCCGTCGCACCGGAGCCGTAGGCCGACGCTGACGCGCCCAGCGAGGTCGCGTCGGCCGTGCCGGCGACGGCGCCCGCGCCGATCGCGGTCGAGTCGGTTGCGCTGGCGCTGGCGCTGGTGCCGAATGCGGTTGCGTTGCTGCCCATAGCGCTGGCGTTGCTGCCCGCGGCAAGCGCGTGCGTGCCGTCTGCGAGCGCCTCGTTGGAGCCGTCGACCGGGTCAGCAGCGCTGAAGTAATGCAGCGCGCTGCTTTGAGCGAGTGCATCGACCTTGTTGTCGACCGCGCTCAACTGGCTCACGTTGACCGCGTCGGTGGGCGCGGCGCCCGCGGCGACGTTGGTCAGGCGACGCTCGTTGTTCGCCGAGCCGAGCGAGACTTCGCCCGTCGCGCTGGAGGCCGCGATCGGGGTGGCGCCCGTTCCCACGGGCACAAACGCGCTTTGCGACAGGTCCGTCGTGGTGCTGGCGTTGGCGCCTAGCGCGACGCTATTGTCGGCGCTCGCGTTTGCGTTGCTGCCGAGCGCTATGGCGCCGGCTCCCGCGGCCGTTGCGCCGAAGCCGATTGCGCCGGCGTAGGCGCCGCGTGCCTGCGCGGCAACGCCGAGGGCGACGGCGCCGACGCCGCTGACGACGGCATTACTGCCAAGCGCGACGCTCGAGTCCGCGAGCGCCGAGGCCCATGCTCCGGCGGCGAGCGAGTTGGCGCCTCCGGCCTGCGCGACATAGCCGAGCGCGGTCGATCCGACGCTGGTTGCCGTGGATAGGGAGCCGAACGCGGAGGCGGCCGAGTCCGCCGCTATTGAACCGGAGCCCGCTGCGACCGAGTCGACGCCAAGCGCCGACGCGTTCAGACCGACCGCGGTCGCGCGTTCCGCTTGCGCATTCGCATAAGGCCCGAAGGCGCTCGCGCCTTCGCCTTGTGCGGAAGAGGAGAGACCAATGGCGACTGCGCTATCGCCCTGCGCCGTGGCGTTCGTCCCTACCGCGATCGCGCCGTCGTTTTGCGCGTTCGCCTGCGAGCCGACCGCCAGCGATGAGTTGCCGCTTGCGGTGGCCTGTGCGCCTATCGCGACCGCGATGTCGCCGGGCGCGCTGGCCGTGCCTACCTCGACGGAATCGACGCCGGCGCCTGTCGCTTCCGTGACGTAAAGGGCCGCCGCCGCAATTGCAACACCCGCGGTACTTCGAACCGCCCGGGCGATGCTTTTCTGGCGCGCGGAAGCACGGTGTGTTTGCAGGCAGGCAGTTCGCCGTGCTGCGATTTTTATTTGAGACGTGGTATGGCGAATTATCGAAATATTCTTGTTCATCAATTAAAAATCCTCCGCATTATTGGAGTTAGTGGCACGCAGCGTGTATTCCGACTTTGACTTGAATTTATTGCCTGGTGGGTTTGAAAATATTGAAAATACAAAAACGCCGGTCATTGGTAAGGCTTGCGTTATTTGGCCGAGCGCGCGTCAGCCCGGCGATGTACGCTCGGGATTCATGGGGGAGGCGCTACCGGGGCGGCGCGTATGGAGAATTCTCCGATGTCCGCGTGCAATTCGGATATCAGCAAACTCCGAAATTCAATCGGGCTAAAAAATATATTAATACGGCTAGGTTTTTATTGATAAGGAAAGAGGAGTATTCTTATTGCTCCAGCTAATCATTTGCGCGATTTTAACGTGTGGCTGATGCATGATTGAACCTGACAGGGAGAGCACATTGATTCCTCACTCGAAAACCCGCGGCGCGAGCATCAAACCGGACGTGGCAGACGAAATCTCCCGCACGCGGCCGCGCTTCATCGCACCCGTCATTTTTCGGTCGTCGCCAGTGACTTGCGTCAACCGCCCGGACCGGCAAACGTTCTACAATGACCGTTGTTCTCCGAAGCGAGTTCTCATGCGTAAATTTTTTCTTCCCGGCTTGAGTGCCACGTTCGCCGCGACCGCGGTGCTGGTCGCCGCCGCAGGCTTTTTTTCTCCGGCGGCGCACGCCAATAGCGTGATCGTGCTCAATTCCGGCGAGGCCACGCTGAGCCTGATCGACGAGAACAGCCACCAGGTCATCGGCACCGTGCCCACGGGCAAGGAACCGCATCACCTGATGGCCACGCCGGACAACTCCTCGCTGATCGTCGCCAATTCGGTGTCGAACAGCCTGATGTTCGTCGATCCGAAGACGGGGCAGTTACAGCGCTGGGTCGAGAACATCGAAGATCCCTATCAGATCGGTTTTTCGCCTGATCGCAAGTGGCTCGTCACTACGGGACTGCGGCTCGATCGACTCGACATCTATCACTACGACAACCAGAAAAACCAGATGACGCTGGCTTCACGGCTGCCGCTCGCGGTGATGCCGAGCCACATGGCGTTCTCGAACGACAGCAAGACGGTGTTCGTCTCGCTGCAGATCTCGGGCGAGCTCGCCGCCATCGACCTGCCCACGCAAACCGTCAAATGGAAGATGAAGGTCGGCAAGGTGCCCGCGGGTCTGTGGATGACGGCGGGGGAAAAGTACCTGCTCGTCGGCATGACCGGCGAGGACTGCGTCGCCGTGGTGGACTGGCGCAACCAGAAGGTCGTCAAGACGATTCACACGGGCAAGGGCGCTCACAATTTCCGCTCGCTCGCCGACGGCAAGCATGTCGCGGTGTCGAACCGCGTCGCTAGCACGATCAGCATCATCGACGAAGACACGCTCACCAACGTCGGCGACATCACCGGCCTGATGCCGGGACCGGACGATATGGAACTTTCCGCCGACAAACGCTATTTGTGGGTGACCTTCCGCTTCGCGAAGCACGTTGGCATCATCGATCTCAACACGCGCAAGCTGATCCAGACCATTGCGGTGGGCCGCTCGCCGCACGGCATCTATTTCTTCGACCGCGCGCCGGTGACGGCGCCGAACGGCGCTTGAGGGGCCTGACGGCGCCCGACAGTGCCTGAGGGCAACAGGGCAGAGCCAGGACGCCACGAGCCACCAAGGATGAAGTAACAGGCCAGCATCATGTTCCATCTGATTTTCTCCTCACTCGACAGCTTCGTTTCAGCCGCGCAGACGTGGCTGTACGTCGACGTGGTGCAGCCGCTGCTGTTCCGGTTCAATCTGATGGACTACGACGAGGACACCTACGACAGCCTGTACTGGGTCATCGTTGGTGTGCTCGAGGTGCTCGCGATGTACGCGATCCTGCGTCCGCTCGAGGCGCTGCGCCCGGTCGAGCAATGGGAGCACCGCAAGGCCGTGCGCGTCGACGTGCTGTACACGTGGATCGCCAAGCTCGGCATTCTGAACCTGTTCTTTTTCTTCGCGCTGCAACCGTTCTTCGACAACGTGCAAGGCTGGCTGCGGCTGCACGGCATCGCGAACCTGAACTTCGACAACCTGTGGCCCGGCGTGACCACGCAGCCGCTCGTCACGTTCGTCATGTATCTGCTCGTACTCGATTTCGCCGGCTACTGGTATCACCGCTGGCAGCACCGCTTCGGCGTGTGGTGGGAGCTGCATGCGGTACACCATAGTCAGCGGCAGATGTCGCTGTGGTCCGACGATCGCAACCATCTGCTCGACGATCTGCTGCAGGCGTCGTTCTTCGCGATGATCGCGCTCGCAATCGGTGTGCCGCCGTCGCAGTTCGTCGTGCTGGTTGCGATCACGAATCTCGCGCAAAGCGTGCAGCACGCGAACATCCGCCTGTATTACGGCTGGCTCGGCGAGCGGCTGCTCGTCAGCCCGACGTTCCACCGCCGTCACCACGCGATCGGGTACGGTCATGAAGGGCTCAATTACGGTTGCAATTTCGGCGTGCTGTTCCCGTGGTGGGACATGTTGTTCCGCAGCGTGTCGTGGAGCCGCGACATGGAGCCGACCGGTATCAGCGATCAGCTCGAAGGCCGCCGCTATGGCGATGGATTCTGGGCGCAGCACTGGTTCGCCTTCGTGCGCATCGCGCATCGCCTCGTATCGAAGCGCCGCGCACCCGGCAACGACACCGCTGCCGTTTGAGTCGGTTCAGAGTCCGTTCCGAGTCCGTTCCGAGTCCATTGCGGGTCCATTGCGGATCCATTGCGGATCCATTCGAGCGCGCACTCCGCCGCGCTGCTCACTTCCGCCGGCGGCGCGTCCCTTGGTTTATGCTGTGCACGTTCGAGCGCACCCTCCAGTGCCCCAGCATGCCTGGTCCGGGCGCGGCGCGATTTTCCCGTCCATCGTTTCGTTCGCAGGCACTGGCTCGCATGAATGATCTGTTGCGCTCGTTTGGGCGCGCACTCGCAAGCGCGTTGCATCCGCGCATGCTCTGGCTGACCTTCAAACCGTTTATCGTCGCGACGGTCGGCTGGGGCGTACTCCTGTGGTTCTTCTGGCAGACGCTGACCGGCGCGACCCGCACCTGGCTCGACGACTGGTCTTTCACCGCCACGCTTTATCATCTGTTCGACGTGCTCGGTTTTTCGACGCTGCACGCGGTCATCGCGCCGTTCATCGTGATTGCGATGGCGATCCCGCTGATCGTCGTCACGGTGCTGCTGCTGATCGCCATGCTGTCGATGCCGGCCGTGATCCGCTTTCTCGCGGCCCGCCAGTTCGCCGGGCTGGAGATGCGCCACGGCGGAACGTGGTACGGTAGCCTCGGTCAGGCGCTCTGGACCACGCTGCTGTGTCTGGCGCTGCTGATCGTCACGTTGCCGCTGTGGCTCGTGCCGCCGTTTTTCGCGTTGATTCCGCCGCTGCTGTGGGGATGGCTCACGTATCGCGTGATGACCTACGACGCGCTCTCGTTGCATGCGACGCGCGACGAGCGGCGCGAACTGGTGCGGCGCCACCGGCTGCCGTTGCTGCTGATCGGTATCGTGAGCGGCCTGCTAGGTTCGCTGCCGACGCTGTTGTGGGCGTCGTCGGTATGGCTGATTGTGCTGTTCCCGGTGATCACGACGGTGACGATCTGGATTTACGCGTTCATCCTCGTGTTCTCGGCGCTATGGTTCGGCAACTACTGCCTGCGCGCGCTGCAGCGCATGCGGGCGGAAGCGCCTGGTGGCGCGCGCGAGGTCGCGCCGGTTCCCTATTGATCAAACGAAAGAGGCGGCAATGGCATTTGGCGTCATCATCATCGGCGATGAAATCCTCTCGGGCAGACGCGTCGACAAGCATCTGCCGAAGGTGATCGAGCTGCTCCGCGGGCGCGGGCTGTCGCTCGGCTGGGCGGAGTACATCGGCGACGATCCGGAGCGCATCACGGCGACGCTGCGGCGCACGTTCGCGTCGGGCGACATCGTGTTCTCGACGGGCGGTATCGGCGCGACACCGGACGACCACACGCGCCAGTGCGCGGCGGCCGCGCTCGGCGTGCCGCTCGAGCTGCATCCGGAAGCCGCGAAGCTGATTCAGGAGCGTATCCGCGACATGTATCCGGCGAACTCGCCGGCGCCGCTCGATCTGAACTCGCCCGAGAACCGGCATCGCCTGAATATGGGCACGTACCCGCAGGGCGCCGACATCATTCCGAACGGCTACAACAAGATTCCGGGCTTTTCGATCCGCCAACACCATTTCGTGCCGGGTTTCCCGGTGATGGCCTGGCCGATGATCGAGTGGGTGCTCGACACGCAGTACGCGCATCTGCATCACACGACGCCGCACGCTGAAAAATCGCTGCTGGTGTTCGAGTTGCCGGAGTCGCGCGTGACGCCGCTGATGGAGAAAATCGAGCGCGATTTTCCGGGCGTGCGGGTGTTCAGCCTGCCGAGCGTCGGGGATGCGCAGCGCGGCGGCGTGTATGCGCGGCATCACATCGATCTGGGTGTGAAGGGTGAACCGGAAGCCGTCGCCGCGGCGTTCGTGAAGCTGCGAGAGGGGGTACATCTGCTCGGTGGCGATATCGTTGAGCCCGAAGCGGCGGCAGCAGCCGCGGGTAAGCCGTGAAGCTGAGCGGGCCCTCAATACGATTCAGGTAAGTAGTCAGGACACGGCTGCGCTGACGAAGTTTTATACGGCGTTCTATCCGCGGTGTGGGCGCCGAGCGTATTCAGCGATTCCAACGGCCAATATATCGACTTCGACCAGCAGGTCCATACGGTTAGCGCGGGCCACGCGGCGCGTGGTCCAGCAGATCATGGCGAGCGCGTTCGGCACAGGGCCGAACGGTTGCCCGGCAATGACGACCTCGGCGCGGCGCCACGCTGAACTTCGTGATGGGTTCGTCTCCCTCCCAGTGGGGGACGAGCGCGGCGGACGCACCCCCTTCGTACGGCGTGCCGCTCGCGCGGAATGTGGCCGACGCATTCAACAACCACGGAATCGGCAGCGACGGCAGCACCGATACCGATGGTCTGGGTGCGGACTTCGACGGCTCGCTGTTCAGCTTCTCGTCGCAGGCCTTGACGGCGGCGCGCGCGGCGCTCGACAAAACAAGCGGTCCGCGCCTGAGGGTCAGGTTGGCGCGAACCGCGAGATCGCAGTGTCACAACCCGCGCCGACGATGCAATCAATGCGTGGTCGGCGCGAACCGTTTCAATCGGCGTGCTTCAGCGCCGCGCCACGGGCATCCGCAGATGCGGGCAGTGCGCCACGCGCCATCAGGCTCCGATCCATGGCAAGCCGCGAAAACACCATCCCGACACCGTCTTCCGATGCGCCTGGCCGTCCTTGTCGCCTTCGAAGCCTTCCAGCAGGTCATACGCCTTCGTGAAGCCGGCCTGGGTCGCGGCGATCGCGGCGAGCTTCGAGCGCGCGGCGCTGCGGCACAGGAACAGCACCGGCGTGTCGGGCGAGGCGACCTGCGCGAGTTGCTGCACGAACTCCTGATTGGGCACCGCGCCCGGATAGCGCGTCCATTCGACATGCGCGTATTGGCCATCACCGATCAACGGCCGGCCGACCCAGTCGAGCTCGGCGCGGGTACGCACGTCGACGAGACGCGTGCGCGGATCGAGTTCCAGCAGTTCGAACGCCTCGGCCGGCGATACCGCGCCCGCGTAGGGCAGTTGGTTCTCGGTGCGGCGGGCGTCCGCCTTCGCGTAAAGCTGTTCGAGCGTGCTCATGAGCGTCAATCTCCTTCGGACCAAATGATCATTCTAGCGCGCTGCAGGCAGCGCACAGACCTGTGTAGACTGGACGGCGCCGAGCAGTCGCGGGCGCCGCCCCAACCTCGATGCGCAAATATGGTGCATTTCCTGCTGAATGCACCAAAATGGTATGGACCGTCGTTTCCAAAGCGGTGAATGCGCGAAATTGGTGCGTTGCAATGCCCGCACGTTTGTTTGCGACGCTGCTCGCGCCTCGTGCGTGGCCGGCAAACGTAAGCGGCGTAATGGTGTGCGCCGGATTTACCCATACAAGGTCGAGAGGTGGCACACTATCTGCTTTATTGGTGCCGATCGATTTATCCCGGCAGAATTTTCCGCTCGCGACGCCATATAAGTGGACGTTCCGGGATGGGTCAGCTAGATTGGGCGGCGGCTGAATCCGCCGAAATTGTTAATCAGGAGATAGGTTATGAGTAAATCCGTGGCCGACGTCATTCAACTCGTCAAGGACGAAGACGTCAAGTTTGTCGACTTCCGTTTCACCGACACGCGCGGCAAGGAACAACACGTTTCGGTGCCGGTGTCGGCATTCGATGAAGACAAGTTCGAAAGCGGCCATGCGTTTGACGGATCGTCGATTGCCGGCTGGAAGGGCATCGAAGCATCGGACATGTTGCTGGTCCCGGACGCGAACACGGCCTTCATCGACCCGTTCTACGAAGAATCGACCCTCGTGTTGACCTGTGACGTCGTCGAACCGGCTGACGGCAAGGGCTACGAGCGCGACCCGCGCTCGCTCGCGAAGCGCGCCGAAGCGTACCTGAAGAGCTCGGGCCTCGGCGACACCGCGTACTTCGGTCCGGAACCGGAATTCTTCATTTTCGACTCGGTCCAGTGGAACACGGATCAGTCGGGCTGCTTCGTGAAGATCGGTTCGGAAGAAGCACCGTGGTCGTCGGCGAAGGAATTCGAAGGCGGCAACACCGGCCACCGTCCGGGCACCAAGGGCGGCTACTTCCCGGTCGCGCCGGTCGATTCGTTCCAGGACATCCGTTCGGAAATGTGTCTGCTGCTCGAACAGATCGGCATTCCGGTCGAAGTGCATCACCACGAAGTGGGGGGCATGGGCCAGAATGAAATCGGCACGAAGTTCTCGACGCTGGTGCAGCGCGCCGACTGGACGCAGCAACTGAAGTACATCATCCAAAACGTCGCGCACACGTACGGCAAGACGGCAACGTTCATGCCGAAGCCGGTCGTCGGCGATAACGGTTCGGGCATGCACGTTCACCAGTCGATCTGGAAGGACGGCACGAACCTGTTCGCAGGCAATGGCTACGCAGGTCTGTCGGAATTCGCGCTGTTCTACATCGGCGGCATCATCAAGCACGCTCGCGCGCTGAACGCGATCACGAACCCGGGTACGAACTCGTACAAGCGTCTCGTGCCGCACTTCGAAGCGCCGGTCAAGCTCGCTTACTCGGCTCGCAACCGTTCGGCATCGATCCGAATTCCGCACGTGTCGAACCCGAAGGGCCGCCGTATCGAAACGCGCTTCCCGGATCCGCTGGCGAATCCGTACCTGTGCTTCTCCGCGCTGATGATGGCGGGTCTGGACGGCGTGCAGAACAAGATTCACCCGGGCGAAGCCGCCGACAAGAACCTGTACGACCTGCCGCCGGAAGAGGATGCAAAGATCCCGACCGTGTGCGCGGGCCTCGACCAGGCTCTCGACTCGCTCGACGCGGACCGCGAGTTCCTGACGCGCGGCGGCGTGTTCACGGATGCGATGCTCGACGCGTACATCGAACTGAAGACGACGGAACTGCAGCGTTATCGTCAGTCGGTGCACCCGATCGAATTCGAAATGTACTACTCGCTGTAAGCGGCCATGGCGCTTCGCCCTTCACCCGGCGAAGCGCTTTGCCCGACGCTCGCGATCGGTCACGAAGGGACGGCGGCGCCGTCCCTTTTTCGTTAGGCCGTACGCACGGCCGGCCGCGCGCGGGCAACACGGCATTCGGTGAAGCACAATAAAGCAGCACTCCTGATTTATCACCATCTCCTACCGGCCAGACTGCAAGATGGTTCTCAAGAATCTGATCAAGGCAAGGAAAGGACACGAACAGACGCTGTCGGACGACATGCAGCTCGTGAGTTCTGGCCTGCTGCCAGGCTTCGAGGCGCTGCCGACCGTCTTGCTGGTGCTCGAGAAGCGCACGCTGCGCGTCGCGTTCGCGAATCCGTCGGCGGAGTCGATGCTGGAGATGTCTCGCAAGCAACTCACGCAGATGGCGTGGCCAGACATCTTCTCGAACGCGGACGAACTGGTCGCGACGATCACCGCGATCGCCGCCCACCGTTTTCACGCGACGCATCTGGACGCCGTGCTCGAGCGTCCCGGCCACGAGCCGCTGCACGTGCATGCGATCGTCGGTTTTCTGGAAAGCGCGCAGGACTACGTGTTGCTCGAACTGTTCGAGAACGAGCGGCATCTGCGCACCGACCGCGAAGAGCGCATCAACGACCTGACGGCCGTCAACAAGCATCTGATCCGCAATCTCGCGCACGAAATCAAGAATCCGCTGGGCGGGATTCGCGGCGCCGCGCAACTGCTCGAGTTCGAACTCGGCGAACGTGAGCGCGACGAGTTGCGCGAGTACACCCAGGTCATCATCAAGGAGTCGGACCGCCTGCAGACGCTGGTCGACCGCTTGCTCGAACCGCACCGGCATCCGCATATCGTCGGCGACGTCAATGTTCACGAGGTGTGCGAGCGCGTGCGTCAGGTGATTCTCGCGGAGTTTCCGCGCGGCCTGACGATCGAGCGCGACTACGACGTCAGCGTGCCGGATCTGCGCGGCGACAAGGAGCAACTGATCCAGGCGCTGCTGAACATCGTGCGCAATGCGGCCGAGGCGTTGCGCGAGCGGATCTCGCAGGGCGATGCGCGCATCGAATTGCGCACGCGCATCGCGCGCAAGGTCACGATTTCAAAACGCTTGTGCAAGCTGGCATTGGACTTGCATATCATCGACAACGGCCCAGGCATTCCCGAAGAGATTCGCGACCGCATTTTCTATCCGCTCGTGTCGGGGCGCGAGGACGGCAGCGGTCTCGGTCTCACGCTAGCGCAGACCTTCGTGCAGCAGCACGAAGGTCTGATCGAGGTGGACAGCCGGCCGGGCCATACCGAGTTTCAGATTCTGCTGCCGCTCGACCTCTAGATAACACAAGCACCTCAAGACTTCTGACCGAACTATATGAAGCCGATCTGGATAGTAGACGACGATCAATCAATTCGCTGGGTGCTCGAGAAAGCGCTGGCGCGCGAGAACTTCGCGACGCGCAGCTTCGCGAACGTGCGCGAAGCGTCGGCCGCGCTCGATCACGACAGCCCGCAGGTGCTGGTCTCCGATATCCGCATGCCCGGCGGCTCCGGGCTGGAACTGCTGCAAACCGTACGCGACAAGGTGCCGGGCTTGCCGGTCATCATCATGACCGCGTTCTCGGATCTCGATAGCGCGGTCGCCGCATTCCAGGGCGGCGCGTTCGAGTATCTGGCGAAGCCGTTCGACGTCGACAAGGCCGTCGAGCTGATTCGCCGCGCGGTCGACGAAAGCATGCGCGGCGAGCAGACGTGGGACGACCGCGTCGCCGAAGCGCCCGAGATGCTCGGCCAGGCGCCCGCGATGCAGGACATGTTTCGCGCGATCGGCCGCCTGTCGCATTCGGCGGCCACCGTGCTCATTACCGGCGAATCAGGCACCGGGAAGGAACTGGTCGCGCGTGCGTTGCACCGACATAGCCCACGCGCGAACGGCCCCTTCATCGCGTTGAACACGGCCGCGATTCCGAAGGATTTGCTGGAGTCCGAACTGTTCGGTCATGAGCGCGGTGCGTTCACCGGCGCGCAGGCGATGCGCCAGGGACGCTTCGAGCAAGCCGAGAACGGCACGCTGTTTCTCGACGAAATCGGCGACATGCCGTTCGATCTGCAGACGCGTTTGTTGCGCGTGCTGTCGGACGGGCAGTTCTATCGCGTGGGCGGCCACAATCCGTTGCGCGCGAATGTGCGGGTGATCGCGGCGACGCACCAGAATCTCGAATCGCGCGTGCGGCAGGGACTGTTTCGCGAGGACCTGTATCACCGTCTGAACGTGATCCGTCTGCGCTTGCCCGCGTTGCGCGAGCGCAACGAGGATATCCCGCTGCTGACGCGGCATTTCCTGCAAAAGAGTGCGCGCGATCTCGGCGTCGAACCGAAGCGCGTGTCCGAGGAGGCGCTCGCGTATCTCGCGTCGCTGCCGTTTCCGGGCAACGTGCGGCAACTCGAGAACCTCGCGAACTGGCTCACGGTGATGGCGCCCGCGCAGACGATCGAAACCAAGGATCTGCCGCCCGATCTCGGTCCCGCGCACGGCGCCGGGAGCGAGCCTGGTGCGGGCGCCGCTGCCGGCGCGACGACGGATGGCACCGTGGCGACCAATGCGGGAATCGCGGGCGGCGGGCCGCTCGCTGGCACGAACGGCGGCGCGCTCGTGCATCCGGGTGGGGCGGCCGGTGCGTCGGTCGCCACCGCGCTGAGCGCATGGGAAGGCGGCTTGCGCACCGAAGTCGCGCGCATGCTGCGTGAAAACGCGGCCGACGTGATGGACGAACTCGCGCGCCGCTTCGAAGCGGCCGTGATCCGCGAAGCGCTCGACTTCACGCGCGGCCGCAAGGTCGAGGCGGCCGAGCGGCTCGGCATCGGGCGCAATACGATTACGCGCAAGATTCAGGAGCTCAATCTGGAGCCTTGACGCGCTCGTTCTGAGCGATGCTGCATGGCAGGCGGGGGCGGCTCAGGCCGCCTTCGTCGTTGTTGCATCGCGCCCCGCGGCAAACCGTCGACCACCGCGCACGAGGCATAATCAACGCTGTTCCGATCCAACAGCCGACGATGCCAGCTTCTTCAGCTTCTCCCGCCCCGTTCGAGTGGCCGCTTTCCCCCGATCCTTTCCTGTCGCTCGAAGAGCTGTACGACGCTGACGCACTCGCATGGGTCGACGCGCAGAATGCGCGCACCCGCGCGGCGTGGTGCAGCGGCGAGTCGTTCGACACGCTCAGACGGCGGCTCGCCGATGCCTATCTGCCGCGCGAGCGTCCGGTGATTCCGGATCGCTGGAAGGACTGGGCCTACGATTTGTGGCAGGACGAGCGCAATCCGCGCGGTCTCTGGCGACGCACTGCGTGGGCCGCATGGCGCAACGGCGCACCGGTGTGGCAAAACCTGCTCGACTTCGACGCGCTCGGCGCGGCCGACGGCACGCCCTGGGTCTGCGTCGATCTCGATATCCTTTATCCGGACGGCGACCGCGCGCTGATCACGATGTCGCCGGGCGGTTCGGATGCGCTCGTCGTGCGCGAGTTCGATCTCGACGCGCGGCGTTTCGTCGACGATGGCTTCGCGATTGCGAAGGCGGGCAAGCACACGGTGTCGTGGATCGATCGCGATACGCTGTACGTCGGCTGGGACAATGGGCGCAAGACGCTGACGCGCTCCGGTTATCCGCGCGACGTGCGGCGCTGGACCCGCGGTACCGCGCTCGCGGATGCGCCCGTCGTGTTTCGCGGCGAGTTTGGCGACATCGGCGTGGAGGCGCATTACGATCCGGTCGATCGCCGGCATACGGTGACGAGCAGCGTCGACTTTTTCGATTCGCACACGTATTACCTCGACGACGCTAGCGACGCCTGGCATCGTTACGAAGTGCCGCCGCACGTCGCGGTGGGGGCGTGGCAGGGCTGGCTGTTGCTCGAGCCGCGGCTCGATTGGGAGTGCGAGTGGGACGGCAATCTCGCGCGCTATCCGGGCGGCGCGCTGCTCGCGATTCGCGAGGACGCGTTTTTGCGCGGCGAGCGCGACGTGACGCCGCTCTTCACGCCGACGCCGCTGACCTCGGCCTGCGAGTGGTCGCATACGCGCCATCATCTGATCGTGTCGTATCTCGACGACGTGCGCGGCAAGACGCTGATCTGGACGCCGTCGCAGCGCGAGGACGGCACCTGGCAGTGGCGTGAGCGCGTGTTCGCGTCGCACGGCGATGCGCAGGTCGACGTGTCGCCGGTCGAGTCGACACTGAACGACGAAGTGTTCGTCGACACCGACGATTATCTGCAACCGCCCGCCTACTGGCTCTCCGATCTCGCGCTCGAGGAGCCCGGCGAATGGGAGTTGCTCGACCGTTGGCCGACGCAGTTCGACGCGACGCGCGTTGCGGTGACGCGCGGCCATGCGGTATCGGCCGATGGCACGCGCGTACCCTACACGGTGATTGGGCCGAAGGAAGCGCAATCGTCGCCGGGCGATGAAAGCCCGACGCGCCCATGTCTGCTGAGCGGCTACGGCGGCTTCGCGATTCCGCTGCTGCCGAGCTATCTGACGGGGCAGGGCATCGGCTGGCTCGAACGCGGCGGCGTGTACGTGGTCGCGCATATTCGCGGCGGCGGCGAGTTCGGCACGCGCTGGCACACGGCGGCGCAAGGCGAGCATCGCCAGCGCGCGTTCGATGATTTCATCGCGGTCGCCGAGGCGCTGATCGCGACCGGCGTGACGAGCGCCGCACAGCTTGGCGTTCAGGGCGGCAGCAACGGCGGTTTGCTCGTGGCCGCCTGCATGGTGCAGCGGCCGCAGCTATTCGGCGCGGTCGTCTGCGAGGTGCCGTTGCTCGATATGAGCCGCTATCACCTGCTGCATGCGGGCGCCTCGTGGATCGACGAGTACGGCGACCCCGACGAACCCGATGAAGCGCGTGCGCTCGCCGCGTATTCGCCGTATCACAACCTCGCGGCGGGTGTCGCGTATCCGCCGGTGCTATTCACGACGTCGACCGCCGACGATCGCGTGCATCCCGGCCATGCGCGCAAAATGGCCGCGCGCATGCAGGCGCTGGGCGCGCAGCACGTGTGGTATCGGGAGAATACGGAAGGCGGCCACGGCGGCTCCGATGAGCTGGAGCAGGCCGAGCATGATGCGATGGTGTTCGGGTTCTTGTGGGGTGTGCTGGGCGGCGCTTGAAGCAATAGGGACGCGAGGCAGCGCTGCCTCGTTTCGTCGCTGTATGCCGGATCAGCCCAGCTGCGCGAACACTGGCGCGTGATCCGACGGCTGCTCCCACTTGCGCGGCACCTTGTCGATGTCGCACGCCGAGCAGATGTCGGCCAATGCCTTCGACAGCAGGATGTGATCGATGCGCAGTCCCGCGTTGCGACGGAACGCCATCATCCGGTAGTCCCACCACGAATAGATTTTTTCCTGCTGCTCGAACTGGCGGAACGCGTCGAGCAGGCCGAGGCCGATCAGCCGCACGAACGCCGCGCGTTCCTCGGGCGACACCAGATTCTGACCTTCCCATGCCTTTGGATCGTGCACGTCGCGATCGTCGGGCGCGATGTTGTAGTCGCCGAGCAAGGCGAGCTTCGGATGCAGCGTCATCTCGGTTGCGAGCCAGTCGTGCAGCGCGTCGAGCCAGCGCAGCTTGTACGCGAACTTGTCGGTGCCGGGGGCCTGGCCGTTGGGGAAGTACGCGGAGATGATGCGCACGCCGTCGATGGTTGCCGCGATCACGCGCTGCTGCGGGTCCTCGAAACCGGGGATGTTGCGCACGATGCTGCTTTCGTCGACGTTCATACCTTCGCGCACCAGAATGCCGACACCGTTATAGGTTTTCTGACCCGCGTACCAGCTTCGATAGCCGACCGCCTCGAGTTCGGCGCGCGGAAATTTTTCGTCGGGAAGCTTCAGTTCCTGCAGGCACAGCACGTCGGTGCCGCTGCTCGCGAGCCAGTCGATGACGTGTTGCTGGCGGACCTTGAGGGAGTTGACGTTCCAGGTGGCGATTTTCATCAGTTGCACAAATTGTTGATTTTCAATAAATATTTGACTTGATGTGGTCGTGATATACGTATCGATATACCATTTCGCGAGTGGTGTTCCGTTACTCGGGAGTCACACGCCATGCCAGTCCGGCGCCGCAGCCTATATGATACGGCCTGTCACGCCCGGAGGGCGCGGGTTCGAGTCCCGTCCACTCTGACCATAGATTTGCTTTTGGCCCATCACCAGGCCATCAGCTCGGGCCGGTCGAGCGTGGGCTTTCGCCGCTGTCCCGGTTGTTGAACTCCCGCCCATGAAACAGGCGCTATTCGGTAGGAACGGGAACCCGGATGCACGCAACCCGCCGTGCATCACCTTGCTGGGAAACCGCTTGCGGTTGCGCATCGCCGCATGCGTCGATCGCGGCGGGGCAGCGCGTGCGGAACGCGCATCCCGAGGGCGGTTGCAAGGGCGACGCAATCTCGCCTTGAAGCAGCAGATGCCGTCGCGCGCGCTCGACGCTCGGGTCGGGAACCGGTACGGCCGACAGCAATGCACGGGTATAGGGATGCGCAGGTGCCGCGTACAGCGCGCGTTTTTCGCCGAACTCTATCACGCGCCCCATATACATCACCATCACGCGATGGCTGATTGCTTTCACCACGGCCAGATCGTGTGCGACGAACAGCAGCGACAACGACAGTTCGCGTTGCAAGTCGCGCAATAGATTAACGATTTGCGCTTGAATCGACACGTCGAGCGCGGACACCGGTTCATCGCAGATCACGAGTTGCGGCTCGCTGATCAATGCCCGTGCAATTCCGACGCGCTGACATTGCCCGCCCGAAAACTCATGCGGATAGCGCCGCAGATGCTGCGCATTCAGGCCGACGCGTTCGAGGATGGTCAGCACGCGAGCGCGCACATCGGCGCGCGCGACATCGGGCCGATGCGTGATCAACGGCTCCGCGACGATCTGCTCTCGTCATGCGCGGATCGAGCGACGCCAGCGGGTCCTGAAAGATCATCTGCACGTCGCGCCGCAAGATGCCGAGATCGCGCTTCGCGCCTTGCACGGTTTCGACGCCATGAAGCTTGACGCTGCCGCCCGACGCAGGCGCCAGACCGACGATCGCGCGCGCGAGCGTGGACTTGCCGCAGCCGGATTCACCCACCAGCCCGACGGTTTCGCCGCGCCGTACATCGAACGACACGCCGTCGACAGCGCGCAGCGTGGCCTTGCCAGACCACGGTAATTTGCCGCGCGGCATGGCACGTTGCAGACGCCGTATCGTTCGAACGCGACGGTCGGGAGCTGGCTCGAAAAAATGCCCGCGAACACGCTCGGACTGTGCGCGGAGGCGGGCGGTCGCGTGGTCGGGATGATCGACGTGTTGCCGAGCATGCACCGGATGGCGCATTGCGCGGGAATCGGTCTCTGCGTGCATGACGATTACGTCGGGCGCGGCATCGGCACGGCGTTGCTCGCGGCGGCCGTCGAGTGCGCGGATACGCTGCTCGGCCTGCGTCGGCTGGAGTTGACCGTGTTCGTCGACAACCACCGCGCGATCGCGCTGTACCAGCGCTTCGGTTTCGTCGAGGAAGGACGCTCGCCAGCGTTCGCGATGCGCGACGGCAAGCTGGTCGATGCATTCCATATGGCCCGTTTCGCCGATGCGCCGGTGTTCGCTTCGCCGGTTGCGCTCGCACCGAACCCACACGCGTGAGCATGCCTTGGCCGCCTTTTTTATCGACCGACCGGTCTTTGCGTGGATTCTGGCGCTTGCGGTAATCATCGCGGGCGCGCTCGCGTTGACGCAACTGCCGGTCGCGCAATACCCGCGACTCGCGCCCCCGCGTATCGTGATCGACGCCGTCTATCCGGGTGCATCGACGGAAGCCGTGGATGCGAACGTTGGCAGCATCATCGAAGAAAGTCTCGACGGTGCCGACGGGATGCTTTACTACGAAACCGCCAGCGACGGCCTCGGCAACCTTGAAATCGCGGCGACCTTCGCGCCCGGCACCAACCCCGATATCGCGATGATGGACGTGCAGAACCGGCTCAAGCAGGTCGAGCCGCGTTTGCCGCAACAGGTGGTGCAGCAGGGTATCAGCGTTTTCAAGGCCGCCAACACGTTTCTGATACTGGTCGCGCTGACATCCACCGATGGCACGCGCGATTCCGCGCAACTGAGCGACATCCTCAGCCGCGACATCATGCGCGAACTGAAGCGCGCGCCGGGCGTCGGTTCCGCGCAACTGTGGGACGCCGACGAAGCGTGGCGCGTCTGGCTCGATCCGATGAAGCTGCGCGAATTCGGCCTCGCCGGGTCCGACGTCAACGCCGCGATTGCCGCGCAAAACGCGAGCGTCGCGGCAGGCACACTCGGCGACGCGCCGCTGATGGACGGCCAGCAGCTGAGCGCGTCGGTGAGCGTCAAAGGGCAGTTGCTGTCGCCGGAGGAATTCGGCCAGATCGTGCTGAAAGCGCACCCCGACGGCTCGGCAGTGCGGCTTGCCGACGTCGCGCGGGTCGAGATCGGCCGCGACAACTATACGTTCTGGTCGCGCCTGAACGGCAAGCCGTCGGCGACGGTCGGGATTCAACTCGGGCCGCGCGGCAACGCGCTCGAAACATCGGACGCGATTCGGGCGCGGCTCGCGGAACTGGCGAGCCGTTTGCCGCCGGGCGTCGCGGTTCAGGTGCCGTTCGATAGCGCGCGCTTCGTCAACGTTGCGATTCGCGAAGTGCTGATCACGCTGGCCGAGGCGATCTTGCTGGTGTTTCTCGTGATGTGGCTGTTCCTGCGCGATCTGCGCTACGCGCTGGTGCCGACAGTGGTGATTCCGGTCACGCTGATGGGTGCGTTTGTCACGATGTACGCATTCGGCTTGTCGATCAACGTGTTCACGATGTTCGGCCTCGTGCTGGCGATTGGCGTTCTGGTCGACGACGCGATCGTGGTGGTCGAGAGCGTGCATCGCGTGATGGACGAGGAGGGCATGGCGCCGCGCGACGCGACATTGAAAGCGATGAAACAGATCGGCGGTGCGATCGTCGGCGTGACGGCGGTGCTGACCGCCGTGTTCGTGCCGATGGTGTTCTTTCCTGGCGGCGTCGGTGGGATTTGCCGGCAATTCGCGGTCGCGATGATTGCGTCGATGCTGGTGTCGTCTTTCATGGCGCTTTCGTTGACGCCCGCGTTGTGCGCGAACCTGCTGAGCGCGCCTGCGCAATCGGTCCGTCAGCGTGACGCGCGACGCGGTTTGCGTGGCGTCGCCGCGCGCCTCTCGACGCGTTTCGAACAGGGCTTTGATCGCGCGTCGCGCGGCTACCGGGCCATGACGGCCGCCGCGATGCGCCGGGTCGGGCCGCTGCTCGCGGTGTATGCCGTATTGCTGCTGCTGTGCGGCGCGTTGTACTGGCGGATGCCGGGCGGCTTCCTGCCCGTCGAAGACCAGGGCCAGCTGCAGGTGATGATCCAGTTGCCGGCCGGCGCGACGCAGGCGCGCACGCTCGCCGTCGTCGAAAAGACCGAGCCGATTTTGCGCATGCAAACGGCGGTGGCGAACGTGACAAGCGTGATCGGCTGGAGTTTCGAGGGCAGCGGACAGAACGTGGCGATGTCATTCGTCACGCTGAAAGACTGGGGCCGGCGCGGCGTTGATGCGATGACGCTGCGCGACACGTTGAACCGGTCGTTCAGCCGGATTCTCGACGGCAACGTGCAGGCGCAATTGCCGCCGTCGGTGCCGGGCGTGGGGCATTCGGACGGCTTCACGTTCCGGCTCGAAGATCGCGGCGGCTTGGGCCGCGACGCGTTGAAGGCCGCCCGCGACCAGCTTGCCGAGCGCGCGAAGGCCGATCCGTCGCTGGCGTCGATTCATTTCGAGGATCTGCCCGACGCGCCGCGTATCGAACTCGACGTGGACCGCGCGAAGGCGTACGCGCTCGGCTTATCGTTCGACCGGATTGCGGACGTGGTCGGCAGCACCTTTTGGCTCGCACTACGTCGACGATTTTCCGGCGGGTGGCCGGATGCGCCGCGTCCTGGTGGCGGGCGATGCGTCGACGCGGATGACGGAAACCGATCTGCTGGCGTTGTCGGTGCCGAACCAGTCGGGCGCGATGGTGCCGCTGTCGTCGGTTGCGACGCGCCGCTGGACCATCGGGCCAGTCGCATTGACGCGCTACAACGGCTATCCGTCGCTCGATCTGAACGGCCGTGCGGCGAGCGGTGTCAGTTCGGGGGCGGCGATGGAGGCGATGGAGCGGCTCGCGGCGAGCTTGCCTGCAGGCATCGCGTTCGACTGGGTCGATGCGGCGCGCGAAGAACGCGCGACGGCGCGGCTGACGCCGTTGCTGCTCGGACTGTCGCTGCTGGCGGTGTTCATGGCGCTGGCCGCGCTATACGAAAGCTGGACGATTCGGCTCGCGGTGTTGATGGTCGTACCGCTTGGCGTAGTCGGCGCCATTGCGGCGATGCTGATGCGCGGCATGCCGAACGACGTCTACTTCAAGGTTGGGATGATCACAGTGATCGGCTTGTCCGCGAAAAACGCGATCCTGATCGTGCAATTCGCGCGCGACCTGAGCCTACGCGGCGTGCCGCTGACGCGCGCGGTGATACGCGCGGCGGGCGCGCGATTTCGTCCGATCGTGATGACGTCGTCGGCGTTCCTGCTGGGCGTCGTGCCGCTGTTGCTGGCGAGCGGCGGCGGTGCGGAAAGCCGCCGGTCGATCGGTACGGGCGTGTTCGGCGGCGTCGTGACGGCGACCTTGCTCGGGCTGGTGTTTGCGCTGGTCGCGTTTCAGGCGGTGGCGGTGGTCGCGCAGCAAGGGGCGCGCGGCGCGCTGCGGCGCTTGCATGGCTATCGGCGTCAGTCGCGCGAGTTGATTCGCGATGTCAGCACATGATCGGCTCACGCGCCGTCGATCTTCAGATACGCACGCGCGAGGCCTTCGTTTTCAAAGCCGAGCCGCTCGAGGAGTCGCGCGCTGCGCAGATTGTCGGGCCGGTAATTCGCCATTACGCGATGCAGTTGCTGCGTGCTAAAGACGTGGTCGATTGCGTTGCTCAACCCTTTGCGCGCGAAGCCCGCGATCTTCGATGCGCCGCGATACCGGGAACCTGAGATGACGCGCCTGGAAGGATGCGAGACCAAAGATAGAAGTGTCATGGCGGTCTCACTGATGTGGCAACTATCGGCAGGGCGGTTATAGCCGATGTTATTTCAGGCCCACAGCTTCCGCCAGGCATAGCCAGTTGCATAGCTCGCCAATCGTTTTTATGTCTTTAAATTTGCCGTCCGCAAATCCGGTGAGCGGGGTTGACCGTGGTCGCGCAAATAAAGCAACACCCGCCGCAGGAAGATGCGTTCGTCCGAGCAGGAAAGCCGCACACCGCGCGCAGCAAGATGAACCGTCTTGGTTGACTATCACCACGCAGTTGCCTGAATGCAGGTCTATGTCACAGTTCGAAGAGTGTCTTGCGAACACACAATTTTGCCTCCCGGCTCCAGTAAAAAAACCCCCTCCAGAGAGGGGGCGATGAACCGCTCGCGAACCGTGCTTTTCGTATCGGATCAAAGCGCCATCAATTTCCCCACAATGAGACTTGCGAGGATCTCTGCGAGCCTTGCCGTCACACCAGCTTGATCGATGTCGGGTCTGCTGTCAGATAGCCGACCGACGCGCCGAAGCGATCCCTGTAGTTCGCGCGGACCAGCGGATCGAGCGTGTCCCTGAGCGCCTGCGTATGCTGGCTGCCCCAGTCGCCGGCATGCTGGAAGTTGCTCATGATGTAGGTCCAGCCGTTGAGTTCGTCGACCGCATGCAGACCGGTCGATTCGGCGCCGGCGGGTGTCGACAGCAGACGCGTGAGCTGCTTCGTGTCGACGTTGTACGCCCACAGGAAATTGTTCACGTGGTAGCCGCTGTCCTCGCCGATAAAGAGCGTGCGCAGCTTCTCCGAGAATTTCAGGTTGTCCGGGTTGGCGACCAACTCCGGGTCGGCCTTGTTGCCGAGCGCGTCGGCGGCGATATCCTTGCCGACCAGCAGCGCGCTGGTGTGCACCGGCACCCACTCGCTGTTGATCGCGGCACCCTGGTTATCCTTCTGGCCGCCCGCGAGCTTGTGCTGAAGCACGCCGCCGGCGTTGATCGCGGTGTCGACGGAAATGTTGCTCTCCGCGTTCCAGCCCTTCGCGTTGCCCTTCACCATCGAGTCGACGATGTTCTGCAAAGCGGAGTACGCGGTCTTGTCCTTGATGTTGACCGTCGTCCCTTCCATCTTCGTGAAGCCCATGCTGCCGCCCGCCAGGTAAGCGTAGCGATGGGTTTCGAGGAAAGCCGCAACCTTCTCCTTGCCCGGCATGATCCTGACCCACTGCGCGGTGCCGCCGGCGAAGATCTTCCGGTAGTTAGCGTCGGCAGGATCGGTCCACTTGACGTCGATGACGTCCTGCGGCCGATTCGACTTCGCCATGGCCTCGACTTCCGCGCTCGTCGCGTGACCCAGCCTGATCCACGTCAGGTCCGCGCCCGCCGCGGCCGGATCGACCGAGAAGCCCGCGCCCACTTTCGCCACATACAACGTGCCGGCCGACAGGTCCTTCTCGTTGTCCGCCACGAACATGAAGAGGCCGCTGTTGG